>NZ_JAPDNV010000027.1:0-50232 GCF_026013155.1 Paenarthrobacter sp. PAE-2 | reverse complement strand
ACCCCAAATGAGATGATCAGAACCTTCCTGTTGCGATAACCGCTAGAAACCGCCCCCTGAAAACGCGCACTATTGCTACCCAGTTGGGGGCCGGGGAGCCTGTTCAAGGGCAGGCCGCAGCGCAACAATAAGGTATGGCTGGCGAAGAATTCAGCGGACGCATTCCATTGGTTGTAGGGGTGCTGCCGGATCAGCACGTGGAGGTCCTGCAGACGGCCCGCGCACTGGCCGAGCAGCTCGGCGTGCCCCTGGTCTGCGCATATGTGGACGAGGCGAGTTACCTCGTGGAGTGGGATCCGTCACGGGAGACCCACAGGATGTCGCTGCACCCGGAGAAGGACGACGAGGACGTGGCCGCCATCCGGAACGACCTCGGCAAGGAAATCGCAGAAGCCATGGAGGGCGGCTCGGCAGACTGGACCTTGCGGCTTCTGGCAGGTGACCCGGCCCGGGCCTTGGGCAGGCTGGCCGAGGACATCAAGGCCTCAATGATCATCGTCGGCACTCCCGAGCCCGGGCTGGGGCACCGGATTTCTGAGGCATTGAACGGTTCGGTGGCCGCGTGGTTGAGCCATCATCAGCGCCGACCGGTGTTGATTGTGCCGCAGAAAAAGCGGCCGGATCACGCGCCGGGAAAATAAAGCGAAAGTACTAATTCCAAGTGGTGGCAATGCCGTCACACCCAACGTAGAGTTGTTACTGCAGGTCAGCGGGAGCGCCTGCCACAAAGCTGCTCCGGAGTGCGTATCCCCCAATAACGCACTCCGGAGCTTTTGTTTAACCACTTGAACCAGCGTGGCGTCGGCGGGATCGCGTGCCGTCACAACCGACATTGAAGCCAAAACGGCCCCGACACGCCGTTTTAGGGGCGGGTCGGGGCCGTTTCGCAGCCAAAGCAGGTGGTGGCGGCACGGGTCCGCGGGAAGTACGACGGCGGCACCCACCGCAGGCGCGGCGGCTCACCAAGCGCGGCGGCTCACCAGGCGCGGCGCCCACCTCAGCGCGGCGGCTTACCTCACGAACGTGTACAGCAGGGCCGCCATGCCGAAGCCCACAACGGACAGAACGGTTTCCAGGACGGTCCAGGTCTTCAGGGTGTCCTTCACTGACATATTGAAGTACTTGGAGATGATCCAGAACCCGCCGTCGTTGACGTGGCTGGCGATGATGGAGCCCGATGAGATGGCCACAACAATCAGGGCGAGCTGCGGCTGGCTGTACCCGGAGGCGAGGCTCGGCGCGAGGATGCCGCCGGTGGTCACGATCGCCACCGTGGCCGAACCCTGTGCGATGCGCATGCCGGCGCTGATCACGAACGCCGAAAGGATAATGGGCAGGCCCGCCTGGGACAGTGTGTCCGCAACAGCCTTGCCAACGCCGGTCGCCGAGAGGACTGCCCCGAAGAACGCGCCGGCACCGACCACCAGCAGGATCATGCCCACGGGCCGCAGTGAGGACCCGGTGATCTCGCTCAATTCAGCGGCGGTCATGCCGCGGCGGATGCCCAGGAGCCACATGGCCAGAAGCACGGCGACGGTCAGCGCAATGGCCGGGTTGCCGAAGAACTGGAGGGTGTCGCGGAAGGCGCCGGCCGGGGCGAAGATGTTGCCGAAGGTGCCGCCGAGGATGAGGATCATGGGCAGGCCGATGGCCAGGAGAACCAGGCCAATGGAGGGTTCGTGTCCGCGGGCGGTGTCCGCCTCCTCGATGATGCGGTCCTCGGGAACGTGGACCATCACACGCTTCCCGATCCACGTGCCCCACAAGATACCGGAGGCGAACCAGGCGGGAATGCCGCAGATGAGGCCCATGAGGATGATCCAGCCGAGGTCCACGTGGAACAAACCGGCCGCAGCAACGGGTCCGGGGTGCGGGGGAAGGAAGGCGTGGGTCACGGAGAGGCCGGCCAACAGCGGCAGGGCATACAGCGCGAGGGACTTGCCGCCGCGGATCGCCGCAACGTACACCAGCGGCGCGAGCACGAAGATGCCGATATCGAAGAACACGGGGATGCCCAGCACAAAGCCGGTGATACCCATGGCGAGCGGCGTTCCCTTCTCACCGAAAATCTTCACCAGCCGGCCAAGGAGCACCTCGGCACCGCCGGACCGTTCGAGGATCGCGCCAAGGACGGTACCCAGGCCGATGATCACCGTGATGTGCCCGAGGATGCCGGCGAAGCCCTTCTCTATGAGGGCGTCGCTGCTCTTGGTGGCCGATCCCACCAGGGCCTCCACCGAGATGCCGCCCACCAGGGCCACCAGCACGCCGGTTCCCACCAAAGCGATGAACGGTTCGAGTTTGACCTTGATGATCAGGAACAGCAGGAGCGCAATGCCGGCGCCTGCCAGGAGGAGCAGGCCGGCGGTATCGTGCCGCAGCCAGTCGAGGAATTCATTCATGGACGTGTCTTTCCGGGTAGTCCTACTTGAGGGTGCCTGTGAAGGCGGCGGCACGGGCCGCGATGTCTGCCCAGTCGCCGGCAGCAACTGCCGCGGGCGGTACCACGCTGGTGCCGCAGCAGACTGCGGCAGCACCGGCGTCGAGGTAGCTCTTGGCGTTGGAGGCGTCGATGCCCCCGGAGGGCAGCAGCCGGATCCCCGGGAAGGGTCCTTGCAGGTCCTTCAGGTAGGCAGGTCCGAGCTGGCGGGCAGGGAAAATCTTGACGGCGGCCGATCCCAAATCGAGAGCCTGGGCTACCTCGGTGGGGGTCATGGCGCCGAGGCTGAACGGAACGCCGGCGGCGGTTGCGACCGCGGCTACCTCGGGCCGAAGCCCGGGCGTCACCAGGAACTTCGCACCGGCGTCGATCGCAGCGCGGGCTTGGTCACCGGTCATGACCGTGCCGATCCCGACGGCGGCACCATGGTCCGCTGCCGTTTCCGCCGCGCGTTGGACGTGCTTGAGCACATCAGGCGTGGTGAAGGTCAGTTCGACGCTGCGGATGCCGCCGTCGGCCAGCGCCCGGCACAGCTCGGCAGCGTCCGTGATGGACGGCGCGCGGACCACCGCCAGGGTGCGGTCGGTCTCGAGCTGATGGATGAATTCTTCGGGGGTCATTGCATTCCTTCTCGGTTGATCCCGCGTTCCCGGGTGAGGCCGTCACTGTGCCGACGGAGGGCGCGGCCGGCACGTGCGCCGGTGGGCCGGCCGCCGTCGATCGCAGCTGTTCCGTTGACGAACACGTAGTGGATGCCGCTGGCGGCTTGGCGGGGATTGTCGAAAGTGGCTTCGTCGCGGATGGTTTCCGGATCGAAAAGCACGACGTCGGCGGCGAACCCTTCGCGGACCAGTCCCCTGTTGCGGAGCTTCAGTCGTGCGGCAGGCCGGCCCGTCAGATGATGGACCACGTCCTCGAGGCTCAGCAGTCCGAGGTCGCGGGAGTAGTGGCCGAGGTAGCGCGGGAATGTGCCCCACGCCCGCGGGTGGGGCTTGGCGCCGACCAACAACCCGTCACTGCCGCCGGTGTGCGTGCGGTGGTTCATGATGGTTTGGACATTTTCTTCGTGGCCCACGTGCTGCAGGATTCCGGTGCCCAGACGGTCATCGGTGAGGATGCGGGCGAACACATCGAACGCTTCCTCGCCTGTTTCCGCGGCGATGTCCTTGATGGTCCGGCCCACGTAGCCCGCGAGCGCAGGGTTTTGGACGCCGCTGATTTCCAAGGTGTCCCATTCGGCTACAACCCCGTGGCAGCCGTCCGAGCCATAGATCTCCACGGTTTCGCGGATGCGTGCCCGGGTGGCGGGGTCGGACAGGCGTGCCAGGGTTGCTTCCGTTCCTCCCGCGGATGCCCAACCGGGAAGGATCGCGCTCAGCGTGGTGGCGCCGGGAAGGTAGGGATAGGTGTCCAGGGTGATGTCCGCACCGTCATCGAGCGCGGAGTCGATCAGGGCCAGGAGTTCTCCGGCACGGCCCTTGTTCTCGGCAAAGTTCATGGTGGCGTGGGACAGATGCAGGGCGCATCCGCTGTCCCGGCTCAGGTCGATCATCTCGGCATAGGCGCCCAGGGCATTCTTGCCGTAGGAGCGGTGGTGCGGGGCGTAGAACCCTCCCAGTCCACCGACAACCCGGCACAGTCCGGCCAGCTCTTCCGTTGTTGCGTACATGCCCGGGGTGTAGGTGAGACCGGAGGACATCCCCACGGCGCCTTCCTCCATCGCGGCGCGGACAACGTCTTGCATCCGCTGCTGTTGTTCCGGGGTGGGATCACCTTCGTCGAAGCCCATCACCATGGCCCGGACCGTTCCTTGCGGTACGAGGTAGGCGGCGTTGGTGGCGATCCTCCCGCCGGAATCTTCAGCGTCCAGGCGGTCCAGGTACTCGCCGACGCTGCGCCAGTTCCAGTCGAAGTCCTCGGGGTTGCCGTTCCAGCCGGCGATCTTCTCGCGGACACCCGCCAGTGTTGCATCGTCCACGGGTGCGTAGGAGAGTCCGTCCTGGCCCAGCAGTTCAGTGGTGACGCCTTGGCTGAGTTTGGCGTAGTGGTCCCGGTTGACCAGCAGCTGGAGGTCGGAGTGGGCGTGCATGTCAATGAAACCGGGACTCAGGACCAGGCCGTGCGCATCGATGACGCGATCCGCTCCGGCAGCGGTGAGGCTGCCGGCGTCGGCCACCTCCGCGATCACGGAACCGTCCAGCAGGACGTCCGCTGCACGGCGCTCCGCTCCGCTTCCGTCCACCACCGTGGCGTTGCTGATGAGGGTCTTCATGGGATTCCTAGAAGAAGGTATGGATAAGGTCGACGACGGTCAGGTCGGCCGAGCTGCCAGCGTCGGTGCTGCTGCCGGTATCTGCCAGGACCGGGATGACGGACCACTTGTCGAAGGCGGTGCAAGGGTGCGAGAGGCCCAGGCGTACGACGTCTCCGGGTGTAACCGTGACGTTGGAGGGGAAGGTCATGAAGCAGTGCTGATCGTTGATCGCCGTGATCTTGGCACCTTCCAGCGGTTCCATCGCTCCCCCGAGGGCTGGTCCAATGAGTTGGGGTTCGGGGAAACCTTCGTCGAACGGCAGGTCACGCTTGCCGGCGTCCAGGATGGCCAGGCCGGGTTCGGGCTGTGAAACGACCCGCGCCCAGCCGTGCATGCCGGCGCGGAAGGGTTGACCACCTTCGCGGGAGAACGGCGAGATAACCCGGTAGAAGCCGTCGTCATGGATGATGTAGGCGCCGCTGCGGATCATGAGGTCCACCTTTAAGGAATTGGGCACAGTTGGGTTGGTCTCTGCCGTGGTACCCATGCACGGCGAAAGTACGGAGACAACATCGTCGAAGTATGCGCTGCCGCCCGCCGTGATGATCACCGAGTCCGAACCGTAGAGTCCCGCCCCCAGAATTTCCTCGTGAAGCAGCCGCATGTTGGCGAGATAGCCACGGACCGCTGCCAGTCCGGCGTCGTCCGCTGTGTGGGCAAGGGCGCCTTCATACCCGCTGACGCCTACCAACCGCAGGTGCTGCGCGTCATTGACCGCCAGCGCAACGTCCATGGCGGCTTCCACGCTGCGCGCACCGGTCCGGCCGCCGTACCCGCCGAGTTCCACCATGACGTCAAGGACCCCCTCGGTGTCCGCGAGGGTGCGTTCGATCAATGCGACGGTGGCCACCGAATCCACCCAGGACAGGATGGTGGCATCCGCTGCCGCTACCCACTTGATGGCCTGCGGGTCGGTGAGGCTGTTCGCGAGCAGGAGGTTACGGACGCCGAACTCCGCCGCGACCCGGAGCTGCGCATAGTTGGCCAGCGTGATTCCCCACGCTCCGCGATTGAGCTGCTCGGCCCACAGCTGCGGGGACATGGTGGTTTTCCCGTGCGGGGCCAAAAGGACCCCGTGGTCGGTGCACCACGCGGCGAGGCGGTCCGCGTTGACCTTCAGCGCCCGGGCGTCCAGCGTCAGAAGGGGCGTTTGAAGGTCGGCGAGGGTGTGTTTCGCGGCCAGGAACTCCGCGTGGGACGTCCCGTTGGCGTTTGCGGGGACTGCCTTGTGCCGCCAGTCGAGCCGGCGGTCGGCCAGGCCCGCAACGGCGGGTGCCGAGATGGCTTGGGAGGTGTTCACGCTTTCATTCCCTTCGCGATGCTGCGCTTTTGATGCTGCGCTTTTGGAGCTGCGTTGTGGGGTTATGGGAGAGATATTTGCTTGCGTTGCGTATTTTGCAACGCTGGTTGCAAACCTGCTGGTGATATGTCTAACATGGTGGCGGATCGAGAGTCAAGGCCACGGCACGCCCCCCGGAGCCTCTCAATCCGCCGCGGATCGCTTCGGCTGCGGCCCCACGCACCGCGAAATAACGCACCGATCGGATACGGGAGTTACATGCTGTCTGCTGTATGTCTTGGCGAAACCATGGCCATGCTGACCCCTGCCCAAGGTGTTCCGCTGTACTTGGCCTCCGTACTTCACTGCGGTATCGGCGGCGCAGAGTCGAACGTTGCCATGGGACTGGCCGCCATGGGACTGGAGACCCACTGGGTCAGCCGCGTCGGCAAAGACGGCTTCGGCACGCGCATCCTCAATGAGTTGAAGGACCACGGCGTTGGCGTCTCCGGCGTTGAAGTGGACTCCGTTCGGCCCACCGGCGTATACGTGAAGGTTCCCGCCCAGGATTCAAACCCCGACGCCGGAAGCTCGGTTCTGTACTATCGGCAGGGTTCGGCCGCCTCGGCCATGGGACGGGAAACACTCACCAACCCGGCCGTCGCTTCACTCGTGGACAAAGCCGGGCTCATTCACCTCAGCGGGATAACCGCTGCGCTCTCTCCCGACTGCCTGGACATGCTCGAGGTACTGCTGACAGGACCACGGGACGGGCGGACCATCAGTTTTGACGTGAACTGGCGGGCATCCCTATGGGATGGACAGGACCGCGGAGTCCTGCAGCGGCTGGCGAACCTTGCCGACGTCGTGCTTGTCGGGAAAGACGAGGCCGAGCACGCGTTCGGGACCACCGACGAAACCGAACTGCGCAGGCTCCTGCCGGATCCCGAAGTCCTTGTCATCAAGAACGAGGCCATCAGCGCCATATCGCTCAACAGGAACGGCACCCGGGTGGAGGTTCCCGCACTGTCCGTTGCCGTCGTCGAGCCTGTTGGTGCCGGCGACTCCTTTGCCGCCGGTTACCTCAGCGGCCTCCTGTTCGGCCTGGACCAGAAGGCCAGTCTGCGCCGCGGCCACGTTGCCGCCGCCTGCACGCTGACCGTCCATGGCGACCGCGGTCCGTTGCCGCCTGCCGGTCAGCTGGCCGCCATCCTCGATTCTTCGGACAGCGATTGGGCTGCTATCCATGTTGAAGGCGGACATTTCAACACCAGGACCGGAGCGTGACACTTTGAGCCAGAGCCTTCTGCGGGCGATCGACCTGCTCGGCGAACTCGCCGCGAAACCAGCTACCTTGGACGAACTTTCGTCGAAAGCTTCCGTGCACAAAACCACGGTGATGCGGTTGCTGCACGCCCTCGAGGAAAAACGCATGGTGGTCCGCGACGACGACCAACGCTTCATGCTGGGTTCCAAGCTGTTCGAGCTGTCCTCGCTTGCACTGGAACAACGGGACATCCGCAAGGTTGCCCACCCGCACCTGGCGGAATTGAACGGCCTCACCGGTCACACCGTGCACCTCGCGGCATTCGAAGGGAACGAGGTGGTGTACATCGACAAATTCGAATCCCACCACCCCGTCCGCATGTACTCACGCATCGGCCTCACTGCATCGCTGCACTCGGCCGCTGTGTCCAAAGTCCTCCTCGCAGACATGCCCCGCAGCCGGCAAGAAAAGATCGCCGCGGGGTTGGACTACGTAAAAGTCACCGAAAACACCCTGACCTCCCCCGAGGCCCTGCTGGCCGAACTGGAGCAGGTCAGGGAACAGGGCTGGGCACACGACAATGCCGAGCACGAAGCCTTCGTGCACTGCATCGCGGCCCCCATCCGCGACGCCAGCGGATCCGTTGTTGCCGCAGCCTCTTGTTCAGTACCGGTAGTGATGCTCAGCTATGAAGGCTTGCTCGAGCTGCTGCCCGACCTCAAAGCCAGCACCGAGGCCATCTCCAAGGACCTCGGCTGGATCAGCCACGAAAGGAACTCAGCATGAGTGAAAAGACAGTAGTACTGACCGAGAACGCCCCCGCGCCTGCCCACGTTTTCTCCCAGGGCATCAAGAAGGGCGGCATGTTCCAGGTTTCCGGCCAGGGGCCCATGGACCCGGTCACCAACCAGTACATCGGCGACGGCGACGTCCGCGTCCAGACCCGCCGCACCCTGGAAAACGTCAAGGCCATCCTCGAGGCCGGCGGCTCCTCCGTTGAGGACGTCCTGATGTTCCGTGTGTACCTCACCACCCGGGACGATTTCGCCGCCATGAACGAGGTCTACGGCGAATTCATCCGCGAGAACGTCCCCAGCGGCCTGCTCCCCAGCCGCACCACGGTGTTCGTCGACCTGCCGCACGAGGTCATGCTGGTGGAAATCGACGCCCTGGCAGTCACGGCCTAACCCCCTCGACCGATCCCTCTCCCATATCCCCACCCGTTTGACCGATCGCTCTCTCACATCCCCACCCGTTTGACCGATCGCTCTCCCATATCCCCACCCGTTTGACCGATCCCTCTCTCACATCCCAACGGGAAACGCCCGACGACGGCACGTGGGTACCGCCGTCGGGGGCTTGGAGAGCGGGCCTTACGGCGGCGTGCCGTCGCGACCTACTTTGCCGGGGGCGTGCGGCCAACACGCCGTCCGGTGCCTCGATTCCCCCGCGCCCGGACGTCAAAGTGGGTCGTGGCCGCACGGGCCCGCGCCTACAGGGACGGGGTGTGAGAGAGCAACGCCGAAAAAGGGTCGGGATGTGAGAGCAACGCCGAAGAAGGGACGGGGTGTGAGAGAGCAACGCCGGGCGGGTCAGGGGGTTAGCCGCTTCGGGGCCAGGGTCGGCGGGACCGCGGGAACTCTCTGCCGCTTCGCATAGACCCGGGCGCGCTGGCTGGACAGGGCCAGGAGCACCAGGATGTCGGTGGCAAGGCCCGGAAGCCCGGCTTCGAGCGTGATGCTGGTGCTGCCCGTGGAAGCATCGATGGCCTGCACCAGGATCGATAGTGAACTCAGGCCCATCGCGATCACCCGGGCCGCATTGCTGCCCAGGAAAATCCGCCAGGCCAGGAAAACCTCCCCCAGCCCGAAGACCAACACAACAATCCCCAGGAACGTGAGCACCGCCGTCGTGGTTTCCGGATCGGCCGCACCGTCATCAAGGGTGACATCCGAGAAATCGCCTGAAGACGTCAACAACGTGACGGCGAGCGCGAGCGCCGCAACCGCCCTGACCACCACAAGGGCAACGCCCACAATGGTTGGTGCCGGACGGCGGTCGCGGCTGTCCGTGTTCTTCGGTCCGTCGGCTTCCGCGACGGGAACGCCACGGGCGTCGACGACGGGAAGGTCGCCGTCCGTAGAAATGGAATCGCCGCCACCATTGCGCGAGTGGTACCCCGTGGAGAAGTCCTTGATCACGTGGACGCGGACGGCGGGTTCGGCTTCGGAGACTGTCCGGACGATGTGGTCACGCTCGACGTCGGTATTCTGCTCAATCTTGTGGGTGATCTGAAGCGTGAACAGGGAGAAACCGACGCTGCGGTCGTACGTTCCGGCGGCAAGCCAATCCACTGTGTGGCCGCCGGGGAGCATCCACCCGTCGGGGCAGCGCCAAAAGCGGACGTGATGCCGTTTGCCGGGATTATTGTCCACCTCCTGCTGGTAGGCGAAGTCCTGTTGCCGGTCGAAGAGGTAGAGGGGACTAACCGGTGCCTGGGTGTAGCTCTGGCGAAGGATGGTTGAACTGATGATGCGGCGGCTGCTGGCAAAGGTGACATCGTCCGCGATGGTCCAGCCCGCGCGGTGCATGATGGCATGGATCTGGCGTTCGGCACCGAGGAGGGCAACGTTCACGGGGTCCCCGAGGAGTCCGTCACTGGTCCGGGCCCGGCCGATGAAGTAGCCCGGAACGTAGATCGTGGTCAGGATCCGGTGGAGTCGGGGAAGTAACAGGTATGCCAAAAAGGCCCAGAAGAGGAGCCAGGACCACAATTGTCCCCAGCCAAGCTGGAAGCTCTCCCCCGCCAGCAGGAAGGCCAACCACACCGCCGATGCCCCCGCCAGGACAAAGAACGCGTGGTCTATCCAGCTGTCACCAGGCTGTTGCTCCATTGACTTGTACATCGGCCCCCTCCGAAATATCACACATCCGGTTCGTGCTCATGTCACGCCCCTTAAGCTTGGTCCGCGATGCCTTATCTGTACACAATCAGCCAGTATTCGGCTCGGGTTCGACAAACGTTGAGGTGCTCCGACTAGCATGAATACTCCCGGGCTGCCCGGGTACGTGTCCTCTTGAGCAAGCCCTCGGAAGGCCGGCGCCAAGTGCGTGGGCCGCGTAAAGGAGAAGACTGTGCAGGAGCCGAAAGTCAGCGACGATGTGTCCGGCATGAAGGATGTTGCCGGAGATTCCGCAGAGCTGAATGAGTCATCGAACGGCACAAGCGGGGAAGAGACGGTAGAAGAAACCGAAGTCCCGGAAGTCTCCTTCGACGAGCAGTTCTACCCTGCGCGGCCCAAAGCGCTGAGGCCCGTAGCCCGCCGTCGCCAGTTTTTCGCCGCGCGCCCCTCCCTTGAGTTCGACGGGCTGAACAAGACATACGTTGATTGGCTTCGCAACCAGTCGATGCTGGGAGATGCCAACACCATGGCGCGGCAGTTGTCCGGCCAGGCGAGCATGTGGCAGAACGCCTATGCCCGGCCGAACCCGCGGGCTGCCGTGGAGAAGGCCCCGGTCTGGTTCACGGCCTATCCTCTTTCCTTCATCACCAAGGAAAAGCAGTCCTTCCTCGCCGCCTTGGGGGACCCCGAACTGTGGGAGGCATTCCGCGAGATCGGCATTCGGGGCCTGCACACCGGACCCGTGAAACTGGCCGGCGGCATCAGTGGTTGGTCCCAGACGCCCAGCGTTGACGGGCACTTCGACCGCATCAGCATGGCAATCGATCCCGCCTTCGGGACGGAAGAGGAATTCCGCCGGATGTGCGAGGTGGCAGCGGACCACGATGGCACTGTCATTGACGACATCGTTCCGGGCCACACCGGAAAGGGCGCCGATTTCCGGCTCGCCGAGATGAACTTCCGGGACTACCCCGGCATCTACCACATGGTGGATATTCCCGAAGAGGACTGGCACCTGCTGCCCGATGTTCCTGAGGGCAAGGACTCCGTCAACATCAGCCCCGAGGCTGAACAGGCGCTGCAGAAAGCCGGCTACATCATTGGCCGCCTGCAGCGTGTGATCTTCTACGAACCGGGCGTCAAGGAGACCAACTGGAGCGCCACGCGTCCGGTGGCAGACACCACGGGCAAGGTCAGGCGCTGGGTGTACCTGCACTACTTCAAAGCCGGACAGCCCTCGATCAACTGGCTGGACCCGACGTTCGCGGGAATGCGTTTGGTTGTGGGGGACGCCCTTCACTCGCTGCTTGACCTCGGCACGGGCGCGCTCCGCCTTGATGCCAACGGGTTCCTGGGCGTGGAAAAGAGTGCCGAAGAGCAACCGGGCTGGTCTGAGGGCCATCCGTTGTCCGAAGCCGCCAACCAACTCATCGGTTCCATGATCCGCAAGGTGGGCGGGTTCTCGTTCCAGGAACTCAACCTCACCATCGACGACATCAAGGCCCAGTCCGAGGCCGGCGCCGATCTGTCCTACGACTTCATCACGCGCCCGGCCTACCATTACTCCCTGGTCACGGCCGACACCGAGTTCCTCCGCCTCACCCTGCGGCTGGCCATGGAGATCGGGGTTGACCAGGCTTCACTGGTCCATGCCCTCCAGAACCACGATGAACTGACGTACGAGCTTCTGCACTTCGCTGCCGGCCACCGTGAGGACGTGTTCGAACTCGGCGGCGAGGAACTGACCGGCGCAGAGGTGGCGGAGAAGGTTCAGCAGACCCTCCGCGATCGCCTCACCGGTGAGAGTGGCCCGTACAACGCGCTCTTCACCACCAACGGCATCGCATGCACCACGGCGAGCTTCATCATGGCAACCCTCGGTATCCCGGACCCAGAGGCCATGACTCCGGAGCAGGAGGCACAGGTCCGGGACGTCCACGTGCTCATGTCCATGTACAACGCGCTGCAGCCGGGCGTCTTTGCCCTGTCCGGGTGGGACCTGACGGGCATCATTGCCCTGCCGCGCGACGTCGTAGGTGAACTGACCGCGCAGGGCGACACCCGTTGGATCAACCGCGGCGCCCACGACCTCATGGGCACCCGCCCGGATGCGGCCAAGTCCGCGGCAGGGATGCCCCGCGCCCGAAGCCTCTATGGTTCGTTGCCGGAGCAGCTCAAGGACCCCAACTCCTACGCGCGCCGCCTCCAGGAGATCCTGCGGGTGCGCGAGAGCTCCGGCATTGCCACGAGCGTGCTCCTGGATGTGCCGGAGGTCTCCAACCGTGCCCTCCTGGTGCTGGTCAACCAACTCGGCGACGGCAGTCTCGAGGTCACGGTCCTGAACTTCTCCGACCAGGAGATCGCGGGCAGCATCCAGTCCCCGCACCTGGTCCCTGGTTCAGTGGTCCATGACCTCTTCAGCAGTGAGGACGTCGGCCATGTGGACGACCTCCACAGCTTCTTCCTGGAGCTCGGCCCGTACCAAGGCACCGCGCTGGTACTGCGGGAACCGGAACCTGCCGACGAGGAGTCAGCAGAGTAAAGGCACGACGGCGGTGGGGCGGCGGCGGTTTCCAGGCGCCGCCGTCGCGGTTTCGTGCGGCCACCCTGGAAGGCGCACCTCTGGGAGTCAGCGGGTGGAGTCCCAGCTCTGAACAAGGAAAGCCGAACCACGGGGGGCGCACTGCCCCTCATCTACCTCGGCGGAACCGCCTCCGAAGACGAAATCGTCGCCAATGGTCAAGGTCGCGCCGTCGGGGAAGACCACTCCAGAGTCGATGATCCTGGTCCCCGAAGGGAAAATGAGGCTGCCCTCGCTGCCGTCGGGATAGGTGCTCACAAAACACCCGGCGGCGTTAATGCCGAGCTTTCCCGGATTGGCAGCGTCCATATGGAAGTCTGCTTCCGGGTCCTTGGCGACCGCGGCTTTATTGCCATTGCCGCCCGTGACGATGTGGTTGTCGAAAGTCGGCATGCGGCCCATGATCTCCGGCAACGGAGATCCGGTCTCCTCGGTTGCGACAGTCTGGGTGGCCGCGGGAGCCGGCTGCTCCGCTGCCGCCACAAACACTCCGGAAACAGCAACGCCGGCAATCACGGCCGCCGTCGCCGCCACCAGGCCAACTCCCGCCACCAGTCGGAACCGCCGAGAGGACGACTGCTTGTGGAAATCTTCAACGGAACCACCCACAGTGAGTTGGTCCGCGTCAGAGAGGATGACTGCGAGGCTCCTCTCCCGGCTCTTGGCCAACTCCCCCTCCGTCACCGCCAAGGCCGGGTCGGCCGCGACCAGTCGTTCCAGGTCCTGCTTGGTACTCATTATGTGGATTCCTCTGCAGCGTGGTCGGTCAAAAGCATCCGGCTGAGTTCTTTGCGGGCCCGGTGCAGTCGCATCCGGACGGCCGTGGAAGTCAGCCGAAGCAGTTTGGAGATTTCGGTAGAGCTGAAGCCATCCCAGTAGGTCAGGAGAAGAACCTCGCGTTCCTCTGGCTTGAGCATGTCCAAGGCCTCACGGACGCCCTGATCGTGGGTGTCCGGCATGTGTGTCCGCTGCATCTCAAGCAGCTTCGTGAGGTTGTGGGAGCGAAGGTTTGCCCTGTAGTGGTTGCGGAGGACGTTCCGGGCTATGCCGAACACCACCGGCACGGATAATTCCTGGTCACGACTGCATTTCTCCCACGCGATCCTGAACACCTCCGCGGAGAGATCCTCCGCGGTGGACGCTTCCTCCGTCCGGCGCCGAAAGTACCGGTAGACCTGGTCGTGGCAGGCAACGTGGGCCGCCAGGAACTGCTTTTCCCTGGTCGGCTCCACACGACCCCCTTGATCCGTCTCAACGCTCATAGCCGGTTAATGTCCGGCAGTCAGAAGAATGTAACCAGTTTTGCTGAAGGGCACGACGGTCCTGTGTGCCGTCACCACCTACTTTGAGTTGCGCACCCCGCCCACTTGCCCGCTTTCACGGCGAGTCTGTCCAAGTTTCAGCCAAAGTGGGTCGTGGCGGTACATCTTGCGGCAGTCGCCTACGCACGGGGCACGACGGCGGAACGCGTCTAGGTGCCGACGCCAAGTTTGGCTACACTTTCGGGCAGGATGTGTCAGTACCGGCCGCCTGTCCGACTGACGAAACAAGAAGGACGTTCCATGCCTGAGCCCGAACTTCCGTGGCCGTTGCTGCGCGCTGTGGCTGCACTGGCCGATGCGCCCTTAGCGGAGATTGCCGAGCGGCTGCGGGATGCCCTTCTTCCAACGTTCGGCTGCAGCGCCTTAGTGATCTTTACCGAAGATTGCACCGGCCGGCCGCAGAAGAAGGCGGGCGCCGAGGAGATCACTTCCCGCGTGTCCATTGCAGAACTAGACGTTCTCCGTGGTGCGCTGCCCGACGAGGCACCCTGGCTGGGGGAAGCCGATATCGCAGGGCAAGCCCGGCAGGTACTCGCCCTACGGCATGGCCCCAGCAATGCCCTTCTTGTGTTGACGGATCCCAAGCCTGCAGAACCGGACCCCGGGTTTGGACTGTTGGAGTACCTGTGGGACCTCACGGCCAAGCGCATACGCGAAAAAGTCGCGGATGCACCGCCGTCGTACTTGCTTGAATCACGGGCGGCCTCGGCCGAGCGGGTGCGGGTCACGGCGGAACTGACGGACCTCCACTCGACCACTTTGGAGACCTTGCTCGCGGCCTTGCGGTCGAACGCTTTGGACGACGCCACCGCCCGAACGACTGCCACGAACCTCGCAGCGAAGGCCTTGGTGGCGCTCCGTTCATACAGCGACCGCACCACGGATCTGGTGGAAGAGCCGGTCGTCAGGGCTTTCGAACGCTTGCGCGAGGACCTGCGCCCGTTGACCAGTTTCAGCGGAATCGAAGTCCAATTCATCGAACCGCCGCTCAATGGCAGGGCACTGCCGGGCGAGGTCGCGCATGCGGCCCGGGCCATTGTCCGCGGGCTGGTGCTGGCGATGATGGAACAACCGGAGGTACGCCGCGTCCGCACGCAATGGGATTGTGACGGTGAGAACCTGCTGATCAACGTACGCGACGACGGCGGTGGCGCACTGACCACTGACGACCCCGGCATTGCGAGGCTGGACCGCCGGGTCCAGGCCCTCACGGGTCAGATGCGGATGGATGTCATGTCCGGCTGGGGCGCGGACGTCTTCGTTTCGCTCCCACTGGACTTGCCGACGCGGCCGCCCGGAGACGTTGCCGCGTGGAACCTTGCCGCGCGCGAACTGGAGGTGCTCCAACTGCTGGCAGCAGGGCACCGCAACCGCACCATCGCGTCGTCCATGGGGATCAGCGAGAATACGGTGAAGTTCCATGTACGGAACCTTTTCAAGAAGCTCGACGTCGGTTCGCGCACCGAGGCGATCGCACTGGCCCACAGCCGGGGCATGCGGTAAGGCTAACCGACCCTCACCAAAGCGTCATCCCACCTGTCCACCCCGCTGAGGAGGACATCCTCGGCGCTGGCCTGGACGTTGGTGAACGCCTCGAAGCTGCGCACCGTGTCCCCGAAGACTTCGTCGGGGTCGAGCCGGCGGAGTTCTTCTGCGAGGCAGTCCTTGAGGCTTCGGCGGGGGAGGGCGATGCGTTGTGCGGGCTGGCCTGGCTGGACGAGCTCGACGATCGAACCCCGTTCCCGGGTCAGGCTGATGGTCCCGGATGGCGTGGCAAGGTGGACCCCGACGAGGCCCGTTCCTGCCTGGCCGGCAACGATCGCCACGGGAACCTGGAGGGCGCGTCCTAACCAGCTTCCGAGCAGCAGGGTGCTTGGGGAATCGCCGTCGCCTTCCACCGTCACTGCGGTGACCTCAACGTCGTCGGACTGCTCCAAAGCCGCAGCGAGTTGGATGCGCCAGTTTGTCAGTCGGGTCCAGGCGAGGTCGGTGTCGCCGGCCTTGTAAGTTCGGCGGATGTTCTCCAGTGCCCGGGCGGGGTCCGGTTCATTCGCGGAGTCGGTGATCCGGCGGTGCGCGATCGCTCCGATGGAGGTCTCACACGCGGATTCGGGTGCCCCGTTCGGCCACCAGGCCACGATCGGGGCGTCCGGAAGCAGCAGCGCAGCCACCAGGGACTCGCTTTCGTGGGCCATCTGCCCGTACCCGCGCAACACGATCACTTCCGACGCGCCCGCGTCGCCACCGACCCGGATCTGCGCGTCCAACCGGTCCGGTTCCTGCGCTCCGGCGTCGGCCAGCACGATGATCCGGCAGGGGTGTTCCCGGGAAGCTTCGTTCGCGGCCTCGATCGCTTCTTCTTCCTGCCCGGACTTGGTCACCACCACCAGCGTCAACACCCGGCCCAGCGCAATCACCCCGCCCTGCTCACGCAACGAAGTGATCTTCTTGGAAATCTTCGAGGTAGTTGTATCGGGAAGATCTACGATCATGGCCTTCTCCAGGTTCGTCCGATATGCGAAAGGTGGCGCCCCGCAGTCCAGCTGCGGGGCGCCACCTTGGTGCGGAAGGAATCAGGCGATGGCTGCGCGGAGCTGCTTTGCGGCGAGTGCAGGATCCTCGGCGGAGTAGATGGCGCCACCGGCGACGGCGACGTCGGCTCCCGCCTTCTGCACGTCGGCGATGGTCTCCAGCTTCACGCCTCCGGCGACGGAGAACGGAACGCGGGCTTCGGAGCCGGCGCGCAGCAGGCCGTTGAGGTCGAAGCCGGGCTTGGCCTGCTCGTCCAGGCCGGCGTGCATTTCAACGAACTTCGCGCCGAGGGCACGGACTTCCTGTGCACGGGTGACCTTGTCCTCGATGCCAATGAGGTCAACCACAACGCCCTTGTTGTGGGCCTTGGCGGCCTTCACGGCACCGGCGATGGTGGAGTCGTCCGCTGCGCCAAGGACGGTGACCAGGTCGGCTCCTGCCTTGAAGGCGATGTCGGCTTCAAGTTCGCCGGCGTCCATGGTCTTGAGGTCGGCGAACACGATCTTGTCCGGGTGGGCGTTCTTGACGGCGGTGATTACCGGCAGGCCTTCGGCCTTGATCAGCGGCGTGCCGAGTTCAATGATGTCTACGTACTCGGCTACCTGGCCGGCCAGTTCGAGGGCGGCTTCGGTGGTCAGGAGGTCGATGGCAACTTGGAGCTTCATGGGAAGGGACTACTTTCTGTTGTGGTTCTGCTGGAGGGAAATCGGGGTGGCTCTACTCAAGGTTCGCGTGACGCAACCACAGCTCTTCGGCGGGTTGCGCGTCGTTGTCCCAGAGGGATTGGAAGATGGTTTCGGTAGCCAGGAAGAGTGCCTGCTCGAACAATGAGCCGGAGTACTGGCGGGTGACGGCGGATCCGTGGTCGGTCTTCTGGGCGGCCGGGATGATCACCACGGAATCGGCCAGACCCGCCAACGGGGAGTCGGCATTGGTGGTGAACGCTGCGATCCGGGCACCGGCCCGTGCAGCAGTCTCCGCGGCCTTTACGACGCCGGAGGTCGTTCCGGAGCCGGACGCCACCAGGAGGAGATCGCCGGAAGCGATGGCCGGGGTAGTGGTGTCTCCGGCAACGTGGACGGTGAGGCCGAGATGCATCAGCCGCATGGCGGCCATTCTGAGGACCAGCCCGCTGCGACCGGCTCCTGCCACGAAGATTCGCCCGGGGTGTGCCAGGTGGCTGGCTACGCGGGCCAGTTGAAGTTCGTCGATCTTGGCCGCGGTCCCCGTCATCTCGTCAGTGATGAGGGAGAGGTTCCGCACGATATCGGACGAAGTCGTTGATGCAGCGGTCGTGGTGGCGCTTGCTGGCGGGTTCACGAGTTTTCCCTTCGATTCGGTCCCGGCTCCGGGATCTTGCGGAATGCTTGCCTGCTGACAACCATGTTTCCGAATCCAAAGGGGTAGGGTAACGCTATTTTTTGACGGTTCTGCCCATCCTTAAGGATGGGTTCACCCTTTTGGGAAGATACCCCCTGGGGGTAATTGATTTATACCCCTGAGGGGTATAAATTTGATCCCATGAACACGGCAGACCTGAACTACCCGGGATCGGACCTCCCTGCACTGGAGGTTGATCTTGGGCCCACCACCCATGGGTACACGGGCAACAAAAATGCTTATCTGAGGCGCCTGAAACGTATTGAAGGCCAAGTCCGCGGCATCGCGAGGATGGTCGAAGAGGACAAATACTGTATCGACATCCTCACCCAGGTGGCCGCCGCAACCAAGGCCCTTCACGCAGTGAGCCTGGGGCTCGTTGAAGAGCACATCGGCCATTGTGTTGTGGGAGCCGCTTCCGAGCCCGATCCCCAAGCCCGGGCGGAGCAGATCGACGCCAAGGTCAAGGAAGCCACAGATGCCATCGGCCGCCTGCTGCGGTAGCCGGTCAAACCCGCACTACCCCATTCAACTCACCACCAAGGAGCACTTCATGAGCCAGACAATCCAAACCAACGTCAACGTTTCCGGCATGACCTGCGGGCACTGCGTTTCGAGCGTGAGCGAAGAACTTGAAGCACTCAACGGGGTCGAGGAAGTCTCCGTAGACCTGAACCCCGGTGGGCTGTCCACCGTGACCATCACCTCCACAAGCGAGCTCTCACCGGCTGAAATCGGTGAAGCGGTCGCAGAAGCCGGCTACGTGGTGGTAGCCAACCAAGCATAGGAGTTCCCTTGACCAACCAGGAGACGTTCCACAAGCCCGATACCCGGGTAGTTGAACTGGACATTGAGGGCATGACGTGCGCGTCGTGCGTCAATCGCGTAGAACGGAAGCTCGGCAAGATCGAAGGCGTCGAGGCCACCGTCAACCTTCCCCTGGAGTCAGCCCACGTCACCGTCCCGTCGACCGTCACGGACCAGCAACTCGTAGACACGGTCAACGCCACGGGCTACAAGGCCACCATCCGCCAAGTATCAACCCAACAACCTCGCCACTCCGTCGAAGTGGGGGACATGCGGCAGCATGCGTCCAGGCGAGGTACGAGCGAGCATGCAGAGCATGTCGCCCACAGCGACGACTTCGGCGCACATGGGGACCACGCCGAACATGGCGAGGCTCCTCACGGGAATCACATGGAGCATGGCCCGGCTGCATCCACCCTGTTTCCCCGTTTGATCCTGGCAGCCATCCTCACGGTCCCCGTTTTCGCGATCTCCATGATTCCGGCCTTCCAGTTCCCCAACTGGGGCTGGGTTGTGGCCTCGTTGGCACTCCCGGTAGTGAGCTGGGCTGCGTGGCCGTTCCACCGAGCCGCAGCCATCAATGCCCGGCACTTTGCGTCCACCATGGACACCTTGGTCTCCATCGGTGTGATTGCGGCCTACGTCTACTCCGCCTGGCAGCTGTTCGCGGACCCGCGGATCACCGAGCATCCGGGCATGGAGGGCATGTCCGGCGGGCTGTACTTCGAGGTCGCCGCAGTCGTCACCACGTTCCTGCTCCTCGGCCGCTACCTGGAGGCCAACGCCAAGGCGAAGGCAGGAAATGCCCTCAAGGCCCTGCTGAATCTCGGCGCCAAGGACGCAACCATCCTCGTGGACGGCAGGGAACAGAAAGTTCCGGCGGACCAGCTCCAAGTGGGGGACATCTTTGTGGTTCGCCCTGGTGAGAAAGTCGCCACTGACGGCGTCGTAGCGGAGGGTTCTTCCGCCGTCGATGCCTCCTTGGTGACCGGCGAATCGGTTCCTGTCGAAGTCGGACCGGGAAGTCCCGTCACCGGCGCCACCATCAACGCATCCGGGCGGTTACTGGTCAGGGCCACCCGGGTGGGGTCGGATACCACCCTCGCGCAGATGGGCCGCTTGGTCAGCCAGGCTCAAACGGGCAAGGCACCCATCGCCAGGCTCGCAGACCGCATCAGTTCCGTGTTCGTGCCGATCGTCCTGATCATTGCCGTTCTGACGTTTGTACTGTGGGTGGTTTTCAGCGGAGACCTCAACGCGTCGTTTACTGCCGCTGTGGCAGTTCTCGTGATTGCCTGCCCCTGCGCCCTGGGCTTGGCCACCCCGGTTGGCCTGCTCACGGGAACCGGCCGCGGCGCCCAGCTGGGCATCCTCATCAAGGGCCCCCAAGTCCTTGAAGACACCCGCCATGTGGACACCATCCTCCTGGACAAGACGGGCACCGTGACCAGTGGCAAGCTTGCCGTGGACCACACTATTGCGCTCAACGGCCAGGCCGAAGAGGACGTACTGCTGCTTGCCGGTGCCGTTGAGGCCGCGTCGGAACATCCCATCGCCCACGCCATAGCTGCCGCCGCCAAGGAAGCAATGCCCGACGCCGGCGCCATACCCCGCGTGGAAGGCTTCACTTCCGCTCCCGGAGGTGGAGTGAAGGGAACTGTTGCGCTGAACGGAGCCCGAAAGTCGGTTCTTGTTGGCCGCACCGGTTGGCTTGAGGAGAACGGCGTGAAGCCCACGCCCGCCCAGCAGGAAACCTTCGCGGAGCAGGAACGTGCCGGAGCAACAGCGATCTGGGTCGCGTTGGATGGACAGGCTGCGGGAATCATCAGCCTGACTGACACCATCAAACCCGGTTCAGCGGACGCCATCCGCAAGCTCAAGGAGCTGGGAATCCGTCCCATGCTCCTGACCGGAGACAATGCGGCCGTGGCCGCTCAGGTCGCCGACGCCGTCGGGATCGCCCCGGATGATGTCTTTGCAGGTGTCTTGCCGGAAGGCAAGGTCGAAGCCGTCAGGAAGCTCCAAGATGCCGGTGCCACCGTTGCGATGGCAGGAGACGGCGTGAATGACGCTGCCGCACTGGCCCAGTCTGATTTGGGCATAGCCATGGGGTCCGGCACTGACGTCGCCATTGAAGCATCAGACCTGACCGTCATGGGGAGCGACTTGAACCAGTTGGTGCAGGCCATAGAGCTTTCACGGAGGACCTTGTCCACCATCAAGACCAACCTGTTCTGGGCGTTCTTCTACAACGCGATCGGCATCCCGGTGGCTGCCCTTGGCCTGCTGAACCCGATGATCGCCGGCGCGGCCATGGCAGCCAGCTCCGTCCTGGTTGTCGCGAACTCGCTCAGGCTGCGTTCCTTTGGGAAGTAGCCCCCAACTGACTGTCAGTTGTTGTTGTTCCGAGCCCCCAGAACAACAACAACTGCCAGCTACTTGGGGATACCAGGGCCCGGGCTAGGCCGTTCCAAAGCGGACGGCGGCCCGGGCCTTGGCCTTGGCCGCTTCCTCTTCACGGTTCTTCGCGGGGCCGTGGCTCACCATCGAATCAAGCAGGTGCTGCGTGATGTGTGCGATCTGGTGAACAGCCTCCGCGAAGGCCTCCTCGTTGGCCTTGGACGGCTTGGTGGAGCCACTGATCTTGCGCACATATTGAAGGGCAGCAGCCTCAACTTCAGCTGACGTGGCACGCGGTTCAAAGTTATGCAGGGTCCGGATATTTCGGCACATAAACCCATGCTAGCCATGGGCAGGGCTCCATGGGGAGGGGTGCCCATCGACCGTCCCGCGATTCCCGGGATAGGTTTTATTCATTGGATCTTCCGGATGAGCCGGAGGCCGCTGGGGATGCCGAAGAGCTCGGGTCCGAAAAGAATGAAGGAGATATCTCATGGCTATTTGGGGTGCAGACGTTGATCAGCTTCGCCAGCTCGGTAACAAGCTGAAGGCCGGCGCAGAGACCATCGAGCAGCAGCGCTCACAGCTGAAGGGCGCACTGGACGGCACCGACTGGAAGGGCCCGGACGCTGACAAGTTCCGCGGTGAGTGGGACAGCCAGCACGCTTCCAGCCTCAAGAAGGTTGCCGACGCACTTCGCGACGCCGGCGCACGCGCTCAGAAGAACGCCGAGCAGCAGCAGCAGGCTTCCAACTAAGACAGTTGGGAAAGGCCCGGACGCCACAGCGTCCGGGCCTTCGCCTGTTAAGGACCAGGGACCGGCTCGACGTCGTTCGCGTGGTCAAGGACGCGCTCCGCCACCGGGTCTGTTCGGGCAGCCCGCTTGTCGCCCCGCAGTTCGTCCACCCGGACCAACACCACACCGCCCACAATCAGCAGGCCGCCCAGCAACTGGATGGATCCGGGCAGCTCGCCCAGCAGCAGCCAAGCCCACAGCACGGCGAAAAGTACTTCCGTCAGGGACACGAACGACGCCACTTTGGATCCGAGGCTACGGGCAGCCATGATGCCGGAGACGTATGCGAGCACGGTTGCCAGAATCACCAAGCCGCCCACCGAGACCCACCACGGGGTCTCCCAGGGTCCGAGCGAGGTGTTGGCCGTGCTGAAAGTCATGGGCAGCAGGCCCACCGCTCCCACCAGCCACATGACCACCGCGCCCACAACCAGGCCACCCGAAGCCAGCACCAGCGGCGGCAAGGTGTCATTCTCCTTGGCAGTGATGAAGAAATAGATGACCAGGCACACGGCTGCGGCCATGCCCCACAAGACACCGATGAAGTCCACCTTCACGGAACCGGTCAGGTCCAGCACCAGCACCAGCCCCGCCAGGGAGAGCAGGGCTCCGGCAGCAGTGAGGGCGCGTGGCCGGCGTCGGCTGGAAATCCAGAGCCACAGGACGATCATCACCGGCGCCAGGTACTCCAGCAGGAGCGCAACGCCCACAGACAGGCGTGCCACTGCGTTGAAGTAGAAGAGCTGGCAGCCGGCAACGCCGATCAGGCCGAAAAGCAGGATGGTGAGCCAGTTGTCCTTGAGTTGGTGCCAACGGCCGCGAAGAACCACGACGGCGGGAATCAGCAGGATGAGGGCAGCGCCACTGAGCCGCACGGCGACGGCGGCCCCGGGAGACCAGCCGGTCTCCAGCATCGACTTGGCGAAGGATCCGGAAGTGCCGAACACTGCCGAGGAAATGATGGCGATGCCAAGTCCGGATGCCAGGAATCCTTTTGCATCAGCCATGGTCCTTGTTGCTGACACAGCAGCCTCCTGTCAGGAGTAAAGTGGGCTTATGGTCATGACAGTACTCCCCCAGCATGTAAGGAGTCAAAGTGCTTTTTGCGCCTGACACCGAGGTTGCCCTCCGCAGTGTCGTCAACCTGATCAACACCGCCGCCAATGGAGAGGACTCGCTGGCCACCGTAGAGGACCTTGACGCTTTCCTGGATGCCGAAGGTTTCTCCGGTTCGCGCACCAGAACGGCCGCTGAGTTGCGCAGCGTAAAACGCCTCCGGGGTGAGCTCGCAGCACTCTGGAGTGCCGATGAGGACACCGCTGCCAAAGCCATCAACAAACTCCTCGCCGATGCCAAGGCCCTCCCCCAGCTCGTCAAGCACGATCAGTGGGACTGGCACCTCCACGCCACCACCCCGGAAGCTCCGCTGGCGGATCGCATGGGCACGGAAGCCGCCATGGCAATCGTCGATGTGATCCGGAGCAAGGAGATGGAGCGGATGCGCCTCTGCGCAGCGGAAGACTGCGACGCCGTGGTCCTGGACCTCAGCCGCAACCGTTCAAAGCTCTACTGCGACACCGGAAACTGCGCCAACCGGACCCACGTCGCAGCGTACCGGGCCCGGAAAGCCGCCGAGGGCGACTAGCCTTCACCCCACCGGAACTAAAAAGCGCTCCCCCATCAAACGGGAGGAGCGCTGGAACCTAGTGTCCGCCGTCGTGCGTTTCCGGCGTATCAGGCGAGTCCGGCGAACCCGGACGGCCCTGCGGCCGCTTGGAACTGAGGTTGACGCCCGAACCCTTGCCGAGGTGTTCGGCATTCTCCTTGTAGCTCATGGACAGCATCGCAGCCACCACGAGGCTCACAATGAAGGCGATGCCGGCGCCTGTGAAGGCGAGGTCGAACCTCGGAGCCTTTGCGCTGCCGCCCGAGGCGAAGATCAGTACGGCGACGAACGCCAAAACGGCAAAGAATGCGGAGAAGACAAGCGGTCCCTTGACCGAAGTCCGCATCTTGCGCGGTTCTCCTGGTGTCTGGTCAGCCACGGTCATTCCTCCAATAATGGCGGCTTCTAAGAGCTGCCGCCGGTTTGCAAAGTTCTACGATCAGTAGAACGTCCAGCTACTAGTTTACGGCCTCGGGTGACGAGCCGGGTGCAGAGGGTCCGGAGGACGCCTTGGCTTCGTGACGCAAGGTAAGCCCCGAGAGAATCCACAAGACCCCGCAGATGATGGCGCCGCCACCGGCCACACCCAGGAGCGCATGGGCGCCCATGGAAATGAAGAACGGCAGCGCCACGGCCGTACCCACGGAAACAACGCCGGAAATCAGCCAATCCCGGGCGACGTCGTCGCGCTTCCGGACGCCGCGAGTCAACTCGGACGCCCCCAGGACCAACAGCGCTACGACGGCGGAGAGTGCAACGCCCGCGTCGGACCGCGTCACCAGGGCACCGATCCCACCCAGGGCGATGACCACCGGCACGAACACCGGCAAAGTCCGGAACATCCAGACCGCTCCCGCCGTGGCCAGCAGATACAGTCCCATAGCCCACGCAAGCCCCTCGCCGGAAGGGTTGCTCCAGAACGCCGTGACCAACCCGAACACCAGTCCAACAGCAGCACGGAGCAGCACGGGCTTCCAAGGCGTGGGCCGGGAGGCAGAACGGGGCTGGGCGGCATTCGCTGGGAGAGTCACGCGTCCAGTTTAGTGCGAACCCAGGACCATCCACCGATCCGTCCGCGCCCGAAGGCCAAGGGTCACCCCGCGCGCCAGCATGTAGCCCAGCGCGAAGGCGAGCCACAACCAGACCAGCCCCGCCGCGCCGTCGGGCCTTGTCAGGTACACCGCCGCCAGGAGCGGCAGATAGACAGCAAGATTTACGACGCCGGCAATCGCCAGGTAGCGGGCGTCGCCGGCACCGATCAGCACGCCGTCAAGGACGAAGACGTAACCGGCGAGGGGTTGGCCGACGGCCAGCACCCACAAGGCAAGAGTGAGCGCAGACCGGACTCCCGCGTCCGAGGTGAACAGATAGCCGGCAAACGGCGCCACCAAGGCCAGCAACACCCCGGTGATCACGCCGAAGCCCAAGCCCCAGCGAACCATGGTCCGTGTCAGTTCACGGGCCCGCCGGGCGTTCCGGGCTCCCAGCTCCTTGCCGATCAGGGCCTGGGCTGCAATCGCCAGGGCATCCAGCGCAAACGCCAGGAAAGAGAAGATGGTCATGGCCAACTGGTGGGCTGCAAGGTTGACCGCGCCCTGTGCCGTGACAACCACAACGGTGGCGAGGATGGCCACGCGGAGGCTGAGGGTGCGGAGCATGAGCCACGAGCCCACTTTGGTCATGGCGCGGATGCCGTGCCAATCGGGCTTGAGGGAAACGTTGCAACGCTGGGCATTGCGTCCGACAAACACCAGGTAAACCGCGGCCATAGCCCACTGCGCGATGCTGGTTCCGATCGCGGAACCAGCCACGGAAAGGTTCAGCCCATACACCAGGAACCAGTTCAGGGCGATGTTCAGCGCGAACCCGGCAGTGGCCACCACCAGCGGAGTACGGGTGTCCTGCAATCCCCTCAGCACACCTGTTCCGGCAAAAACCAGGAGCATCGCGGCCAGGCCCGGCATGGACCAGCGGAGATAGTCGACGGCGAATCCCTGCACGTCTCCGCTCGCGCCCATGAGACCAACCAGCGGCTCGGCGAAGATGAAGCCGAGCACCGCGAGCGCCACGCCAAGCAGAAGAGCCAGCCATACGCCGTCGCGCCCTGCCGCCAAAGCCCTGCCGAGCTTTCCGTCGCCGATCGCGCGGGCGACTGCCGGCGTCGTCGAATATGCCAGGAAAACCATGAGCCCAACCGCGGTGTGCAGAACCGTGGAGGCGAGTCCCACACCGGCCAACTGGTCGACGCCCAAGTGCCCTACGATCGCCGAGTCGGCCAGGAGGAACAGGGGCTCGGCGATCAGGGCGCCGAAAGCGGGCACGGCTAGCCGGAGAATTTCCCGGGCATTGGAACGGCTGGGGGCGGTTGTGGTTTCAGGCACTCATCAAGGGTAGATGCTCCCCCAAACCCCCGACGCTCTATCACATCCCACCCTGATTGCCCCGACGCTCTATCACATCCCACCCCCAAACCCCCGGCGCTCTATCACTCTCTTCAGGGGAGTGATAGAGCGTCGGGCTGAAGGAGGCAGGATGTGGAAGAGCATCGGGTGAGGGTGGAAAGGGGAGAGATCAGCCCGTGACGCCCGTGAGCTCATTCGGCACGTGCTCAAGCTGGGCCGATCCCGCAACCTTCCCGCTGGAAAGGTTCACAGCGCGGATGGTTCGCGTCGCAGGCTCGGTGACGAACGCCGTCGAGCCCTGAACGAACAGGGTGGGCCGCGGGTCCTGCCAGGTTTCCGACTCTTCCCATGCAGCCACCACAGGGATGTTCTTTTCCACAGCGCCCGTCAGCGGGTTGATGACGCGCAAACCGCCGTCTGTTCCCAAAACCAGCGCTTCGCCTGCGGGTCCCCGGCCCAGCGAGCGGAACGAATAGCTGGTCCCGATGTCCACGAGTCGCAGCGATGCGGAGTCGGTATTGACCAACGAGATCCTGGTAGGACGCTCCAGCTTCGCACCCTTATCCACCTTGTAGTCACCGAGGATCACGGCAGATTTCTCCGAGCCCGCCTGGTTTCCCATCCGGCCGTATGCATCCGGGCTGGGCACCTTGGTGATGACGCCGTCCTTGTAGATCAGCATGCCGTCGGTGCACCCCACCGTCACGGCTTCACCGCCAGCCATCGCTTCGCCATGCACGCCCGGGCAATCCTCATTGCGCGCAATTTCCCGGCGATCCTGGCCCTTGCCCGCCGACAAAATGGCGATCCCCTTCCGACTTTCCTCATTGCCGAGCGTCACCAGCATCTTGCCGTCCTCAAGCTCGACGGCGACACCATGGTGAGGCTCGGGCGTCGTGTACTGGTCGGTGGCAGGCAGTTCGCTCTCTTTTGTGAGGTCGGCAGAAGCGAAGCTCTCCACTTTCCCGGAACCGTCGCTGAAAAGGACGGTCCTGCCGGCGTGGGTAACCACGTGCCCTGCTTCGTCGGCGTCGAAGGAGAGCCCGGTCAAGGCGGGGTCGGAGACGTAGTGGTGGCTATGGTCGCCGTGCGCCTCGGACCAGGCACCGGAGTCCAAGACACGGAAAGCGTCCCCCGTTGAGATGAGCACATGCCTGCCGTCACCCGCCGCGTTCAGCCTATTGAAGCCTTCCAGCTCCACGCCGCCGACTGGCTTCAGGGTCTTTGCGTCCAGAACGGCCACGCCGCCGTCGTGGGTGTAAACGAGGCGAGGGGCGGGAGCGGGCGCCTCCTTGGTGGAGGCTGTGGACGGGCTTGGTTCCGGCGCCGCACCCGCCTGGTTGCCGGGCGCCGCGCAGGCGCCAAGCAAAACGGCGGAAAGCCCGACGGCGGCAACCGCCCGCAGACGGCGGCGCGTGGTTCTCAAGGGCAGGTCGAAGGAGGGTGTGATTGATGACATGCGTTAATAATAATGATTCTCAATTGCATCGCAACTTGAGCGCTACCTACTGCCCGACACCCTAGCCACCCCCCAATCCCCCGGTTCCTCTATCACTAAACCCATCGATCTCCCCGTTGCTCTATCACTGCCTTCAAGAGAGCGATAGAGGAACGGCGGAAAAGGGCCGGGAAGCGATAGAGGAACGGCAGAAAGGGAGCGGGAAGTGATAGAGCGACGGCCTGGAGGCGCCGGGAAGTGATAGAGCGACGGCCTGGAGGCGGCGGGAAGTGGTAGAGCGACCGACTCAGTCACGTAACAGAAACACGCCAACAGTAAACTTCGAACCATGAGCGAGTCCCCCGCGAATTCCGTGACCCTCCGCTTCCTCGCAGCCCCCATGGACGTGGGCCACAGCGGCTCAGTCGATGCCGGCACCGTCCTTGAGTGGGTGGATAAGGCGGCGTACGCAGCAGCTGTCGGCTGGGCAAAGTCCTATTGCGTCACGGCGTACGTGGGAAACATCCACTTCGCAGATCCCGTCAACAGCGGCGACATGGTTGAGGTCACCTCCACGATCGTCTACACCGGCCGCTCGTCCATGCACATCCACACGACCGTGAGCTCCCGGGATCCCAAGGGCGGCCCGGAGACAATGCACAGCCAATGCATGGTGATCTTTGTTGCGGTGGGGCCCGACGGAAAGCCGATCCCCGTTCCGCAGTTCGAGCCATCCACACCCGCCGAAATCGAAGCACGCGAACATGCCCTTGCCCGCATAGATGTTCGCGAACAGATCGTGAACGCAATGAACGCCCAGGAATATACCGACGCCGGAACCGCGGAGCGTGTGACCCTGCGGTTCATGGCGTCCCCCACGGACGTGAACTGGGGCGGAAAAGTCCACGGTGGCATCGTGATGAAGTGGATCGATGAAGCCGCTTATGTCTGCGCGTCGCGGTACTGCGGAAAGGACACGGTTGCTGTGTTCTCCGGAGGTGTCCGCTTCTACAGGCCTCTCCTCATTGGCCATGTGGTGGAAGTGGAAGCCCGTTTGGTCTACACGGGCGCCAAAGGTATGCACATTGCGGTACATGTACGTTCGGGCGATCCAAAGACCCGGGAGATGAATCTGACCACGTACTGCCTCACCGTCATGGTGGCCCGGGACGAGACCGGTACCGCAGTTCCCATCCCTGCTTGGGTTCCGGTCTCCGAGGAGGACAAGAAGCTGCACGCCCACGCGCGCGAACTGCTGGAAATACGGGGCAGGGCACCTGGAAACCGGCTGCCGGACCATCTGTTGAACGCGGGCGGCCAGTGACCAGCGAACTGATCGACTGCGAAAGAGGCTAGCCCCCGAGTTCGCTGATCGTGAAGGCTGTCAGGAAGCCCAGCGAAGCAATCAAGCCGCTCAGCAGGTGATGTTCCTCGAAGGCTTCCGGAATCATGGTGTCCGCGAGCATTGCCAGGATGGCACCGGCTGCGGTGGCCGTGATGAAGGCAATGACTCCTGCCGGTGCGTTCTCCAGTGCCGAGTAGCCGATCAGTGAGGCAATACCGCACAGCACGGCGATACCACCCCAGACTCCGAAGACGTAGGCGGCGCTGCGTCCGGATTTCTTCATGCCCGCGGTACTGGAAAGACCTTCCGGGACATTGGAGATAAAGACAGCTGCGAGCATTGCCGGGCTGACACCGCCCCCGGTGATCAGCCCCAGGCCCAGAACCACGGATTCCGGGATGCCGTCCAGGAGGGCACCGACGGCGATCGCGGTCCCGCTGCCCGGCGACTCTGCTTCGCTGGGCTGGTGGCCACCCGAGCGTTTCCGGTGCTTGGCTCCCCGGCGGGCCAGCAGGAAGTTTGCTCCCACATAGACGACCGCGCCAGCCAGGAACCCGAAGACGGTCGGCCATAGACCCCCGCCACTGACGGCTTCGTCCACCAGGTCAAAGGCTAACGCGGAGATGAGGACGCCTGCCCCAAAGGACATGACGGATGAGACGATTTTGGGCGGGATGGACCATTTCCATGACAACGCCGAGCCGAGCACCAACGCGCCGCCGGCGATCGTGCCCCACATCAGGGCCTGCATCCACATCGGCAAATCCGCGCCCTCCTCAGTAATCCATCAACTCACGGATTCACCGAGCCTACCTAGCCCACCAGGTTTTCGGCGGCACCGTCCATGTGTCCGATGATGGTCTCGCGCGCCTTGGCAGCGTCTCCGGTTTCGATGGCGGCCACAATATCGTGATGCCGTCCGACGCTCATGTTCCTGGTGGCACGCTCCAAACCGGCGAACATAATGGACATCCGGATGGAGCCTTCCAGCGATTCCCACTGATGGAGCAGCGTTTCGTTCCCGGAAAGCCGGCACAGCGTCCGGTGGAACTCGAGGTCGGCTTCGATCTGTTCCTCGAGTGAGAGCTTTGCGGCGTTACCCATGTTCTCGACGGCGGCACGCAGTTCAGCGAGGGCGGCCTCCTTGTCCGGCATGTCGCTCAGGGTACGGGCAGCGAGCGATTCGAGGACGCCCCGGACCGCGAAGATGTCCCGGATTTCCTTGACGTCCAGGTGGCGAACGGAGAGCCGGCCGCGCGCCCCGGCAGAGACCAGCCCTTCCTGCTCCAACTGCCGCAGCGCTTCACGGAGGGTTCCGCGGCTGATCTGGAGCATCTCGGAGAGTTCGGTCTCTACGAGGTGGCGGCCGGGCTCCAGTTCCCCGCTGGTGATGGCACTCCGCAGAGCGATGAGCGCCTGTTCGCGCAAGCTCTTCTTTTCCAGTCCCAGCAGGGATGCGGTTAGGGCCATGATGTGTCCTCAATGTGTACGGGCGACTGCCAACAGTCCGGTGTTAACAGTTGATACTACGGGCAGGGGCACAGGACCGGCAGTCCTGCGCCCCCTCTTGCGGGTAGGTTCTTAGCCCAGTTCGGCCAGGACCTTGGCAACGATCCTGTCGACGGAGAGTCCGTAACGCTCATGAAGCGTCGGCAGCGCGCCGGCGTCGAGGAACTGGTCCGGAAGCGCGATGGGCACCACGCGCTTGCCCAGACCGGCGGTTACGACGGCGGAGGCGACGGTTTCGAACAGACCGCCAACAACGGTGTGGTTTTCCAAGGTGACGGCGAGTCGGTCCGTGTTCAGTTCGGCGAGGACAGTCGCGGAGTCGAACGGCTTGATGGTGGGGGTATGAACCACGGCAACGTCAACGTTGTGCTTGGCCAGGGCGTCTGCCGCTTGCAGGGCCCGCATGGTCATCAGACCGGAGGAAACGAACACAACGTCGTTGCCGCCGCGCAGCACTTTGGCTTTGCCGAGTTCGAATGTGTAGTCGTACTCATCCAGCACCGTGGGAACGTTGCCCCGCAGCAGGCGGAGGTAGGTGGGCCCTTCCGAGGCTGCCAGCTGGGGAACGGCCTGCTCAATGTCGACCGAGTCGCAAGGGTCCACGATGGTGAGGTTGGGCATGCCGCGGAAGATCGCCATGTCCTCGGTTGCTTGGTGGCTGGGACCGTAGCCGGTGGTCAACCCCGGCAACCCACCGACGATGTTGACGTTCAGGTTCGGCTCGGCGATGTCCAGGCAGAGGAAGTCGTAGGCACGGCGGGCTGCGAACACGGAGTAGGTGGAGGCGAAGGGGATCATGCCGGTCTCGGCCATGCCTGCGGCGGCTCCAAGGAGGAGCTGCTCGGCCATGCCCATCTGGAAGAACCGCTCAGGGAAAGCCTTCGCGAAGATATGCATGTCCGTGTACTTGCCGAGGTCTGCCGTCAGGCCCACAATCCGCTTATCAGCCTCGGCGGCGGCAACCAACGCGTGACCGAACGGGGCGGAGGTGGTCTTCTGGCCCGGGTCGGCGAAGGAAGCGATCATCGCCGACGTCTTCAACTTGGGCTTTGCGGCCGAAGCCGATGCGGTGACTGTGCTCATGCTGATGCCGTCCCTTCGTATCCTGCGGTCAGCTGCTCGCGGCAGATCTGCCATTCGTGTTCTTCGATGCGCATGAAGTGTGCCTTCTCCCGCGTCTCCAGCAGCGGCACCCCGCGCCCGACCTTGGTGTCGCAGAGGATGACGGACGGCTGCCCGACCGGTGCCGAAACTGCGGCGATGTTGTCGAACGCTGCCAGCAGCGCACCGACGTCGTTCCCGTCCACGCGCTGGGTGTACCAGCCGAACGATTCCCACTTCTCGGTGACAGGTTCGGTGCGCAGCACCGTATTGGTGGCGCCGTCGGCCTGGAGGGCGTTGATGTCCACCATGGCTGTCAGGTTGCCCAGCTGGTGGTGATGTGCGCCCATGGCAGCTTCCCAGGTTGAGCCCTCATCCAGTTCACCGTCGGAAAGGAAGTTGATGACGCGGTTGGAGGAACCCTGCGCCCGGAGGCCAAGAGCCATCCCGACGGCGATGGTCAGACCGTGTCCCAGCGAACCACCGGAGATTTCCATGCCCGGGGTGTAGGTGGACATCCCGGACATCGGGAGGCGGGAATCGTCAGAGCCGTAGGTTTCGAGTTCAGCCACGGGAACGATCCCGGCTTCGGCCAAGGCCGCGTAGTGCCCAATCGCGTAGTGCCCGGTGGAGAGCAGGAACCTGTCACGGCCCTCCCAGTGCGGATCTTCGGCACGGTACGTAAGCTGGTCGGCGTAAACGGCGGCGAACATGTCCGCTGCACCCAAGGCCTGGCCGACGTAGCCCTGGCCTTGGACCTCACCCATGTTCAGGGCGTGGTGGCGGATGCGGTAGGCGGCAGCGCGGATGCGCTCCACGCGGTCGGCGGCCGGCAAAGCGGGCGCTGCTTCGACTGATGGAATAGTCACGGGAATCCTTCCGGGGTCGGGCGTGGACCGATGGGGAGAACACGCCCGACGTCGAGTGGTTGCTTAGGCGGTTACCGTCTGGGGAGTTTTGCTGGCGGCTTCTTCGGCCAGCCGGCGCTCACGCTTGCCCCAGGTTTCCTTGGTGACCAGGGCGGCCCAGAGACCGATCGCTCCGTAGATGCTGAAGAGGGCTGCGGGGCCCATCCAGCCGAAGCTGACGAACAGCAGGGTGGTGATGAACGGGGTGAACCCGGAGACCATGGCGGAGATCTGGTAGGCGAGGGATGCGCCGGAGGAGCGGGTCTTGGCTTGGAACAGCTCGGGGAACCAGGCACCCTGGGCGCCGGCGAGCGAGTTCTGGCATACGGCGTAGGCGATCACGATGGTGGCGATGATGAAGATGAACATGCCGGTGTTGACCAGGAGGAACATCGGGATGCCGAAGGCCACGGCGAAGGCCGTTGACCAGATGTACACGGGACGGCGGCCTACCTTGTCGGTCAGCTTGCCCCAGGCGTAGGTGGCGAAGATGCCGATGGCGGCTGCGATGCAGAGGGCCACCAGGGTCTGGGTCTTGTCGGCCAGCTTGGTGCTGTGGAGGTAGGAGATCATGTACGTCACGGAAACGGCGTAGCCGGCGGTTTCGGCGATGCGGAGGCCGATGCCACGGACGATGTTGCGCCAGTCGGTCTTGATGACCTCGACGATCGGGGACTTAACAATGTCGCCCTTGGTCTTGACGTCTTCGAAGACCGGGGACTCGGGCACCTTGGAACGGATGATGAGTCCTACGGCGACCAGCAGGATGCTGGCGAGGAACGGTACGCGCCAGGCCCATTCGCTGCCGAGGCCGACGCTGAAGAGGAAGACGAGGTTTGCCAGCAGCAGTCCTACGGGGAAGCCTGCCTGCACGATGCCGGTGAACTGGCCCTTCTTCTTCCACGGTGCGTGCTCGTAGCTCATCAGGATGGCACCGCCCCATTCGGCGCCGAATGCCAGGCCCTGGATGATGCGCACGATCACGAGCAGTGCGGGAGCCAGCAGGCCGACCTGCTGATAGGTCGGGAGGAGGCCAATAGCGAAGGTCGCCAGGCCCATCAGGATGAGGGAGGCAACGAGGACGGGCTTACGGCCAAGCTTGTCGCCGAGGTGGCCGCCAATGATGCCGCCCAAAGGACGGGCAGCGAAGCCAACACCGAGTGTCGCGAAGGACGCCAACGTACCGGTCACCGGATCGGCGCCCGGGAAGAATGCCGTACCAAAGTACAGTGCGGCAGCGGTGCCGAACCCGATGAAGTCGTAGGTTTCGATGACTGCGCCGACGCCCGAACCGACGGCGACTCGCTTGGCTTCCTTGGTTCCATGAACCGGACCACGCATGGTCAGAGCATCATTGCTCATTGCTTATTCCCTTTCGAAGAGTGGGCTGCATTCCGCAACACCACTGTCGACAGTCAACATAATACGTCAACTGTGACCGACGCCACCAGCAATGTCAACAGTCAACTTCGAGGGTTGACTGTTAACAGTTAACTCCTATAACGTGGTCCGCATCACTAAAGGCTCTCTCCGACGAGAGCCGCAACCTGAGGATCAACGACGATGTTCCATCAAAGACTGGGCTGTTCTTCCATCAGCTTCCGGCACCAGGACCTGGCAACAGCCCTGCCCACCATGAGCGGCCTCGGCTTTGAAGAGATCGACCTCGGAGCACTCCCCGGCGTCTGCGACCACGTGCCCTACGTGCTGGACGCCGAGGCAGTGGAGGCGGTTGCCGCCGTCGTGCGTGAGTCCGGACTGCGTGTCCGCAGCGTCAACGGCGACGTCGGGGACCTGAATACAACGCTCGACGCCGACGCCCGGCTGGAGCGCGAACGCCACCTTGAGATGCTGCTCAGCCTCGCTGCCAAAACCGGGGCGAAAGCACTGGTCCTGCCGTGCGGTGCGATCGACCACGAACCCGTGGGCAGCCTCGAAGGAGACATCGAAACGGTTGGCGCCCAACTCATCCACGCGTCCGAACGGGCCAAAGAGTTCGGCGTAGAACTGTGGACCGAATCCCTGCACTACTTCCGGCTGTGCTGGAACACAGAGCGGGCCCAGCTCCTTGCCGACCAGCTCACCGGTTCAAACGTCGGAATCGTCATGGACTTCAGCCACATCGTGGCCTCCGGGGGCAACCCGGTGGACTTCGTCGAACGGTTTGGCGACCGCATCACCCACGTGCACCTGCGCGATGCGGTGCCCGCCACCGAAACCGGGCCCGGGAACATCAACCTCAGCATCGGCAACGGCCAGGCGGACTTCGCAGCCGGTTTCTCCGCCCTGCGGGACATCGGCTACACGGGCCACTTCTCCCTGGAACTCGAAACCCGCGACGTCACCCATGACGAGCGGCCCGCTGCCGCAGCCAAGGCCGGCAGCTTCATCACAGACCTCATCCAGAACCCCCTGCACACCATTCAAGGAGCATCATGACCACCATCCAGCGCACCGCAGTCCTCACCGGAGCCACATCCGAGCGTGGAATCGGCCTCACCACAGCCCGCCGCTACGCCGCCCAGGGCTGGGGAGTCGTCATCCTCGACCTCGACGGCGAGAAGTCGGCGAAAGTCGCTGCCGAGATCGGCAACGAATTCAACGTCCCCGCGTTCGGTTACGAAATCAACGTGGCCGACGAAGCCTCCGTTGCCAGGGCCCAGGCTGCCGTCGCGGCTGAAGTGTCGGCCGGAAACCTCCCGGTGGTCGGCGCTCTGGCGAACATCGCCGGCATCACCTCGCCCGTTCCGTTCCTCGAAACCACCCTTGAGCTGTGGCATAAGGTCATGGACGTCAACGCCACTGGCACCTACCTGGTGACCAAGGCATTCCTCCCGGACATGATCGCCAACGGCTGGGGTCGCATCGTGAACATGTCATCCGTTTCCGCCCAGCGTGGTGGGGGCGTGTTCGGCAAGGTTCCCTACTCCGCAGCCAAGGCAGCCATCCTCGGCTTCACCAAAGCCCTGGCCCGTGAAATCGGCGAAACCGGCGTGACCGTTAACGCCATCACCCCCGGCGCGGTGGACACGAACATCCGCGTAGGCAGCACCCAGGAGCAGGAAGACGCCATCAACGCCGGCATCCCGCTGGGCCGCAACGCCACCACCGAGGAAGTTGCCGCCGTCATCACGTTCCTGTCCTCCGAGGATTCCGCGTACCTCACCGGCACCACCATCGACATCAACGGCGGCAGCCACATTCACTAGTCGCCCGCATTTCCGAGGAACACCAGGACCCACCATGACCAGAATCTTCAACGATCCCGCCGACTTCGCCGATGAAGCCCTCGCCGGCTTCTGCGACGCCCACTCGGACCTCGTACGCCAGGTAGAGGGTGGCGCCGTTCGCCGCAACCGGCCCTCCGCTCCCAAGGTGGCAGTTATTACGGGCGGCGGTTCGGGGCATTACCCCGCGTTCGCCGGCATCATCGGCCCGGGCTTTGCTGACGGGGCCGTGGTGGGAAACATCTTCACCTCACCGTCCACCCAACAGGCCTACTCCGTGGCAAAGGCCGCGAACTCGGGTGCCGGCGTCGTCTTCACCTATGGCAACTATGCCGGCGACGTCCTCAACTTCGGCATGGCCAGCGAACGGTTGAATGCCGAGGGAATCCGGGCGGAAAACGTACTGGTCACGGACGACATCGCCAGCGCCCCACTGTCCGAGGTCGAAAAGCGCCGTGGCATTGCCGGGGACTTCGTGGTCTTCAAGGTCATGGGTGCAGCCGCCGAAGCCGGGCTGGACCTGGATTCGGTGGTGCGCTTGGGACGCAAGGCCAATGACCGCACCCGCACCATCGGAACGGCGTTCAGCGGCTGCACCTTCCCGGGAGCGGAGCAACCCCTCTTCCGCCTTCCCGAAGGTCACATGGGCCTGGGCCTGGGCATCCACGGCGAACCGGGACTGTTCGATACTGAACTGCCTACCGCCGTCGAACTTGGCCACGAACTGGTGCGACGCGTCCTGGCGGAAGCGCCCGCAGCCGTGCCCGGACGTGTTGCCGTCATCCTCAACGGGCTTGGCTCCACCAAGAACGAGGAACTGTTTGTCCTGTGGCGCACGGTTGCCCCGCTCCTCCGCGAAGCGGGATACACCCTGGTCATGCCCGAGGTCGGAGAACTGGTGACCAGCCTGGACATGGCGGGTGTTTCCTTGACGCTGACGTGGCTGGACGAGGAACTGGAGGAGTACTGGACGGCTCCTGCCCTGACTCCCGCCTATCGCCGGGGTTCGGTTGGGTTCGATGTCACCGCGGCAGGCGACGCTGCAGAAGAAGTCGTTGCCTCGGACTCCGCCAACTACTTCTCCACAGAGGAATCGCGGGCCTACGCCGGCAGGTGCCTTGCCGCGCTGGAAACCACTGCGGAGCTGCTCCGCGAATCGGAGGCGATGCTCGGAGACATGGACGCGATCGCCGGCGATGGTGACCACGGCCGCGGCATGGTCCGTGGATCCGCCGCCGCCCTCGAGGCTGCTGCCGCCGCTTACTCGGCCGGTGCCGGGGCGGGCTCCGTGCTGATCGCCGGCGGCGACGCGTGGGCTGACAAAGCCGGCGGAACGTCGGGTGTCCTCTGGGGTGCCGGGCTGCGCGCCTTTGGCGAGCGGCTGGGCGACGCGGAAAGCCCGACGGCGGACCTCCTCGCAGACGCTGTGCGCGCTTTCGCCGACCGCATCACCGGCCTGGGCAAAGCCGAAATTGGCGACAAGACCATGGTGGACTCCCTGCTGCCGTTTGCTTCATCCTTCACTCACGCCGTGACTGCAGGATCCCCCGCAGAGGAGGCGTGGGCTGCCGCGGCTGCAACAGCAACGTCGGCAGCAGCCGCCACCGCTGATCTTCGCCCGCTCAAAGGCCGCGCCCGTCCCCTCGCCGAGAAGAGCATCGGCACCCCCGACCCCGGGGCGACGTCGCTCGCCATGGTGTTCACCGCCGTCGGACCCCACTTCACGGCAGTTCCCGTAGCTGCAGCCACCAACTAGGAGAGTAACCATGCGCATCATCGTGGGCGCCGACGAAGCCGGCGTTGACTACAAGGACCGGATCCTCGCGGATCTGGAGGCAGACCACCGGATCACCGAAGTGATTGACATCGGAGTGAACCGTGCCGATGCGGACTTCACCAGGCCGTACCCGTACGTGGGCATCGCGGCAGGCGAAATGATCCGCGACGGCAAGGCTGATCGCGCCATCCTCTTCTGCGGTACCGGCATCGGCGTGGCCATCGCCGCCAACAAGGTGCCCGGCATCCGTGCCACCGCGGCCCACGATTCGTTTTCCGTGGAGCGCTCCATCCTCTCCAACGACTGCCAGGTCCTCACCATGGGACAGCGCGTGGTGGGCGTGGAACTCGCCCGGCGGCTGGCCAAAGAGTGGGTCGGCTACGCCTTCGATCCCGCGTCCGCTTCCGCGGAGAAGGTGAAAGTCCTCAGCGACTTCGAAGGCTGCTAGCTGTCTCGGAGGATCTGCGGCCCTGCACTCTTGACGCTGGGCAGCGTCGGCATTCTTGAGATTTTCTTCCACGGCAATCAACGCTTCCACCTGATCTTACTGATCCAACCGGACGACGTGAGGGCCGTCAGGATGTGGGCCATGAACGTAGGTGCCTACAACTTTGCCTTCGCATTTGGATTGGCCGTGGGTTTGTTGATGGTGAACACAGGCAACGCGGCTGGTGGAACGTCAATCGTCCTTTTTTGCTGCGCAAGCCACGTGTTCCTGAGCTTTTGGCTCTGGGTGACGGAGAAACGCTTGTGGACGAGTGCGATAGGACAGGCCCTCATCCCCGGATTGGCAATCGTGTTCTATCTCTTACTGGGCTGAAGCCCAACTACACTGGCGTCCATGTCTTGCCGAATCAGCGAACTGGTCCTGAACTGCAAAGATCCCGAACTGCTCGCCAAGTTCTGGTGTGACGTGCTCGGATACGTCGAACTCGACAGGGATGAGGGCTCGATTGAGATCGGGCCATCCGATGCCGGCTTCGGCGGCCTGCAGCCCACCATCATCCTGAGCCCCAGCAGCAACCCGCGGACGGGCCGCCTGCCGCTCCACATCGATGTAAATCCCGTGGACCGGGACCAAGCTGCTGAGCTGGAGCGCCTGCTTGCCCTCGGAGCCCGGCCAGCCGACGTCGGGCAAACGGGCGAGGAACAATGGCATGTGCTGCAAGACCCCGAAGGCAACGAGTTCTGCCTGCTGCGGAAGCAGCTTGAGGACGCTGCCTAGCGGGTGCTAGAAACCGCCGCCTCCGCCGGAATCGCCGGCCATGTTGGCGAACCGGGAGTAGTGGCCCTGGAATGCCACGACGATGTCCTTGGTAGGGCCGTTACGGTGTTTGGCGATCAGGATGTCCGCTTCACCTGCGCGGGGGGACTCCTTGTCGTAGACATCCTCACGGTGGAGGAGGATGACCATGTCCGCGTCCTGCTCGATAGAGCCGGATTCACGGAGGTCGGAAACCATGGGCCGCTTGTCCTGACGCTGTTCTGAACCACGGTTCAGCTGCGAGAGGGCGATCACGGGGACCTGGAGTTCCTTGGCGAGCAGCTTCAGCGCACGCGAGAACTCGGACACTTCCTGCTGGCGGGACTCGACCTTCTTGCCCGAGCTCATCAGCTGCAGGTAGTCGAGCACCACGAGCTTCAGGTCATGTTGCTGCTTGAGGCGGCGGCACTTGGCCCGGATTTCCATGAGGGACATATTGGGGCTGTCGTCGATGAACAGGGGCGCATCATTCATCCGGCCCATGGTGGTGGCGATCTTGGACCATTGCTCGTCCTTGATGGTCCCCTTGCGGAGATCCTGGAGGCTGATGGTGGCCTCCGCGGAGAGCAAGCGCATGGCGATCTCGTTCCGGCCCATTTCCAAGGAGAACATCACAGTGGCCATGTTGTTCTTGATGGCTGCCGAACGGGCGAAGTCCAGCGCAAACGTGGACTTACCAACGGCGGGGCGTGCTGCAATCACGATCATCTGACCCGGGTGGAGGCCGTGGGTGAGTTCGTCCAGTTCATAGAAGCCGGTGGGAACACCCACCATGCCCTCTCCACGGTGCCCGGACGCCTCGATCTCGTCCACCGTGGACTCCAAGACGTCTTTCAACGCCACGTAGTCTTCAGCCGTACGCTTTTCAGCAACAGCGTAGACCTCGGCCTGGGCCTGGTTGACGAGGTCTTCGACCTCTCCGTCCTGCCCGTAGCCCATTTGCACGATCTTGGTTCCGGCATTGACCAAGCGGCGCAGGACAGCACGTTCTGCGACGATTTCCGCGTAGTAGCCGGCGTTTGCGGCGGTGGGGACAGTCTGGATCAGTTCATGGAGATAGGCCGGCCCGCCGATCCTGTTGATCTCGCCGCGTTTGGTCAGTTCGTCCGAGACGGTCACTGCGTCAGCGGGTTCTCCGCGTCCGTACAGGTCAATGATGGATTCGTAGATGGTCTCGTGCGCCGGGCGGTAAAAATCGTGCCCGCGAACGATCTCCACGACGTCGGCAATGGCGTCCTTGGAGAGCATCATGCCACCGAGGACTGATTGTTCAGCCGCGATGTCCTGCGGAGGTTTGCGGCTCGAATCCGAAGCCCGGGTGCCCTCGAGTGAGTCCAAGTGCGTTACTGACAAAGCCGTCCTCCATATGTGTACCGCTGCAGAGATTCCGTCCCTCGGCGGTGCGTAAAGCGCGGGTGGACCTGGAATGGATAACCCTGGCATCCGGACCAGCCGAGTGCTCCTGTTATATCGTCCGGGACCGACATTCTTAGGGCCGTCCCCGTTACCCACAACTTATCCACAGAAGTATCCCCAAGCTGATTTGCGCGCCGTCGGCTGAGGATATTCGGGAGGGTTATTTCCATCCTGAAACAGGTACCTGAGCCACGTTATCCGCGCTCACCGGAAGCACAAAGCCCGCCGTCTTGCACATCTGTGGATAACCTGTGGAATAAGTCCTGCTGGTTGTGCACAGACTGTGTGCGAACCTGTGGATATGAAAATACTTTTTGCAGAAAACTGCGTCTGACGTGGGAAAACGTTCATCACAGCTTGTGGAGCAAAAGTTTTTTTGGTGGATAACCATCCACAAATACATTCACAGGGAGGGAAGCCCATCACGCCTCGACGAGGCACAAACATGCCCAGAATGTGATGCATCCAACAAGTTCATGCCGCATTTGACACTTCCCTCTCGGAAGCTTATGCCGCTCATGGAATGTGCTGTGGATAACCTCAATCTGGCATAAGCTCTAAGCATGGGGAACGACCTTGGCGACCTGCTCCTGACAGCCCTCCCTTTGGTGATCCTTATTGGCCTGTTATGGGCCGTGTCCACGGCGCTTCGGCCCCGTGATACCGGGGTGTCCGAGGCGGAGCGCTACCAACGTGAACTGGCTTCACGCTCCGCCGCGCACCAAGCCTCGCAAATCCAGGCGGCACTGGCCCAGCGGGCACGCATAGAAGCTTCCGCGCAGCCCAGCCAGAACCGTTCCCACACTTCGCGCCCGGCCCCTGGCCAGCAGTCCCCGAATTCCCCTGCCCGGGGTCAGCAACCCGCAATACTTCCCAACGGCCAGCTCAACCCACAGTTGGCATTCGAGCTCCAAAACCTTGTCCGCAGCGGCCAAAAGATCCAAGCCATCAAGGTACTGCGGCAGGCAACCCACTCAGATCTCATGACCGCCAAGAACTACATAGATCGGCTCTGATAAACGCCATGGATTCGCTTCTCATCCCGCTCGTGATCCTCATTGCGGTCATTGCGGGCGTGCTGCTGCTCATTCGCTCCTACACCAAGCGATCTGCCGAGACCCGTGCCGACGCCGCGGCCCTGAACGTGCCCAAGGATGCAGTCACCCTCGCCAAGGAGTCGGCAGCCAAACTAAACGAGGAACAGCACCGTCGCCTGTACTCCCTCATAGCGCAGGGCCAAGGGATGGCGGCCATCAAGCTCTACTTGCAGGCCACTGGAGAAGGCCTGCGGGCCTCCCGCGACGCCGTCGGAGCCCTCGCCGCCCATCCCCAGCCCTACCGGCCGGAAGCTCCCGCCAAGGACCTGCTGGCGGACGATGACGATGAGCCCGAGCGGTTCCCCTACCGGTACCGGGCAATCGTCAGCAAGGGCGATGTGACCCGCGAGGTGAGCAGCAATATGCTCAATGACGAGATCTACGGGCGGATCAGGACTCTCGCCAAAAGCGGGGACGTGGAGGGCGCAGCGCTGGCCCTGACCCGCCACTCGGACATCACCATCAAGCAGGCGCGCGAATTCATCGAGCTGTTGGACGACTAGAAGTCGAACAGGTCTCCGAGCCAGCCTTCCTTCTTCTTCCGCTTGCGGCCATAGTCATCGCGACGGTCGTAGTCCCGCCGATCAGCGTCCCTCCGCTCATAGTCCCGGCGGCCACCCCGGTCGTCGTACCGCGGCTGCCCGGGCCTCGATTCGAACGGGTTGTAGAGCGGTGGAGGGGCTATGGGAGGTTGGCTTGGAACGTGCGGCGCCGGAGCGGGTGCGGGGTCGGCGGCCACCCGATCGATGATTTTGTCCAACTCACCGCGGTCCAGCCACACACCCCTGCATTGCGGGCAGTAATCAATCTCAACCCCGCTGCGTTCGCTCATCACCAGGTCTACAGAATCCACAGGACATTTCATGCCTTCCCCAACGACCCGGCACGGCGATTAGTTCGGCTATCGCGCAGCAGAGATTCCTGCCAGCAATTGCTCGAACGGCAACGACTCCAAGGCGGGCGACTTCCGCCCGGGCTGGGGGCCGCTCAGCAGTTGCACGAGCTCACCGGCCGCCCGGTCTACGCGCGCGGAAAGCGGTGAGCCGCCGTCGTCACTACCCCAGTCCTGGGGCCCGGCGAAGATGGCAGTCGCCGTCATCCTGGTCCGCAGGTAGCTGAAAAGCGGCCGCATGGCGTGGTCGAGGACCATCTGGTGGCGGTCGGTGCCGCCCGTGGCGCCAATGAGGACCGCCTTGCCGTCCAGCGACTTGGGATCCAGGACGTCGATGAAGGACTTGAAGAGGCCGCTGTACGAGGCGCTGAAAACGGGGCTGACGGCGATGATGCCGTCGGAGTCTTCGACGCCGGCAATCACCTCCGCGAGGCGGGGAGCTGCGTATCCGGTGACGAAGTTGTTGGCGATGTCCACCGCCAAGTCCCTTAGTTCAACGATGTCGATCTTCACTTGGTACCCGGCTGCCTGCAGCTGCCGTTCCGTGGAGGCAGCCAATTGGTCGGCCAGCAGACGGCTCGAAGACGGCACGCCGAGCCCTGCTGAAAGGACGGTTATGCGGCGGGTTTCCATGGCGTTCTCCTGTTGCTCGATTCAACTCAGTTTACATGCATATGCATCTATGTGGTTGAACCGGACGAACACCGGAAGTATTCCCGGCCGCTTCTATGGGCGCGGCTGCACGTGAGTGGCCAGGAAGCCCATGGTCCTGTCCTTGGCGTCCTTGGCCTCGGAGAAGTTCAACTGGAACTGGTACTCATGGGGAAGTGCGGGAGTGTGGTCGGCCGGCCAGAAAAGCTCGGTCACGGGAACTCCGGCTGCTTTCAAACGATTGCTGTAGGGAACGGATTGCAGCCAGGTCAGCCCATCCCCGTTGCCGCCGCTGATGAACGTAGGGGGCAGGTCTCCCGTAACGAATTCGATGGTGGACATGGTTGCCCCGGCGTAGGTGGCGGACCAATCCTTGGTGCCCGTGTAGGACCACAAAGACGTCTTGAGACCCCACTCCACCAGACCGTTGAGCTTGCTCATGGCGTCCAGATCGTAAACACCGCAGTGAAGAATGGTGGCAGCCAGATCCTCCTTGCGCAACGCCGGCTCCACACCGAGCAGGTTGGCGTAGGCAGGATTGACCGTCAGGGTGGCCATTTGGCTGGCCAGCTGTGCACCCGCAGAGTCCCCTGCCAGGACGATGCGGCCCGGATCCACGTTCAGTTCAGCGGCATGAGCCTTGATGTAAGCCAGTGCGTCGTTGATTTCATGAACCGCTGTGGGATACGTGGCCTCGGGCGCGATCGTGTAGCCCACGCCGATGGTTGTGTAGCCTTCGGCGGCGAGAATCCGAAGATAGGGCTCAACGTTGGCTTGGGTTCCGGAAATCCAGGCACCACCATGAATCCAGACGATCGTCGGCAGTCCGCCTGCAGCTCCTTCGGGACTAAAGGCGTCGAAGGAGAGGCCCGGCTTGTAGACAACATTGGCGCGTGTCTGCAGCCCGGCTTGCGGGACGTAAGGAGTCATTTCCGCAACGGTGTCCTGGGCCCCGCGCTCGAAGACCCCACGGATCACCATCGCCGATGGCCACGGGGTGGCAGAAAGGGCCAGGAGTACAGCCAACACAAGCACGACGGCGAGCTCCAGCTTCCGGATTCTCCGTGGACGCCTGCGCCTGCCCGGCTCACTCTCCGGCTTGGGAGGCCCTGCACTGGCCGCTGCCGGTACGCTGGCTTCTGCCGCTTCCGATGACCCCATGACCCCATCCCCCCGACTGTGCACCGTCCGTGTGCGCACCTGCGGACCATGCTAGGACGGAAGAGGCCCTTGGCGAAGGATCTTGCCGAAAAGACTACCTTTGCCGCCCAGCCCCGCCGACTGCCATCAGTTCCAGTCGTCGCAGGGTCTCGTTGTTCCTAACGTCGATCACAGGGTCCCGCAGGACTTTGGGAACCAACTTGCCGGGACCTCGCACTGCGTCCTCGGAGATGGAGACGCGGCATTCGTCCGGACCGGCCTCTTCCACCGTGATCAGCACCTTGGCCTCACCCATCGGCCATCCACGGGCAAGGAGCTCAAGGGAGCGTCCGGTCTGGACCGCAGCCACGCTGGTGCTGTCATCGATCAGGAAAGGCCAGACGCCAACGGAGTGATGAAGCTTCGCACCGGCCTGGGGCCACTGATCATCCACAGCGCGGATCCGTGAGGCACCCACCACCCAGCCAGGGTAAAGCCAGCCGTCGGCGATCACATTCCAGACGTCGGCTGCTGAAGACTTGAAGGGCCGGGTAACAGTGGACATGACTTCCTTTCCGGTGGCGCACCAGCATTGGAAATTAAGCTAAGCATGCTTACGAAGCTATCGCCAGAGGAACCCGAACAGGTTTCGCAAGGCCAGGCCTAAACTGATCGCATGGCCCGGCAGCGGCGTTCATGGTTGGCACTCATTTTGTTGCTGTGTGCCGCGGGGGCGGTCTCTTCCTGCCAGCCCGCGGCTCCTGAAACAAGGACCAGTGAGCCAGAAGCGGGGATCGTGGTGGACATCAACCAGTCCCGCGACCAGTACGGAAAGCAAGCCATCCTCATCCAACTGACCAACACCTCCGGCTCGCCCGTCACGGTCAGCGGCGTGGACCTCCGCTCAGGCTTGTTCCAGCAGGACATCACATGGAGGCCGGAGAACGGGCCACTGGAACTACCGCCGAACCAGCCCAAGAGCCTCCCCGCCAGCCTTCCGGAGCCACGCTGCGGGAGCCAAGCGGGCGACCCCCCGGTAACCACAATCGGATACGCCGGCGGCACCGATCAGCAACGCCACATCAGCACCGGAGCCAACGACCCCTTCGGCGTCCTGCAGCGCAACTCAGACGAGCTCTGCCTCGCCAAATACGTTGAGGCGGTGGCAGCCATCGCCTTGGACCCGGAACTGGACGTGGCTCCCGACGGAAGAACCGCCGTCGTGCGCCTGGTTGTCACCCCAACCAAGAACGCTTCCCATAACCAGACCCTGGTTATCGAATCGATCGGTGGCACCACGTTACTGGCGGAGCAGCCGTCGGACCCGTGGCCCCGCGATGTCATTATTACGGCCGCAGCGGACGCCCGGGTGCTGTCCCTGCGCGTACGCCCTGCCCGCTGCGACCCCCATGCCGTCGCTGAAGACAAGGTGGGAACACTGGTTCCGTTGAATGTGGCCATCGGCAACCGTCAGGGAGCCCTGAAGGTGCCGGCTCCTGCCGATCTGCGCGGACGCATCCATGACTTTGTCACCGCTGCCTGCAGCGCAGGCTGAACTCAGCCGATGGTGGGCAGCGCCGCTGGTGCGCTCTCCACGCGGACCTTGATCCCGGCTTCCACGTTCTTTACTTCCCCGTCCATTTGGTACGGCAAGGGCTTCAGCGTGGTGAATTCGTAGCTGCTGACGCTCGGCTGATCGCCCAGGCCCTGGGTGGTGGCCCGCAAAGCGTTCAAGACCACCCGCCATTTGGGCATGTGGGGGAAGAAGATGACCTCAAACTTGCCGTCACGGGGCGTCTCCTCCGCCTCGCTGAGGGTGGCGTACTTTGCCATTTCGGGGATATTCGCAAAAACGAGGCTGTCCACCTTCTGGCGCTTGCCGTTGTCCAGCCGGATTTCGAACGGCTTGAACTCCGAGAACGTCTTGATTACGGACACCATCTCCGTCAGGGCGCCCTTGCTTCCCTTTTCCAACTCCGTCGCCACAACCGGGGTCAGGCCGAACCCGATGTACGAGTGGGCGTACTCCAGCGGCTCATTCTCTTTCTGGCCCGTGTGGATCCGGAGCAGGTCGATGTTGTGGACGTTGCCCTCTGCGATGGCTTCCTCCAAGGGCTTGGTTCCAACCGTCCGCCGGTGGTCGTTCGCGTTGCCGGCAGCCATGACTGCGGCCACTGCCTTGGGGTTCTCCGCCTGCATCACACCGTTGACAACCTCGTTGTAGCCACCGTCGCCGCTGACCGAGACCACCAGGACGTCGCCACCCTTACCGGCGGCTTCGCGGGCCAGATCGACCGCGTGCCCCGCGTGCTGGGTTGGTTCAAGGATGATCTCCGGCGAGTACGGCAGCATCTTGATGAGCTTCCCGTGCAGCTCTTCCGCAAGCTCAGGGGCATTCCCCGTGCTGTTGGGGTTGAAGATGATGACGATCGACTCAAATGTCCGTGCGGAACCCATGCGTTCTCCTTTAGTTACCCAGGCCTATAACAGTACTGTCCCCTGGATGCAGGTAGTCGAATCACCGCCCACCCAGACCTGGTCCCCTTCAGCCTTGACGTGGATGCGCCCTGCCCTCCCCAGCACGGTGCCTTGGGCGGCCACGTATGCCTCCGGCGCACGCCCGCTCCCTATCAGCCATTGAGCTGCCCCCGCGTTGAAGCTACCCGTCACCGGGTCCTCGATCATGGCGTCGCCCGGGAAAAACGTACGAACCTCGAAATCCACGTCGGAGCCTGTCGGATACGGCCCGATGACGCCCACCTTCAAGTCCCCCAAGGCAAGCATGTCCGGTTCCAGGCCAAGGACCTGGTCAGCGGATTCGAGCAGGACGCCAATCCACGCCGGCCCATTCACCAGCCACGAAGCATCGAGGATGTCATTTTCCGAAAGTCGAAGACCCGCGGCCAATTGCTTCCGTACGCTGTCCTCCACCGGACCAAACCGGGTCAGTGGCGGGGCCGCGAAAGCCAGCCGTCCGCCGTCGTGCTTGACGCGTACCAAACCTGCTCCGCACTCCTGGACCACGACGCCGGCAGACTTGGGCACTCCCCCTGCCTGCAGCCACGTGTGAGCTGAGCCAAGCGTGGGGTGTCCCGCGAACGGAAACTCCTCGCTGCCGGTGAAGATACGCACCCTGTAGTCCGCGTCCGGATGTGTGGGCGGCAGCAGGAAGGTGGTTTCGGACAGATTGGTCCAGTTGGCGAATCGCTGCATCGTCCCGCTGTCGAGCCCTTCGGCATCAACGACGACGGCGAGCGGGTTGCCGAAATAGGGACGGTCGGAGAAGACGTCAACTTGGTGGAATGGGCGGTTTCGGGGGGAAAGTGGGCTCACCGGTGCAGGCTATCACTGGTGCTGGTGAGCCTGTGGGCCGTCTGCCACACTACCTTCATGGCAGAGAACAAGACGCAGCCCACCCAAGTGCCCGTTGAGGAATTCCTTAATGCCGTGGAGCACCCGGTCCGGCGTGCGGACGGCTTTGAATTACTGAACATGATGCGCGGGATCACCGGCCAGGAAGCCGTGATGTGGGGTCCGTCGATCGTAGGTTTCGGGCAGTACCACTACAAGTACCAGAGCGGCCGTGAAGGCGATGCTGCAGCCGTGGGGTTCTCACCGCGCAAAGCCAACCTGGCCCTCTATGGACTGACGATGAGTCCGGAGGCGGACCGCTTGCTTCCCGAACTGGGTAAGCACAAAACCGGCGCATCGTGCTTGTACGTCAACAGGTTGGACGATGTGGACAGGGATGTGCTGGCCGAGCTGATCCGCACCGGCTACAACCACACCATGACGGAGATCCATAGGCCCTGACCCCGCGCCCGTGCCCCCGCGAGCTGGCAGTTAATGGCAGTCCAGGGCACCAACATTGTCATCAATTGCCAACTCGGGGGATGCAAAAGGACCCCGCTCCCGGAATCCGGGGGCGGGGTCCTTCAGGCGTAGTCAGGGACTACTTGCCGGCAACGACCTCAAGGTCGATGACAGCGGAAACATCCTCGTGCAGGCGAACGTTGGCCTGGTACGAACCGACAGACTTGATGTGGTTCGGCAGTTCAACGTTGCGCTTGTCGATGGCGCCGAGGCCGGCAGCCTCAACAGCAGCAGCGACGTCAGCAGGCTTGACGGTGCCGAAGAGACGACCGGACTGACCGGCCTTCACCTCGAGCTTGACCTTCTTGGAGGACAGTGCCTGGGCCTGCGCCTGTGCAGCTTCAACAGTTGCGTGGGCACGGGCAGCACGTGCTGCCTTGATGGTCTCAACCTGCTTCTCGCCACCACGGGTCCAGGTCAGAGCGAAACCGCGGGGCAGAAGGTAGTTACGTGCGTAACCGTTCTTCACCTCGACAACGTCGCCAGCAGCACCGAGACCGGTTACTTCGTGGGTCAGAATGAGCTTTGCCATGTTAGTTAATCCCTTCCCTTAGCCGCGGCCAGCGCCGGAGTAGGGCAGCAGAGCAACTTCGCGGGCGTTCTTGATTGCCTGGGCGATCTTGCGCTGTTCCTGAACGGTAACGCCAGTGACGCGACGAGCGCGGATCTTTCCGCGGTCGGAGATGAACTTGCGCAGCAATGCTACGTCCTTGTAGTCGATGACAGTGATGTCAGCGGCCTTCAAGGGGTTGGACTTTGGTTTGGGCTTACGGAGTTCAGCCTTAGCCATCGTGGAGCTCCTTTTCTATGGAGCCCGTGGATATTGATCCACGGGATGGTGGTGTTTTTTTGTTTAGAAGGGAGGTTCGGAGTCCGGGCCGTTGCCCCAGCCACCAGCGTTGCTGACGCCGGGCGTAGCCCAAGGGTCATCCTGCTGTGCGGGCTGGTTGCCGCCCCAGTTTCCACCGGAGTTACCGCCCTGGTTTCCACCAGCGGGGCCACCTCCGAAGCCACCTGCGTTGCCGCCACCGAAGCCACCCTGGCCACCGTTGCCGGCGCCGAACCCGCCGCCGGAGCGCTGGGTGCGGTTGACTTTGGCATTCGCGTAACGCAAGCTCGGGCCGATCTCGTCGACCTCAAGCTCAATAACGGTGCGCTTCTCGCCTTCTTTGGTTTCGTAAGAACGGCTCTTCAAACGGCCGGAAACAATGACGCGGGTTCCCTTTGTGAGGGACTCGGCAACGTTCTCGGCTGCTTCCCGCCATACGGACGCGCGGAGGAACAGGGTTTCCCCGTCCTTCCATTCGTTCGACTGGCGGTCAAAGGTCCGGGGAGTAGAAGCGATGGTGAAGTTCGCTACTGCTGAGCCAGACGGGGTGAACCGCAGCTCCGGATCATTGGTGAGATTACCGATGACCGTAATAGTGGTTTCGCCTGCCATCTACTGCCTCCTTGTTCGTTCCTGCGGGGTAAAGATCTGGAAGGGGCTGATTACTCAGCAACAACCTTCTGGTCTTCGGGGCGGATGATCTTGGTGCGCATGATCGTCTCGTTCAGAGACAGCTGGCGATCAAGTTCCTTGGCGGTAGCAGGCTCAGCGGTGAAGTTCACCACTGCGTAGATACCTTCGGACTTCTTCTTGATGTCGTATGCCAGGCGACGACGGCCCCAGATGTCAACCTTTTCGATGGTTCCACCATCGGTGGTGATGACATTCAGGAACTTCTGAAGCGACGGCTCTACGGTACGCTCTTCGACCTCGGGGTCGATGATTACCATCAATTCGTAAGGACGCATATGTGAACCCACCTCCTTTGGGCTAAGCGGTTACGGTATTTCCGTAACAGGAGGTTCATTTGCGATTGCTGTGCCTCGCTCCCCCGCCAAAGATTCGGAAGGAGGGCGCAGCACAGACTTCAATATCCTAGTGCATCTCCTGCATCCAAAGCTATTCGGCGGTGTGTCGTGGCCGAAAGCGCCGGGAAGGCCTATGTGGATAAGGGGCAATGAATACTTGAACCATGACCATCCTCAAGTCCACAGTCCTCTTCGTCCTGGCCGCGGCAGCCGAAATCGGGGGCGCTTGGCTCATTTGGCAGGCAGTCCGGGAGGGCAAGGCATGGTGGTGGGCCGGGCTGGGAGTCGTTGCCTTGGGAATCTATGGTTTCTTCGCGGCGTTCCAGCCCGACGCCCATTTCGGAAGGGTTCTCGCGGCGTACGGGGGCGTTTTTATAGCTGGCTCACTTGCCTGGGGCATGCTGGTTGACGGATTCCGCCCGGACCGCTGGGACATCATTGGAGCCGTCATCTGCATAGTGGGCGTCGGCGTCATCATGTTCGCGCCGCGCACGGGCGCGTGACCGGCGGGCGCCTTACCGGCTTACCGGCTGGAACATGGCAGCCTAAACATGTGAGCCCTGGAAGATCATTGACCTTCCAGGGCTCATTGTGTGCGCGGAGGGGGACTTGAACCCCCACCCCCTTTCGAGGACTAGCACCTCAAGC
>NZ_JAPDNV010000026.1:0-50823 GCF_026013155.1 Paenarthrobacter sp. PAE-2 | reverse complement strand
TGCGCTTGACGGGAGTGCGCATGCTCGTCATCGACGAGCTGCACAATATCCTCGCCGGGCAGGGCAACAGCCGCCGGGAGTTCCTCAATCTCCTGCGATTCCTGGGCAACGAGCTGCGCATCCCGATCGTCGGCGTCGGAACCCGGGAGGCATATCTCGCGGTTCGTTCCGATGATCAGCTAGAGAACCGGTTTGAACCCATCGTCCTTCCCTTGTGGAACACCGGTGCGGACACCCTGTCGTTATTGGCCAGCTTCGCGGCCGCCCTGCCCCTGCAGCGCCCCTCGGACATCGCTACCGCCGATATGGCGCAGTACCTACTCGCCCGAAGTGAGGGAACCATTGGCGAACTCGCCCGGCTCCTGACGACCGCGGCGATCGCTGCCGTGGAAAGCGGTGAAGAGCGCATCAATCGCCGCACCCTGGTCATGGCCGACTATGCAGGACCCACAGAACGGCGCCGCTTGTTTGAACGCGAACTGATGTGAGACCGCCGGAGCGCTGGCCCCTTCATCCGGCACCTGCAGCAACGGAATCATTTTCCTCCTGGCTGCGGCGGACGGCGAGCAGCTACGGCATGTACTCGTACCAGCTGCTCGAACACGCACTCGGCCACGGGGAGCTTAGCGACGCTGAGCTGGATCTGAACCCGCCACGGCACCTCCTCGACGAGCTCGCCAAGCGCACGGGCACCGAACAGCACCGCGTACATGCCATGACCATGGCCGGCTGGGTGCCATGGCTCTTCGACTCCCTCACCCCTGCACCCGATACCTACGAAACCTATGTGCACCAGCTCTCAGTACTCCTGCCACCGGCGCGACGCCAAATCTACACACCGCGGAAGTGGCAGCCATGGCTCGCGGAAACCCGGGTGCTGCGGGGATGCCGAGAATGCCTGGAGTCCGGCCCGACGATACTGCTCTTCTGGCAATTACCGCTCATGGCCAGCTGCCCGGGACACCGACACCGGCTCGAGACCTATGAAGGACACCCTGCGGACTACATTAAGTGGACAACCTCCGCCGAGGACCAGCGGGAACTCCCAGAATCATTGACCCTGATGGACCGGCGCACCTGGCAGGCAATAACAACAGGATCCGTGGACCTACCCCGGCGCTCGGTTCACGCCGGAGTCTGGTTCCGGCTGCTCAGGACCCTCCTGGATGAACTCAGCGCGCCCCAGGGACGATACGGCCGGCAACTGGAGGACGTGCGCCGGGTCTGGGACCATTGCGGCCACCCGTTCCGAGCCGGTCTGCACTCATGGCAACCCTTCGAGACCCTGCACTGGACCAGGCAGCAGCAACTGCTCGAAGCCGCTGCCGCCGCGATGGAAATGATCGAGGACGGCTCACTGACCGCCCTGGGTACCTCCGCGCACCTTCTGCGTCCCGAACCGAAGGCACCGATCAGCAGCGGGACCCCGCCCGGACCACCGACAGCCCGCGCAGGAGCGCAGAAGCAGCCGACACTGGACGAGCTCTGGAACATAGTGACGACTACCTTGGACGCATGCATCGCGGCAGCCAAAACCGATCCCGTGGTGGCGAAGCACCTCTTCGACTTCGCACACTACGGGTGTCGCAGTGAGGAAGCCGTTCGCGGTCTCAAAGACGCCTTCGCCGAGCTTCAGATCCCCCTCGACTCTCTGTCACAAACAAAAGGAAAGGAACCCTTTGCCTGACGTAGAATACGTAACGGGTTAAGTGACACGTTCCGATTTCGAATCAGTCAGAGGGTCTGCTATCACTTAAACGAACGTATAAGTGACAGGAGAAGTGGACCATGCTGGTTGCGTACATGCGGGTCTCGAAGGCGGACGGCTCCCAGACTACTAACCTGCAGCGCGACGCGCTCCTGGCCGCCGGCATCGGGGCGGACTCCCTTTACGAAGACATGGCCTCCGGAAAGAAGGACGACCGGCCCCAGCTGGCCGCATGCCTCAAGGCCCTGCGGCACGGGGACACCCTGGTCGTCTGGAAACTGGACCGGCTCGGACGAGACCTGCGGCACTTGGTCAACATCGTCCACGACCTTACTGAACGCGGCATCGGACTGAAGGTCCTCACCGGTCAGGGTGCCGCCATCGACACCACCACGGCCTCCGGGAAGCTGGTCTTCGGGATCTTCGCCGCACTGGCCGAGTTCGAACGCGAACTGATCTCTGAACGCACCCTCGCGGGTCTCGCGGCCGCCCGCGCCCGAGGCCGGAACGGCGGACGCCCGTACAAGATGACCCCCGCCAAGCTCCGGCTCGCCCTGGCGTCCATGGGCAAGCCCGGCACCAAAGTCGGCGAACTCTGTGCCGAACTCGGAATTACCCGCCAGACGCTGTACCGGCACGTATCGCCCAACGGAGAGTTGCGACCCGACGGTGAGAAACTACTTTCCCGATAGCCGCGGACGGCCTTGGCACATAGTTGTGGAACGAAATTAGCCGAACCGGGTTCGGGCGGTCCCACGGGTTCTCCAGGCCGGCGCCGGAACCCGGTACCTCGGAAGTGAGACTTCAGCGGTACCGGGCACGCGGCGCGAAAATAGCTGTGCCGTGGAACTATGCGGGTTGTCCTGCGAGGCCTGCCATTTCGTCGGCGTCGGAGCTGGGGACTTTCATCTCGAAGGTGTCGGTGACGACGGTGTAGTCGTAGTAGCCCATGCGCGCGATCGGTTTGGCCTTGGGGATGTCGATCCGTCCGTCCGGGGTAAGGCAGTTTTCGTCCAGGTGGATGCGTTCCACGGTGGCGTAGACGACGTCGATGCTTCCGACGGTGGAGTTGCCGGGGATCCGGTGGGTGGACAGGTACCGGCATTCAAAGTGGAAGGGGCTTTCGGCGACCATGGGTGTGTCGGAGAGATCGGCCTTCTTTTTCGTGACGTTGAGTCGGTCGAATTCGCTGTCGCCCGGCGGGAGTGCCATTGCACTGATGTTGACGGCTTCGCGGAGGTCCCAGGTGGCCATGTTCCATACGAACCAGCCGGTTTCTTCGGCGTTGATGACGGTGTCTTTACGCCTCCCGTCGGGATATTGGTTGGCGGCGAACATCACCATGGGCGGGTCGAAGGTCAGGTTCTGCCATTGGCTGTAGGGCGCGATGTTCTCCACGCCGTCTTTGCTGACGCTGGAGAGCCAGCCGATGGGCCGGGGGACCGTGAGGCTCTTGAAGGGGGCGAACGGCAGGGGGCTCTTCTCGAAGCCGGGATCATATTTCATGGGGGTACTCCTGTGCAGGCGTTAGCGGGTCAGATGGACGGGCGGGTCATGGCGGCAGCCTCTGGCTGTTCGTCCACGGCGGGGCGGGTGGAATACGGCGGTGCTTTGCGGGCCGGAGCGAACAGGTAATACAGGCCGCCGGAGACGGCCAGACCGATGAGCCATGCGATTTCGGCTCCCCCCAGCCATTCCGCGACGGGCCCGACGTAGAGGGGGCTGTTCATGAACGGGATCTGGATGAGGATTCCGGCGGCGTACGCGGCGATGGCGGTCCAGCTGATGCGCCCGTATTCGCCGTCCGGTTCGAAGAGTGCGGCGACGTTGTACTTTTCTTTGCGGACGAAGTAGAAGTCGACGAGGTTGATGGCGGACCACGGTGTCATGAAGTAGAGCAGGAAGAGCAGGAAATTGGTGAAGGCTCCGAGGAAGTTGTCGCTTGCGGCCAGGGCGATGCTCAGGGCTGCTGCGGAGATCAGGACGATGTAACCGGTCCTGGCTTTGCCGGTGATGATTTCGCGCCGGGTGACGGCGGTGACGATGGTGGCCAGGGACATGAACCCGCCGTAGGTGCTCAGGGTGTTGCCGGTGAGTTTTCCGCAGATCACGGCAAGCAGGACCAGCCATGCGAACCCGGCTCCAAGGTTGGCGAGGTATCCGACCTGGTTGGTGTTGAAGCTGTGGCCGCCGATCGCTGCGCCCAGGGCGCCCAGGATCATGGCGAGTGAGCCTCCGATCACGCTGCCGGCGAAGGTCCACCCCATGGTCGCACGCTGGGATGTGTTCTTGGGAAGGTAGCGGGAGTAGTCCGCAATGTAGGGGCCAAAAGTGAGCTGCCACGATGCCGCCAAGGAAATTCCCAGGACGAACGGGCCGATAGCGAAGTCAGTCTGTTGGATCAGAGCAGCGGCATCGGGGGCGGTGAGGATGCGAATGAAGAGCACGACGAACACGGCGGCGCTCAGCGCTGTGGCGATCTTGGAGAATTTGTGGATATAGCGGTAGCCGAAGATGGCCAGGGTCGTGGAGAGCAGCGCGAAGATCGTGGCGCCGGCCTGGACCGGCACATGGAGGAGGTCACCGATGGCCTGGCCCCCCAGGACGAGCCCGGTGGCGTAGAACCCCAGGTAGATAATCAGGGAGAGTACGAGCGGGAGGATGGCGCCATAGTAGCCGAACTGCGCCCGGCTCTGAATCATCTGCGGCACGCCCAGTTTGGGTCCCTGGGCGGAGTGAAGGGCGGTAACGAACCCGCCCAAGATGTTTCCGATGATGACGGCCGGGATGGCCCACAGGGCCGAGTTTCCCAGGATGACAAACAGCGCGCCGGTCACCACCGCAGTGATGGATGTGTTGGCGGCGAACCAGACAAAGAAGAGGCTTCGAGCCACGCCGTGGCGCTCGGTTTCCGGTATGTAGTCGATGGCGCGGTGCTCAATACGCGAGGATTTCATGGCTTCCTTCGTAGAAGAGGTGCAATGCAGCCTAAGGCCGGTACGGTCACCATTGACCGACATGCAACCGATATACCGGTAACATATGCTTTAGGATGTCCCTAAGTCAATGGGCTTTCCATCGCCCGGTGAATCGGGAGACGCGGTAGCCGGGGTGGCCCGGCTGGGGAGGAGTGGCCAGGTGGCGGAAAAAGGTAAGGCCGACGGCGCTTATGACGAGATCGAGCGGATGATCATCTTCCAGGAAATCACACCGGGGTCTTTGGTCTCCGAGTCGATGCTCACAGCCTCAACCGGGTTCGGCCGCACCCCGGTTCGTGAGGCCCTGCAGCGGCTCGCCCGGGAGGGCATGGTCCAGATCCACCCCAGCAAGGGGGTCCTCGTCCCGGCCGCTTCGGTCGACACTCAGCTGCGTCTCCTTGAGCTGCGCCGGGTTCTGGAGGCCTTGGCAGTGGAGCTTGCCTGCGGCCGGGCAGCTGGAGAGCACCGAAGGGAAATGGCTGCCATGGTGGACCGGCTCAAACACGAGGAATTCACCTTGGGCACTTACCTGGAGACGGTGAAGGAGACCCATCATCTGATTGTCGATGCCGCAGCCAACGAATACCTCGCGGATGCACTGGCCCCCGCCCAGGCTCTTTCCCGGCGCTTCTGGATCGCCCACATGCGGGACGAGGCAGACCAGATCTCACGGGGATCGACGCTTCACGGAAGAATTCTGGAAGCGATTCTCGCCAGAGATGATTCAGCGGCCAGGGCTGCCTCCCTGGCCCTGAACGACTACCTGGTGGACTTTGCCTACGCGGTCCTCGGCCATCTGCGGCCGCCGCGGAACAAGGATTCATCCGCAGCCTGACGGTTGAGGTGCATCCCGCGGACCTGATCTCCTTCTCGGTGCTGGAGTGCGGACAATGTCATGCGGTACGCGCGTTTACCCTCGAGTTGCCGCGGCTCGACCCACACCTCGTGGCCTTCGGCAGCTTCGATCAGCACCCGGCCGGCGAGCCCGTCGGCGGCGATCCAGAGGGCCGACGAGTCAGGCATGACGTCCTCGACGAGTCCTTCGCGAAGGACGGTGCCGTTCTTCCGGACCTGCACGAGGGCACCGCGGAGGTGCTCCCAGGCGTCATGGCGGTAGGAGGTCATGAGGGTGCCTTTCGTTCAGCGGTGAGGGTTCGGGATGCGCGGCGGTGCGTCCGGGCACGGCCAGGGTGATGGCCCGGACTTGACTGCCGGATTTAGCGGGCGATGATGACGTCGAGCTTGCGGGGCCCGTGGACTCCCTCGACACGTTCGAGTTCAATATCGCTGGTGGCACTCGGCCCGCTGATCATGGTCAGCGGCCGGGTGCCGTCAATCCGGCGCAGCGCCTCCGGCAGGATCCCGGCAATGTCGGCGACTTTCACGACGCAGATGTGGTGGTCAGGGACGAGGGTGATTGCCCGGCGGCCCTGGTTGGGACTGCCGTCCAGGATGATGGTCCCTGTCTCGGCGACAGCGACAGCACTGCCGGTCACGACCGCGTCGATACCATCGAGCTCGAGGACGCTCAGTGGAGCCGCGGCCGAATCGGTGTGGCGACGGTTGTCGTGGTCGAGTTTGAGGTCGCTGAGCCAGCCGGCGTCCAGCCCCGCAGGCAGGACGTAGCTGCGCGCTGCCGCGAGCAGTTCAGCAATCCGTGCGGGCACCTCTTCGGCGTCCACGACGGAGACCTGGGCTTTGTAATCGATCAGGCGGTCCACCAGCAGGTGGATCAGGGCATCCTCGTCCAGATCGGATGAGGACCGGTACCCGCGGGGAACTTCCGGTACTTTGGGGCTGTCTTTCAGGGCGGTGCGGATCCGTTCAAGGATCTCATTGCGTGCGCTCATGTCTGGTCTTCCTGGTGTTCTGAGGGCTGGTTATCTGACGCCGCGGGGGCAGCGCCGGTGGCCGGGGGCCGGTGTTCCTTCTTCCACCAGTCGCGGAAAGACTGCGACGGCGGCGCGGGGATATCCCTGCTTTGGGTCCAGCCGGCGGCGATTCCGGGCAGTTTGGTGATCTTCTTGTCCGGGCCCGCGGCCAGACGTCCCAGGGGCAGTCCCTTCTCGATCAATCCCAGTCGTTTGCCCGACGACAGGGCCCAGGACGCGGCGTTCATCCCAACGTCCATTTGGCTGGGGATTTTCTTCTTCCCGCGTTTGCTGTCCACGTCCACGCTGCGCAGGTGCACCAGGATGTCCGGAATGTTGATCTTGACCGGGCAGGCGTCGTAGCAGGCCCCGCACAGCGAGGACGCGTACGGCAGCGAACTGTTCTCCTCGGCTTGAATACCGGTCATCAGCGGCGAAAGGATCGCCCCGATCGGTCCGGGGTAGGTCGATCCGTAGGCGTGGCCGCCGGTCCGTTCATAAACCGGGCAGACGTTCATGCAGGCGCTGCAACGGATGCAGTGCAGGGCCGAGCGGCCCATTTCGTCGGCCAGGGCGGCGCTGCGTCCGTTATCAAGCAACACCAGGTGCACGTTTTGGGGCCCGTCGCCGATGGTGACACCGGTCCACAGCGAGGTGTAAGGGTTCATCCGCTCCCCCGTGGAGGAGCGGGGCAGCAGCTGCATAAAGACTTCAAGGTCCTGCCAGGTCGGCAGGAGCTTTTCGATGCCCATGACGGTGATTAGTGTCTCCGGCAGGGTCAGGCACATGCGGCCGTTGCCCTCGGATTCGACGACGGCCAGGGTGCCCGAGTCAGCAAGGGCGAAGTTGGCCCCGGAGACAGCGACTTTGGCAGTGAGGAATTTACGGCGCAGGTGTGCCCGGGCTGCCGCGGCGAGGCGGGCCGGCTCGTCGGTCAGCTCCCGGTCGACGCCCTCCATTTCGCGCAGGAAGATGTCCCTGACCTGGGTCCGGTTCTTATGGATCGCCGGGACGAGGATGTGGCTGGGCTTGTCGTGGTCCAGCTGGACGATCAGCTCGGCCAGATCGGTTTCGTAGGCCGCGATGCCCTGCTCTTCAAGGTATTCGTTGAGACCGATTTCCTGGGTGGCCATGGATTTGATCTTGACCGCTTCGGTTTCCCCGGTTTCCCGGATCAGACCGGCGACGATCCCGTTGGCCTCATCGGCGTCGCGGGCCCAGTGGATCACGCCGCCTCGGGCGGTGAAGTTTTTCTCGAACTGTTCGAGGAGTTCGGGAAGGCGGGCCATCACGGATTCCTTGATTGCGGATCCGGCGTCGCGCAGTTGTTCCCAGTCCGGCAGTTCGGAGACCACTTGGATGCGTTTGTCTCGGATGGTGTGGGTGGCGTGGCCGAGGTTGGCCCGGAGCTGGGCGTTGCCGAGTTCGCGGTGCGCGGCCTGGGGGAAGGATTCGGAGGCGTGCAGGTTGCCCGTGCCATGAACGGGGAGGGAGGGCATACCCAGGTAGGTGCTCATCGTGTGGCCTTTCCGGTGGTGACGCGGACTTCGCCGGTGACAGAGGCCGGTTCTTCCAGAGTGCTGGCGAGGATTTCGGCCAGGTGCAGGGTGGTGACGTCGCTGCCCTGGCGGGAGAGGCCGCCGCTGATGTGCATGAGGCAGGAGGCGTCCCCCCCGGCGCACAGGCTTGCCCCTGTTGCCGTGATATTCGCCGTCTTGTCCTCGAGCATGGCGGAGGAGACGTCGGCGTTCTTCATCGAGAACGTGCCGCCGAAGCCACAGCACTGGTCAGCCTCCGGCAGTTCGGCCATGTCGATCCCTGCGACACTGCCCAGCAACCGCGCCTGCCGGTCCCCGAGCCCGAGCAGGCGCATGCCATGGCAGCTCGGGTGGTAGGTGACACGGTGCGGGAAGTAGGAACCGAGCTGCGCGCCAGCATCGGTCACGCCGAGCACGTCCACCAGCAATTCGGAGAGCTCGTAAGTTTTGGCGCCGACTGCGGTTGCACGTGTTTCCAGATCCTTGTCGCCGCACGAGCGGGCGACCATAGGGTGCTGGTGCTTCACCGAGGCGACGCAGGAGCCGGACGGGGCAACCGCGACGTCGTAGTCCTCGGTATCAAAGGCGGCGACGTGGTTGGCGATCACGGGGACAGCTTCCTTGAGGTAGCCGCTGTTGACGTGCATCTGCCCGCAGCAGGCCTGGCCCGACGGGAACACAACTTCGTGTCCCAGCCGTTCCAGGATTTTCACGGTGGCCCGCGCTGTGGCGGGGTACATCGCATCCACGATGCACGTAGCGAACAAAGCGATTCGCATGGCAGCCTTTCGGGCTAATGGGTTGTGGTCTGACCATAGTAGATCACGTGACCGACGCCACTGGCAACCGGCGGCTCCAAGTGAAGCTGCTCACACTTTCAGAAAAATCTACGCTACACTCTGATGGTCCGACCACAAAGGTCTGACCATACCCCCCTGCCGTCCCCCTCAATGTGGAGGAACTCCGTGGATCAGTTCACACCCAGCACCGACCCGGTGCTCAACAGCGTCATGTGGTCGGCCATCGTCGCCCTGCTGCCGCTCCTGACGTTCTTCATCCTGCTTGCCGTCGTCAAAACCCGCGCCCATGTCGCCGGTGCCTTTGCGCTCCTGGCTGCCCTCCTGGTCGGAATATTCGCGTTCCAGATGCCGGCCGGGCTGGCGCTGCTGTCCGCTACCCAGGGCGGGGTTTTCGGTGCCTTCCCTGTCTTGTGGATCGTCATCATGGCCGTCTGGCTCTACCAGGTCACGGTCCTCAGCGGACGTTTCGAGGACCTCCGCCGCGTCTTCGACGTGATCGGCAAAGGCGACGTGCGCCTCCAGGCGGTCCTGATTGCCTTCTGCTTCGGCGGGCTGCTCGAAGCCCTCGCCGGGTTCGGTGCGCCGGTCGCCATCACCGCCACCATGCTGCTGGCGCTCGGACTGCCGCCGCTGCGCGCAGCCGCCGCCGTTCTGGTCGCCAACACGGCACCTGTTGCCTTCGGCGCCATGGCCATCCCGATCACCACCGCGGCCGGCCTCACCGGACTGCACGCCACGGACATTGCCTCCGTCGTGGGACGTCAGGCTCCGCTACTGGCCACCATCGTGCCGCTGATCCTGCTCTTCATCCTCGATGGCCGCAAGGGCCTGAAAGACTGCTGGCCCGCAGCCCTCGTTGTCGGTTTTTCCTTCGCCACCGCACAGTTCCTGTGCTCCAACTACTTCTCCTACGAACTCACCGATATCGTCGCCTCCCTCGTAGGCCTCGGCGCGGCTGTCCTGTTCTTCCGCGTCTGGACGCCCAAGGGAAGCGTCGCAGCACGCCAGCGTCTCGGAGCAGCCTTTGATGCAGCCTCGAAGAACACAGCCTCCACCACCGCCGGCGGCGGCTCCCGGCGCGCATCGGCAGTCGCCGTCAGCGAAGCCGCTGCAGACCGGTTGACCCCAACCCGCACCTGGCTCGCCCTGTTCCCGTACTTCCTCGTCATCGTCGTCTTCGGCATCGCCAAGCTATGGAAACTCGGTGCGGACGTGCCCGCATTCCTCGCCTCGACCGACGTCAGAATCCCCTGGCCGATCCTGCACGACGCGCTGGTCAATGCCGAAGGCAAACCCGTCTCCTCCACCATCTACTCCTTCCAATGGCTCTCCACCCCCGGAACCCTGCTGCTGATCACCGGCCTGATCGTCGCCTTCGTGTACTCGAAGTACAACGACGGCGGCCGCTACCCCATCACAGTGGCTAACGCGGTGAAGGAGATCGGCCGCACCATCTACAGGATGCGCTGGGCCGGACTGACCATCATCACCGTCCTCGCACTCGCTTACGTGATGAACTTCTCCGGGCAGACAGTATCCATCGGCACATGGCTGGCCGGCACTGGCACCTTCTTCGCGTTCCTCTCACCCGTCCTGGGCTGGATCGGCACGGCCGTCACCGGCTCCGACACGTCAGCCAACGCGCTCTTCGCCAAACTCCAGCAGACCGCCGGCCTGAAAGCAGGCATCGACCCGAACCTCCTCGTCGCCGGAAACACCTCCGGCGGCGTCGTCGGGAAACTGATCAGCCCGCAAAACCTGGCCATCGCCGCGTCCGCGGTCAACCTTGAAGGAAAGGAATCGGTGATCCTGCGTAAAGTAGTCGGATGGAGCGTAGCGCTGCTGCTGGTGCTTTGCACCCTCTCCTACCTCCAGTCCACCCCGATCCTCGGCTGGATGCTGCCTTAGCATCCCGCCTACTCCAGACGCAGTGTGCGGGCCACCCCAGACCCGCACACTGCCCGCCCTTAAGGAACAACCGTGAGCACCGCCGAAGCAGGAGCAACCCCCCGCCGTCGCACCCATGACGCGCTCCTGAAAGACATCGAAGCGGACCTGCGCTCGGGCAAAATCACGGTCGGGGACCGCCTCCCGGGCGAACGCACACTCGCCGAAAACTACGGCATCTCACGGGCCTCCGTACGCGAGGCCATCCGGGTCCTGGACGCCATGGGAATCCTGCGAAGCTCCGTCGGGTCTGGGCCCACCTCCGGAGCCATCGTCATTTCCGATCCTTCCGCGGGCCTATCATCGGCCCTGCGGCTGCACGTAGCCACCAACCGGCTCCCGGTCGCGGACATTGTCCAGACCCGTATCCTGCTCGAAACCTGGACAGCCCGGGCCGGCGCTGCCCGCACCGGAGGGTACGAAGACCTGGAACAGGCATCCCAGCTCCTGCACGCCATGGACGATCCAGACATCGACCGGGCCGCGTTCCACGAACTCGACGCCCGCTTCCACGTGGCGCTGAGCTCGCTCGCCGGGAACGCGGTGGTCGCCACCATGATGGAATCCCTGTCCGGATCCATCGTCGGCTACGTCAAAGGTGCGATGGACGCCATGGAAACGTGGCCGGACGTCATCGCCACGCTACGGACCCAACACCACCACATCTTCGACGCCGTCCAAGCACACGACGGAGAACTCGCAGCCCGCCTCCTGCAAGAACACATCGAATGGTTCCACCAGAAGGCACAGGAAGCGACCGCACCCCGGGACGGACACTGAGGCCCTGATCCTCCCGGCGTTCTGACATGACGCGGGGGCAGGGCTGCCACACAGCGCCCGCCGTCATCCCGCGTTGACCTGTACGGTTCCAACCCAACCGACTCCGGGTGCAGACGACTTCTGACATTCTGTGCAGACGACTTCTGAAACTGACATCAAAACTCGTCGCCGTAATCAAGGTGGCTTAAAACTGCAACAGGGGGGTTTTGACGTGTCGCCACAATCGGACATTGGCTACGGCAGAGTGAGCACCAGAGATTAAGTAGTAACTTCCCAAGTAGATGCTCTGCTCGAAGCCGGGGCCGTCAAAATTTTCCAAGAGCACGCATCGGAGGTGACACAGCCCAGACCGCAGTGGCAGTTGTGTCATGCGTACCTTCAACCAGGGAATGTCCTCGTGGTTACCGACTTGACGAGGCTTGGAAGAAGCACAGCGGATCTCTCTTCGATAGTTGGCACGTTCGGCGAGAAGCGAGTGGGATTTCGATCACTGGCCTAACCTTGGCTTGATACAACGACGGCACATGGGCAACTCATCTTTGGCGTGTTTGCGGCGCTGGCTGAGTATGAGCGGTCTAGGCTCTCGGAGCGCACTCGTGGGGGCTTGGCTGCAGCACGAGCAAGAGGTAGAAAAGGGGGACGTCCTCGGGCCATGACACCGGCAAAGGAAGAAGCGGCGCATCACCTTCGAGCGCAAGGGAAAACACTCCAAGACATTTCGGCCGTCTTGGGTGTCAGTCTTTCGACTGTGGTAAGAACCTTCGGGTCTCAAGGCCGGGTAGCCCCTGAGCGGGGGGGGACAGGTGATGACTACGAGAACCGTTTCCTATACCGGCGATCCCTTTTTCGGCGTGTGGAATTTCGGCGGCCGGCTTAGGAGTTACGACAGTCACACCGAGGTGCTCGTCATTCATCGTTCGGATCTAGATTTGTGTACGGGTACGGACCTTCAATGGGCTTTACTGCGGGCGGAGGAAGAAGGTGGTCCGGAGAAGGTTCACGTTACGTCCGTTCCTGAGGAACACGCGGATGTGGAGGGAGTTCCAGTTGAAGACGTTGTCTTCGAGCTTGTGGATGGGGCCCTTACCGTCTCGTTCGAATTTTGGGACGAGTTTCCCAAGGAAGAGGAAGAAGGCGAACTGGAGCTCGTGGTCGCTGCTCTGCAGCCCCTGCTGGCGCGACACCGAGCGAACCTAATCTCGGTTAGCGGGGACGACTATTCAGGCGTAGTGAGAATCTGGAACGTGCAGCTGGGATTCAAGCTCAGAGGCCGTAAGCTAGCAGCTCTTTTTGACGCTGGGATGGACATGCTCAATCTCATGCAGGCACTGGCCGGCGGAAAAATGACCCGGGAGTCAGCTGGAAACGTGGTGCGCGGGGGACGTGCGGATGTGCTGATCGGCCAACCCGAAGGGCATTGGCTGGAGGTGAAGAGTCAGCATTACGACCTTCAGACGCCCAGCGGGCAGATCTCGCTTGCTCAAGCTGTCTCACGCTTCTGCAACAGCGAAGACGGGGGAATGATTGTGGTCGGCATGTCGACGAAGAAGTCTCCAGAGGGCGAGTACATTCGCAAGTTGAACCCGATGCCGGTGAGGCCGGGTGTTGTCCGCACGTATCACCGGGTGCTGGAAAATCGGTTGTTTCCGCTGGTTAGGGACCTTCGGATAGAGGCAATTTCAAGTGGACCGGATTCAGAAATCGTCCTCGTGGACATCCCCCCTCAGCCGGAGGAGCTGAAGCCCTTCCTAGTCTCCGGGACGATAATTGACGGAAAGGTCGATGGAGCCTTTATCAGTATCGTTCGGCGCAGAGGTGAAGGTTCTGTTCCCACCACGGCCCAAGAGATCCATTCGACGCTAGTAGCTGGCCGGGCTCTCCTACGACGGGGACATCTTCCGCCTGATCATTCAGGGCAAGGAGCAATCAGCGAAGACTACCCAGAGACCACGCCGGCGAAGTCGATGGGCACATGACCAAAGAATCAACTCCAGAGTCATGGTCTAGCGTCTTTAAAGATTTGGTTGAACTCATCGAGCATGCGCCCCCACCTCCACGCCGTGAAGCGGGGGAGTGGACACGAGAAGACCAGGCTGGCGCTCATGCTGTCGCTGTGGCATGGGGCTGGCTCACACGAATAAGGCGAACCTGCGAAGCAGTATTTCTACTGGAAAAGTCGCACTTCACGGCTGAGAGCCGCCCTTTGATTCGCTCAGTCATAGAGCACACGATCTGGCTTGTATGGGCCGCGAGTCTCGAACGGCACCGTTTCGTAGAAGCGCTACTCCGAAATAAGCAATGGAGTCTAGGCCGAACTCTGGAAGCAGCTGAGAAGGGATGGCCGCTACCGCCCGAGCTGCAACAAGCCATAAGAGAATCCCAAGCTGAGGCCAGTGACGAATTCAAGGAGCTGGATATCTACAGGCACCTGGCGAAAGTCGTTGAAACAAATATCAAAGTTTTGGGAGGGCCATATCAATATTGGCTCTTGGAAACCCTCTACAGCCACCCGACCCTCCATAGCGCGAACGACTACTTTGCACCGAACAAGGCTGGCCTTGGCTGGTCCCTTTACGATGATCCTGAGCCTTCTGAGAGTCGCATGGACATAGTGCTTCCGTCGTTTCTAATAATGGCCATAGCGGCATTCGGTTCCGTCGCAGGGCTCAGTGGATATTTTGACGGCCCACTCACGGAAATCGAGAAGAAGATGGTGGCTCTCCGAGCAAACCCCGCTTAGTTTTCGTTCGCCGCTGGCAGGGTAATCCCACCAGCTATGACCTAGGCACCAAAGCGGTGGTTGGGAACCAGGTTCGCAGCCACCACTTCAACTACGGTGCATCGTTGAACAGATCAACGAGCGCGACGATCAAGCGTCCAAACCCAATGACGCAGCTCAAAATGCCTCAACGGTGGTTCGGCTTGCGCTTCGCCATGTTGCGGCCTCCTTTCTTCCGAAGGGAGGCGATTCGGGGACCGGCCACCGTACGGGCTTTGGTACCGGGGCGATATCGCGAAGGGGATCCCTGCCCCGCAGCATGCTGTGGCGTTGACCGGTTCGCGGGATTCCACCAGCTACGGTGCGGCGGTGACCGGCGACATGGCCTATCAGCTGGCTGGCGTGGTATCTGCATCGTCTCCGTCCTCGGCTACGGCATCGACGCGCACGCCCACCGAGCAACGCTCAATGGGTTCACGGGGAAGGGAACGCCGACCTCGCCGCCGCGCTCAGGGCCCGCGGTTTGATCGTTTCCGAACAGCCCCCGGGCACGGCACCTACCCGGTACCGGTTCCTTCAGCGCGGCAGGTTGATTGCGGGGCTGGCGGGGGTGACCTGTGTCGTGGAGGCCCGCTGGCGTTCCGGTGCCCTGCACACCGCCCATCAGGCCGAGACCATCGCACGCCACGTGGCGGCGGTACCGGGGCCCGTCCACAGCGCCAATTCCGCAGGGTGTCATCGGTTGATCCGCGACGGCGGCGCCGCGCTGGTCACCGAAGCCCAGGAACTCGCCGAGCTACTCGCCAGCTAACCCCCACGGTGGCCGGGACCTGCCGAAGGTCCCGGCCACCAAGGCGCGTGGCTGCTTTGATGGCTTGATCGCCTCTGGTGGGCGGGCGGTCCGCCGTCGTGACGCCTGGGGTGGTTGGTTGCCGGCGGCGGACCGCCACAGCACAGGGCTGTTCCCGGCTTGCCCGGGTGGCGCGTCGCACCGGCCGGTGTTCTCGCCTGGGCGCGGAGCTGTGGTGTTGGAGGGCCGGTTCGCCGGGGCGAACCGTGAAGCGGGCGTCCACTCCGCAAGCTCCGTGGCCGGATGTTGGGGCCAGGCCGGGCCGTCGCAGGGCTCCTGCACGTCCTGGCCCTGTTCTTGTCTTCGACGTTTTGGCTGCTGTCCTGACGGATTGTACGTGCCCGCTCCGGCCCGTCTAGCCCCTCCTTCGTCGGGGCCTGCGTGCCGGGAATTTCCCTGCGGCGCTCCTGCGTCGCTGATTTCCTTTCGGGAATTTCCCGTCCCTTGCCTTGCGGGTAGACAGGCCTCCGTCGGGCACAGCTCCGCAAGCTTCGCCAGCAGCCAAAACAACGAACGGGGGAGAGGGGTGCTGGCCGGTCACCACGAGCGCCCCATCCACCAACTTCTCGGACAAAGAAGGAACAACACCATGAACGCAGTCATCACCATGACCGTGACCACCCTCGACACCGATGAAACCATCCACGATGTGCCCGTGCTCGTGGATTACCACATGAACGACGGCTACGACTGGATGGACGTCATCGGCGAACACGGCTGGGCCGTGATCCCCAGTTGGGGCTGCGACGGCTGGGACCTTGGCCAGTGGCCTTATGTCATGGTCGCCGGAATCCGCACCGCAGATGAGATCGGCAACCTGTTCGGCATGGCCACCTACTGCGAGGGCGACGTGAGGACCATGTTTTACCGGACCAAGGCCGCCTTCTGGAACGCCATCAGTGAGCAGGCGTACTTCCACTGGAAGAACGGACAAGCCCAAGGCCCGGCCGACCTGCCCGAAGCGGCCGCCGAACTCCCCGGCCGGTACTGGATTCCCTGCAATCTCTCCGCCGCCGTCTAACCACCACCAAACCGGTGCCCCGCCCGTAGGCGGGGCACCGGCATCATCTTCTGAGAGGACAAACCCATGAGCACCTGCACCGCCCTGGTCATCCCCGCCGACCTGACCAAACCGGCCCGCATCGAAACCATCGACGCCGGACTAGCCAACCTGCAAACCCTCGTGGCCGGAAACATCGAAGCCGTTACCGTCGATGATTGGCACTTCTACCTGAACGAAGAAGGCAAAATCATGCAGCTTGCACCGAACCGCCGCGCCGCGCAGTTGGTGCTGGAAGAAACCGGTGTTCTGGCAGATGTCTACTGCGGCGATGTCGTTGTGCTGGGCGAAACCGATGACGGCGACGAAGCAGACGTCCCGGAGCATCTGATCGACACGGCGCAACAGCTTTTCGGACTTCACCCAGCCGCCTAAACAGCCGGACTCCTTGCCGGGCGGCAACCTCACCGCCCGGCAAGGATTCCCCCAGCGGTGATGGGCCGTTCGCATTTTGTGGGCGGGGCGGTCCGCCGCGGGTGGCCGCCTGGGCGGGTGGTTGCCGGCGACGGCCCGCCGTTCCCGCATGAGAGCCGGCGCTGGTCACTTGGCGCGTGCGGCGACCCCAAGCCTGCGCTGACCTGGGCATGGGGGAGCGGTCCAGGAAAAGGCATTCTCGCAGGGCTCGCACCCATGAGGGCGTCCTCTCCGCTTCGCTTCGTGGCCGGCTGTTGGGTGTTGCCGGTCCGTCGCAGAGCTCCTGCCCGTCATCACTTGTTTGTCTACGACGTTTTTGTGGCTGTCCTGCGGATCATACGGTTCCGCTCCGGCTCAAGCTCCTGACCCCTCCGCGAAGCTCCGGGGCCCTGCGGCCCTGGAATTCTTCGACGGCGCTCCTGTGTCGCTTATTTCCTTTCGAAGATTTCCAGCACCTTGCCCTGGCGGGAGGAGACGCCTCCGTCGGCCCCGTAGAGCACTACGTGCCAGCAACAAAAACAACTGGGGGAGATGGGGAGCTGGCCGTCACCAACGAGCGCCCCGCCCTCCAACTTCTCGGACAAGAAGGAACAACACCATGAATGCAGCACCCACGCTCGAAATGCTCGACCCCAACACCCTGACCGTGGACATCAACGTCCGCAAGGATGCCGCCCTCACCACGGACTTCGTAGCCAGCATCAAAGAGCACGGCGTGCTGGTCCCCGTCGTCGCGCACCGGACCGAGGCCGGGACCGTGCACGTGCTGATGGGACAGCGCCGCACGCTCGGAGCCATCGAGGCAGGAGTCGCGAGCATTCCCGTGCTGGTAGGAGACACGCCCGAAGAAGCGGAACGACTCGCAACCCAGGTCGTCGAGAACGACCACCGCAGCGCACTCACTGACGGCGACCGCGCCGAAGCGTTCCACCAAATGGCGCTGCTGGGAGTGAGCGCCAGCGTCATCGCCCGGAAAATGGGAGCCAAGAAAGCACTGGTGGAAACCGCGCTGAAGGTCAAAGCCAACGCCACCGCCGCCCAGGCACTCGACCAAGGCCTGACCTTGGAGCAGTCCGCGGTGATCGAGGAATTCGCAGACGATGCCGACGCCGTGGCCCTGCTCGAACGCCTCGCCATCGAGAACCCCGGCAACTTCGCCCACCGGGCCCAACGGCTCCGGGACGAGCGCAGAAACAACGCCCTGATCGCCGAAGCCTGCGCCGAAGCAGCCGCCAGAGGCCTGACCGTGCTCGAAGAGGACCCCGGCTACTACGACTACAAAGGATCCGCCGCGATGATCTCCGCCCTGACCACCGCCGAGGGCGAACGCCTCAGCGAGGCCGACGCCGACGCAGTCTATATCGGCATCGGATACAGCGGTGTGGTGACGCGCTTCGCCGTTGCGGACTGGAAAGCCCGGGGACTGCGGAAGGATGGCAAAGCCCCGGCAGGAGGGATGACCGAGGAGGAAAAGGCCGCACGCCGGGAAGTCATTGAAAACAACAAAGCCATGGATTCGGCCGAGGTGGTACGCAGGGGGTTCGTCAAAACCTTGCTGGCCCGTAAGGCCCTGCCAAAGAACGCCCAGAAGTTCATCGCCCACACGATTGCCCATTCCAGCTACATCCTGACCAGAGCCTTGAACAAGACCGACCTCACGGCGGAACTGCTGGGCGCCGGCGCCGGGTACGGGGAGTTCACGGCCTACGTCGACAAGCCCAACACCAAACCCGAAACCGTCATCCTCGCCACGATGATCACTGCCTACGAGGCAAACATCGACCGCACGAGCTGGCGGACCCGCAACAGCGACACCCGCTACTACCTCACCCAGCTCACCGCCTGGGGGTACGAACCCAGCGACGTTGAAAAGATCATCCTCACCAACCCCAGCACAGAAACCGAGGAAAGGACCGAAAGCGAAGACGAACCGACAGCCGCAGGGCCGGGGACCTCCCACACGTCGGGCGGTCCGCCGCTCAGGGGGAACCACAGCAGCCACTCACCAGCGGCGGACCGCCACCCCACGCCGCCAGGCACCCACCCACCACAGGCCGCGCCTCCCCAACCACCGGGCTACAGGTACAATCCGCTAGGCTGGATCACAGATTTCCTTTGTCCGAGGAACAAGCAGGACCGGCCCGCGCCGGTCCTGCCGTGTTTAACCACCAAAAAGCTGGCCGACTGCCCCATGGGCACTAAGTCTTTACGCGGTTGCTCTGTGAGCGGTCGGCAGTCTGGTGCTGGGGCGTGACTCACTCATGAGTTTGCCTCCGGACTGAGCTTTCCGCAGTGCGCTTGCTCGGATATGTTGTCATTTTCAGAAGCTGACGGCACAAAGTTCCCGCTGATTCCGGGAGTTGTGCACAGCACTTGTGAACACTGGTTGCGCGATAGTCCCGTGCATTATGGTGCTTTTGTTCGGTACTCCTGTTCCCCAAGAGGAGGCAGGCATGGATGCAGATCCGCGTCGTGTTGCTGCCGATGGGCAGCTGACGATGTCGGATGCCGCGTGGGAACAGGCCAAGACTCGTGCCGCAGTGATCGGGGCGTTGGCGCAGCGCCAGAGCCCCAGCGGTGCTGCCGTTGACCAAGCGGCCGCGGAGCTTGGTATCTCCCCACGCAGGGTCTACGTGTTGCTTGCACGGTACCGCCAAGGAGCGGGTCTCGTAACTGACCTGGCGGTCCATCGTTCCACCGGAGGCAAAGGCCGAAACCGGCTGCCCGAACCCGTCGAGCAAATCACCCGCGACCTGATCCGCCGGCGGTTCATGACGCGCCAAAAACTCTCTGTCGCCGCGCTCCACCGGGACATTGCCCAGGCTTGCACGCAGAAAGGCCTGAAGCCCCCGACACGGAACACGGTGGATCGGCGTATTTCCATGCTCAACCCGGTTGAAGTGGGACGCCGCAGGGAAGGGCCGGATGCAGTGAGGACCCTGCAGGCCGCCGGCGGTAAGGTGCCGCTGATCCCTTCGGTTCTGGATCAGGTACAGATCGACCACACGATCATCGATGTGGTCATCGTCGACGAAAGGGAACGCCAGTCGATAGGCCGCCCCTATCTGACTGTGGCCATCGACGTTTTCAGCAGAGCTCTTGTGGGCATGGTAGTGACGCTGGAACCTCCATCGGCCGTGTCTGTGGGTTTGTGCCTGGCCCACGCCGTTGGTGACAAGCGTCCTTGGCTTGAGCGGCTCGGCTTGGAGGTGGATTGGTCGATGAGCGGCAAACCGAAATCGTTGTTTCTGGATAACGCGTCCGAGTTCAAGAGCGAGGCGTTGCGTCGTGGCTGCGAGCAGCACGGCATTGGATTGTCTTACCGTCCACTTGGACAACCCCACTACGGCGGCATCGTCGAACGCGTCATCGGCACGGCCATGCGCAGGATCCACGAGCTTCCAGGAACGACGTTTTCCAACCCCGGGGAGCGGGGCCGGTATGACTCGGAGAGGCTGGCTGCCCTGACGCTGCCGGAGCTTGAGAAGTGGCTGGTGCTGGCTGTTGCCAGCTATCACGGCACCGTGCACAGCACCTTGGGACAAACCCCGGCGGCCAAATGGGCCGTCGGGGTAGCGGCCACCGGCGTGCCAGCCGTTGCCGCTAACCAGACGTCGTTCCTGGTGGACTTCCTCCCGGTCATCCGCCGCACGCTGACCCGAACGGGTTTCGTCGTCGATCATGTCCACTACTTCGCGAACGCTTTGAAACCGTGGATCAGCCACCGCGGCAAGCTGGAGCCGTTCATCGTTCGACGCGATCCCCGCGATATCAGCCGGATCTGGGTGTTGGAACCGGACGGGCGCCACTACGTCGAGGTCCCGTACCGATCGATCGCCAATCCTCCCATCAGCATGTGGGAGCACCGGCAGGCCCTGGCCCGGTTACACGATCTCGGTGCCGCCCAAGTGGACGAGGCGGCACTGTTCCGCATGATCGAGCAAATGCGCCGGGTCACCGAGACTGCTGTGAAAACGACCAAGCGTATCCGCAGGGAAAACGAACGGCGTAGACACGCCAAGGACCCGGGCCGACACGACCCCACCCCGTCGAAAGTGCCGCCGCCACCGGACAGCGCGAGAGGAAACGACCCGGAAGAGGTTTCCGTTCAACCCTTCGAACAGATCGAGGAGTGGTGACCGTGGAAATTAACGGGACCGGGGATTTACTGCATCTGCATCCCGTAGCGCGGGAGGTGGCAAAGTTGCCCTCCCAGGAGAGACTGCGGCGCATCCGCGCGGATCGGTGGATCGGCTATCCCAAGGCCTTGGACGCGATTGCCCGTTTGGAAGTACTGCTCAGCTGGCCGAAGAAGCAGCGGATGCCCAACCTCCTGCTGGTTGGGCCAACGAACAATGGCAAGACCATGATCGTTGAGCGATTCCATCGATTGCATCCGCCCGTCACGGGAACGGACGGCGAAAACATCCCAATCGTGTGCATGCAAATGCCCTCCGAACCCTCGGAGCTTCGGTTCTACACTGCCCTTCTTAATGCGATGGGCGCGCCCTTCCGGTCAAACCTGCGTCTTCCCGAAGCCGAACGCCTGGCTCTTTCGCTCCTGCTCGAAGTCGACGCCCGGATGCTCGTGATCGATGAGTTCCACAATGTTCTGGCCGGCCGCGGTGAGAAACGACGCGAGTTCCTGAACCTGCTCCGGTATCTGGGCAACGAGCTGCGCATCCCGCTCGTCGGCGTCGGCACCCGGGAGGCCTATCTGGCTGTCCGGTCCGATGACCAGCTTGAGAACAGGTTCGAACCGTTCATTCTGCCGCTCTGGGAAGTGGGGATGGAGGCCCGGTCGCTGTTGGCCAGTTTCGCCGCGGCATTCCCCTTGCGCTTACCGTCGGTCATCGAAACCGAGGACATGGCCAGGTATCTGCTGGCCCGCAGTGAAGGCACCATCGGTGAACTCGCCCACCTCCTCACGGCGGCCGCGGTCGCTGCCGTGGAAACAGGCGAGGAACGGATCAACCACCGGACCCTGACCCTGGCGGACTACATCGGGCCAACGGAGCGGCGCAGGCTTTTCGAAAAACAACTGCAGTGACCGTGGTGCGGCGCTGGCCCGTTCACCCGGCACCGATCCCCGGCGAAGCGCTGTCGTCCTGGCTTCGACGAATCGCCGACCGCTACGACGTCCACCTCGAAGATCTCGTCGCTGATCTGGGCTTTTGGCCCGGATGGGCCGCGGACCTGGACACCTGCCCACCCGGACGTTTCGCCCAGGAGCTCTCGAGTAGAACCGGCGTTGATACACGCCGGATCCGGAGAATGAGCCTCAGCGGCTGGTCACCATGGCTCCTGGACCAGACTGAACCAGACCCCGGGCTGTTCGCGAAGTACACGCGACAATTCGCCGTGCTCCTGCCAGCGGAAATACGGTGGCCGCGAGAGATCTACCCGTGGATGCCATGGTGTCCGACTCGCCCGGCAGTGCGGGCATGCCCGCACTGCATCGAGACCACGGCACCGCCCTACCCTTACCAATTGTTGTGGCTGTTGCCGCTGACGCTTAGCTGCCCATCCCATGGATGTCTTCTGGAAACCCGGACGAAGTCGCCCAACTACTTCGCTGGCTGGGAATACAGGACGCCATCGCCGAGGCCTGTCCCGGCCACGGTGTTGGCGATGGACACACGAACCTGGCAGGCCATGGCGACTGGCAGAGTCCAGCTGCTCAGCCAGCAGGTCAAGGCCGGGACCTGGTTCCGATTGATGCGCACTATCATCGACGAGCTCAATGCACCCCTGACCGAGTGCCGGACAGCAAATCGCATGATCATGGGGATCTGGGATCAGGCCGGCCATGGCGGGCGGGTAGGACCTTTGAAATGGCAACCCCACGAGGGGTACACGATCGACAGCCAGATCCGGACACTCGAGGCAACGGCGACGGCGATTCAACTGCTTGAGAGCGACACCGTCAGCGGCAGGGGCCCAGACTCCGCCTTCTTTCGGGGGCTACAGACCCGAGACGGCGGGGAGCCGTGAGGCGCAGGAATCGCTCAACCCATGGATCTTGCCTTTGCGGAATTTAGAATAAGTAGCGGGTAAAGTGATCAATTCCGTCAAACGGTCAGGGTCCGGATGTGGTGTCACTTTGGCCGGCGCCCGCAGCGAAGGTTGCAAGAACCCCCGAAGCCGAAGAACCAGATGCCGGCAAAGGCAAACCCGGCCAACGCTGTTGCCGCGATGGCCAATTTGTTGGTTGGGGGGATGCCCAGTGATGCGTTCGCAGTTGATGTACTCACAATTCCCCCGTTTCGTAAGTGGCGGATGAGTCCAGCCGGGGCATCGGCCACCCGGAATGTTCCTCCGCGATGACGCAACGATCATCATTCAACCGTTGCAATACCAGCGTCCGCCGCGCCTACGGCGGCACGGCCGAAGAAAATGATCGGCGGCTACCTGCCATGACCCACGGTTAGGATCTATCAACAACAGGGGAATGTACTCGGCTTGGGGGAGCTATGAAGATGATCATTCTGGCCATTGCCGTGTGGGTGTTAACCGGCCTGATCGCCGTTTTGGGAGTTACCGCTGGTGCCACTATCTGGGCGTACATGGAACCGGTAGTCGATACCGCGCCCATGCCAGTGAGCTACTTCGCGGCAGCCAGTGTCGGTTTCCTGGCCCTGCTTCTGAGCTTGGGTGTCAGCGGAGGCATTACCGTCCACGCCGCTCGGTGTAATGCCAGCAGCAAGACCTTCTGACCACACTTTGGGGCGGAACGTCGCTTCAGAGCGGCAGCCCCGCTTGGGCCCCTTCCCCATGGGACGAAGCTAACTGGCCCGGCCAACCAACCGCGCGACATCGGTTTTCTCAGCCGGGACGACTCAGGAAACCCCTTAGTTACGGGTGAATGAAAGGTCGCCGAGGCGTGACAAGGCTATTCAAACGGGCCAAAACCCAAAGATTTTCCCGGCAGGGCTGAATACGCCAGGATCGGTTCTGCAGAGGACTTGTGACCTCTGGGTGCTCTCTACTCCTGTGCAAAGAACGCCAATCTCTGCTCGCAGTACCCACAGAATGACCTATTGAAGGGGACTTCTGACATTTTGTGCCGTCAGCTTCTGAAAATGACAATGTCCACCCTGGCCGGGCCCGCCATCGGTTCTTTCCGCGGGACATCTACATGTATCAAAACCTCTAAAACACGGGCTGAAACGCTTTGTTTTCTACCTGAATAACGGTAGAATTGAGGTATCAAGTCGACCAGACGAACGAAACCAGAACTGATACGAAACGTAGGACTGACAATGACTTCTTCAACCCCTGATTACACGGTGTACACCAAGCCCGGCTGCCCGAACTGCGTCAAGACGATGGAGTACTTCGACCGCAAAGGCATCACCTACCAGGCCGTCGACATCACCAAAGTCCCTGAAGCGCTGACGTATATCAGCGAAGAGCTTGGCTACTCCGAGGCGCCGGTCGTAGTTAGTGCTGATGGTGAAAATCATTGGTCCGGGATCCGAATGGACAAGCTGACTCAGGCGGCGCTGCGCCGTAAAGCGGCATGAGCGCCCTCGAGGCCTGGAAGGCCAACGAACGGTTCCGGCTCAGCGGACGCCGGCAAGACGACCTTGAAGAGTTCGGCCGCACCGCCAACCCCACAGGACGGATCAACGTCCCCGTCAGCAACCCCTACACCGACACCGCCAGCGACACGGAATACGACATCGCGCCGGGAGGCGGGTCCTTGGTGATGCCAGGTCTTCCGGACTGGCCCATGGACACCACTTTCGGATACCCCTTCACGGACACCACCGCCACATACCACCCCTCCACGGACGCCATCAACGCCGGGTCCACTGACAGCCAGACCGACGGCGACGCGGATCCGGCAGGGCAGCCCAGGTATGCCTCGGCAACCCCTGCTGATGCACCCGTGGGGGAGCCGGTCACGGTGATCGGCAACCTCGTCGCCGACCCGCGGCTGAAGGAACTGGGCACCGGTGCCGTGGTCGCGAACTTCACCATCGCCTCCACACCCCGAACCTGGGACCAGGACACCCGGCAATGGCAGGACGGGGAGACCGTGTTCCTGCGCGCGAGTGCTTGGAACGCGACAGCCCAGCACGCTCATGCGTCGCTGACGAAAGGGGCCCGGGTCATCGCGGTCGGAACAATCAAGTCCCGCACATTCCAAGGCAAAGACGGGCAGCCCAAAACCGTCGAGGAGCTGGTCGTGGAAGACGTGGCGGTGTCCTTGAAGTTCCAGGGCGTCATTGTTGAGCGTGACCAACAACGAGGACGTCGGGAGGACCGTGCAGCGGGCTAAACGGGACGATAACTCCATCACGGCCAAGTTCACCCAGGATGACGCGGAACAGATCCGCGCCGTCGTGAAGAACGTGGGCGTGCTGGAGGGTTATGGTTCGGTGAACGACTTCGTCGAAGCCGCCGTGAAGCGGGAGTTGCGGCGCGTCCAGCGGAAGTACAACGGCGGGAAGAAATGGGAGGGCATCAAGGCCGGCGGTCTCCGGCCAGGACGACGGACCCGCGCTGAAACAGCAGCCCACGAAGACCACTCGTAAACCCCGGTGCCGCACCGGAGGGTGCGCACGCATCGCCACCTTGAGTGAGATGGCATTTTTGTCTTCACCGAAGAACAGAAAGGGCAGGGAGTTGCCGGCCCTTTTTCTGCCTTAACTCCCCACGTGCCCGGCACCGTATACACGGTGCGCGATGCTTGCCCGGGCTGTCGGGCGGGCGGGGTGAAGTTGAGGCATCCGGCACCTGGATCTGGCAGGACGATACGTCAGAAGGCTCCACCCTGTGGGGTGGAGCCTTCTTGCTGTGGGAAGTCGTGGGATTGGTCCCCGGTGTAGGGGCGTGATGCTTGATGCTCTTGTGGGTTGTTGGGTTGGCTAGGTTGTTGCCGCGTCGAGGGTGTTCAGCGGTCGACGATCAGCAGGGTGTTTTGGTCCGGGTCGGTGGCGGTGAACCAGAAGCATGTTTGGTTGTCGCCGTTGATGTCGCTGGGGTTACCGCCGGTTCGGGCCAAGCGGTCGTGTGTGGCGTGCAGGTCTTCTGCGAGGAGGTTGAACGGTGCCCAGGGGAGGCCGGGTGGTGAGCTGATCCCGCTGGCTGGTCCGAGCAGGGTGAGCCGGTGGCCCGAGGCCCCGGTCTGGAGGACTGCGGCATGTTCTTCAACACTGATGGGGCGCATGTCGAAGGTTTCGGCGAACCATTCCGCTGATGCCCGGGTGTCGCTGACGGGGAGAAAAACGCTTCCGATCGTCGTCATGAGCAGAGTCTAAACATCCCTTTTCGACAACATCGGCCCAACGATTTCCGGTGAGGGCTGTTCTGCCTTGGACCGTTCCGGCCCGAACCCCATGCACACATTGGTCCGCCCATGGTGTTTCGGGACACGGTCCTTCCGTGCCGGGATCCGTCCGAAGGCGTTTGCAGCTGCGCTCTTGTCGTCGTTGTCCTGGCGGAAAAGAACCCGGTTAACGATGCCCGGGGGAGCCGGCAGCGGGTGTTGGCCCATGGGTAGCTTGGCCGTTGTGGTGACCACCTTCGGGGGGAGGCTGTGCACGGCCACCGCTCCCTCAAGGGTTTGCCTTTGAGGGGGTGGTGTGGTGGTGGTTGTGTGCAGCCGGCAGGTGGGTCCCGTCGTCCACGTGGGTGCGGGAAAAGCCCGGAGGTTTTTAGCTTTTGCCGTGCCCGGGTGGGCGAGGGGCTTCAGAGCTGCTGGGCGGTGCCGCTTCCTGCCAGGTCGGTGTCCGCGGCGGGGGTGTTGGTGGTTTTGTTCTGTGTTTTGCGGCGCCGTCCGGCGGCGGCTGGTTCGAGGCCGAGTTTTTTGAGTTCTTCGGGGCTCCAGCCGTCGCGGGTGGCTTTGACGTAGGCGCGTTTGTCGTCGCGTTCTGCGCTGGCGAGTTGTTCTTTGAGGTCGGTGACGCGCTGTCGTGCTTTGACGAGTTCTTCGACTGTTTTGATGCGTGAGTTGAGGAGGGCGCGGGCCTGGTCTTTGGTGCGTTCGATATCGATGGGCATGCTGCGTTTGCCTTTCCTTGGATGGGTTGGTTCAGCGTCCGTAACCGGCGCTGATCGCTGGTCTCTGCGCGGCGCCGTTTGCTGCGGCGGCGGGAGCCGCTGCAGCAGGTGCTGCTGTGGCGTTGTGGGGGTAGGAGAGGGCGACGGTTCTGAGGCTCTTGGGCATGAGGAAGCGCCCGTCGGGGTCGTATTGTTCTGCGTATTTGTCGATGACTTCGTCCAGGGTTGGCCGGTGGTAGGCCTCTGTGACCTGGTCGCGGGTGGGAAGTTCTTTGGCGAACCGTTCGGCCAGGGCACCGGAGTGATGCCGGCGCGAGGAAGGAAGCACTTCGGTGAGGGCTTCTTCGATGGCCGGCAGGACCGCGGCCTGTCCCGGCGTCAACGACACCGCCGCCCTGGCGGCGGTGTGCCCGGAGAACGCTGCAGGATCCGCCCTTTCCGGTGGAACGTTCGCGGTGATGAAGACGGCGTAGCCGTCTTCTCCGATGCTGGCCGTGGTCCCGGTGGCGTTGCGGAGATGTTCGGTAGCGAGGCCGTCGATGACACCGCCGACCAGGTAGTCGGAGCTGTGGAGCAGTTGGGTGGCTTTGTCGAGCAGGTGCATGCCGGGTCCGCGTTCGATGTCGAATCTGACGTGGACGTGTTCGGGATGGCTTTCGTTCGCTTCCCGGTATCGGGCTTCGGCAAGGCGCGGAGCGCCGCTGATGTCTTCGTTCAGCATGGTCCCCCCAAAGGCTTGTGACTGGTTCAGACCCAACCCACCCTAACCACCAAAAGCAGCCTCCCACGGCATATCGGGGGGTGTGCCGCAAAACAACCCCAGAGCGAAGCAAGCTATACATTTACACGGGTGTAAATGGCGTGTCGCTCACTGACCCTGACGGGTTTGTGGGCGACACTGGCTTGTGGGTCCCCGGTTCGGGGTCGCTACGCTGGGCCTTTTGGGAGAGGGGGTTGGAATGCCGGAAGAAGAAACTACTGGCCGTCCGAACCTGTCCCGGCGGCGCCGGGCGAATGCGCCTGCGGGATCGAAGAAGCGCCGTGACGTGTGGGTCACGGTGGAAGAGGAAGCGGCGCTCGTTGCCAGGGCCGAGCGGGAGAAAGTGACGGTGCCGAACCTGCTGGTGTCGGCCGCCCTGGCCGAGCGCACGGATTCACCGACAGAGCGGCGCGCCATCGGCGCTGAACTGATGCAGTTGCACAACCTGTTGGCGCGTTCGTCGAACAACATCAACCAGCTCGCACGTCAAGCCAACGCAACGGGGGAGTTCCCCGTTGAGGCCCGTGAAGCCCTGAAACACATCCGCTCCGTGGCGATGCGCATTGACCAGGCTATTGAGGGATTGATGTGAGCCAGTGATCCCGAACATCACCCGCGGTTCACGGATGGCCGGCCTCATGGTTTATCTGGCCTCCACGGATACCGACAAGACGAAGAACGCGCACACCGACCCGCACCTGGTAGCCGGTGACGCGGCGATCATGGCCTGGTACGACGACGGTGTCCTGGACCACGAAGACGCGATCGCGATCGCGAAGCATCTGGATCAGCCACGGAAACTGTTCGGCGTAGAGATCAGGGTCAAGGACTTCGCCTGGGACGCGGCGAAGAAGGAACGCGTCCACGTCGGGTACAAGGACGCGAGCGTGTGGCATTGCTCGCTGAGTTTGCGCGCCGAAGAAGGCGCCCTGACGGACCAGCAATGGGGCGACATCGCCAACGACTTCGTCGACGCGATGGGCTTCACCGCGGCCAGCGGCAAAGCGCAGTGCCGGTGGGCGGCGATCAACCACGGTACGAGCGAGAACGGCAACCACCACATCCACATCGCCGTGTCCCTCGTCCGGGAAGACGGCACCAAAGCCTCCACCCACGGGGACTACAAACGAGCCCAGCAGGCCTGCCGCGAGCTGGAGGTCAAGTACGGCCTGGAACAGCTCTCGGCCGTGTACGCGACCCGTGGTTATGACCGTGCGGAGAAGGCCACCGCCGTGCGGGATGAGCGGGAAATGCACCGGGCTTCGTTGGCGCGGAAGGTCCGTGCCAGTGCCAGCGCTTCAGCGACCGAAGGGGAGTTCGTCCGCCGCGCCCGGAACACGGGCATGTTGCTGCGGCCGCGGTATGCGAAGAACACCACGGAGGTCATTGTCGGGTACTCCGTGGCCGAACGGCCGAAGCCGGGGGAGCGGCCCATCTGGTTCGGGGGCGGCACCCTCGCGACCGACCTGCGACTGGGTGCCCTGCGTCAGGAATGGGTGGACTCACCGCAGGCAGCGACCGAGGCCGCGGCTGAGTGGAACGCCGCGGCGCGCAACAAGCGAACGGTCTCCAGGACCGGGCCAGAAAAGGCGACACCGTCGCCGCAGGTGTGGGTGGACTACACCCGCAACGCCACGGCATTGGCGGAGCAACTGCGCTCGGTCCCGCTGGATGATCACGCGACCTGGGCGAAAGCCGCGCGGGACGTGTCCGGGGCGTTCGCTGCGTGGTCCCACCGTCTTGAACCGACTCCCGGGCCGTTGGCGGCCACGGCGGCTGAACTGTCCCGCACCGCGCAGCTGCGCGCACCCCGGGAGCACAGCAAGTCCGTGGCTTTGCCGTCCATCGCCGGCACGGCCATGCTGTTCCTGGCCGCGTCCTCGAAGAACAAACCAGCCGCCCAAGCTGCCCTGATGGTGCAGCTGGCGAACATGGCAGCGGCCATCTACGAGATGCACAAGCAATCTGGCCGGGCTCGGGAAGCCGAGCGGATCCGGACCGTTGTCGCAACGCAGCTGAAGCCCTTCGCGGGCACCATGCCGCGACCGGTCACCGTAGGTGCAATGGAGGCAGTATCTCCACGTGGCGGGGGACGGAACCCGGTGGAGCTGGGCTTGCGCGGCATGGCCCCGATCCGTCCCGGCTCCGCCGTTCCAAGCACGCTAACACCGGCGAAGAAAACCACCCGGACCGGACCGGATTCCGGGCCAGTACTTGACCGATAACCAACACCACTAGTGCGAGGGGAACACCATGAGTGAATCGGACGGAATGGACGACCTGCTGGACGGCGGACTGCGGCAATCGCTGATGATCGCATCCCGCGTCGCCGAAACGCTGGCCCGCCAACGGCAGGAAGCCCAGCGCCAACAAGAACATCACGACACCCGGGCCGCGCACGAAGCCCAGGCACGTTTGGTGGCGGAGCGCAGCGCCGCCCGCGCGGCACTGTCCCCGGTGGAGAAGGATCAGTGGTGGGACAAAGCCCAGCCCTCGGATATCGCCACCGCCTACACTGTGGCTGAAGCGTGGAAGGATCACGACCCGGCCGCCTTGGCAGCGTCGGAGAAGATTCGTCAGGAAGTCCTGGCACGGTACGGCATCGACAAACACGACGTCGGCGCGGACACCGCCTACCTTGAATCAGGTATCCAGACCATCGCCACGGAACGTGCGCGGCAGGAAGCCCTGGCCCGCAGCCAGGAAGAGTCCCGTAAAGCTGCCGCTGAACACGAAAAGGCCATGCAACTGCTCGCGGCAGCCCGCAACGAAGAACTCCGCGCCCAGGCCGCGAAACTTGCACCCGAAATGGAACGCCACCAGGTGCCGGTGGAATACCTCGCCAACCCCGAACTCACCCAAGGGCTCCAGCGCGCCCACAACGCGAAAACCCCGAAAGCCCTGGACGTTGCGGACGCCGACATCAAGGAGCGGTTGTTCCTCATCGGCAAGGACGGCATCAACGGACCCGACATCGACCAGCTCCGCGAGGAAACCACCGCGAACGTCAACGGCGCGGAGTCGGAGCACTTCAACGACCCCGCCTTCGTGGACGCGGCCAAGAAACTGCACGAAGCCAAACTCCTGGCCGAGGGCGGCTTCACCGGCGACAAATGGTCAACCCAGAAACAGCGCTACGAGCGGGCCGAGAAGGAACTCTTCGCCCGCCTGGAAAGTGTCGGACGTGAGATCGAGGACCGCGTCACCGGCACCGACCGTGGTCGGCTGAAAGATCAGGGCTTGAAAGCGGAAACGACGTCCGACAGCGACTACGGCTCGGCCGAACAGCAAAAGGCCTTCGCCGCCTCACTGGCCGCCAGCGGCGCCACCGAATCCCAGGTGCGGGGGCGGGTAGCTGCCGAGCGCAGCGAGGCCACTCATCCCCGCGCGGGCTTGATCACGGGTAATGGGGCAGCCAAAGCACGAAAGACCCTCACTGGGGCATCGAAGGGTGCCGAGCGCAGCAAGAACGGCCCCAGCCGCTAAGGGCCGGAAATCCAGGAATCGAAAAATCCCAGAACAATGAATCAAGCGTCGGTAGGGTGTGTTAATGGGTGAGCTAGAGACGAAGACGTTGCCCGAAGCAGCGAAGCCCGGCAGGAAAAGAAGGCCGAAGCGCAGGAGCCTGGTCCGGCGGCAGGACGACGCCAGGCGCTGGTTGGAGCGGCTCGTGCCACCCGAACGGATCACCGAAGCCCGGGTGCACGAGCTGGCAGAGTACGTCGACAGGTACCGGCCCGGGTCCAGGTATCAAGCCATCGCCGACGCGATGGTGAAAAACAACGAAATCCCGACCATCAAAAAGGTTGCTGCCCGGTACGAGTCCCGGAAGAACGCGTACCTGCGCCGCAATGCCCAAGCCTCCCCGGTGGACCTGACCCCGGCCGTCGTCGAGCACCTCACCACCATGATTCGGGCGTCCTGGGAACGTCGGGGCCACGGACCGGCCTGGTCCGAGATCCGCACGGTCATGGGATGGGACCGCGGCCAGACCCGGCACGGACTCACCCAGCTCCTCGCCGAGGGTGTCATTTCCTTCACCACCGACAGCGGGTCCCTCACCCTCACCGGCAAAGCCGCCCACCACAGTACCGCCGCACACCACAGTTCAGCTGCCAGGAAGTCGGCCTGACACCCACCCGTCAGGGCAATGAGGACACGGAGCCGGCCCACCGTACCGTGGCTGGCCGGGATCCTTTGGCGTGCCCCTTAGGGGGTGTCGTCGCCGATGACCAGGGCGAGGTAGTCACCGGCTGCTTCCTGGAAGCCGTACTCACTCCAGTAACGCCGCAGCGCTGCCCTGGCCTGCACATGCTGTGGTGAACCCTCCGGCACGCCGTCCTCCAGGACGGGAGCGGCGTCCAGAACGACAAGGGTGGTGTTGCGTGCCACCGTGGTCAGGATCGCCGTCAGAACAGCGTGGCCGGTTTGGTGGCCGCGGAAGCGCGGATCAATCGTCATCTCCGGAACGACCAGCAAGTCACCGCCGAGATCCATCCGTGCTGCGAAAAACAGGTCCGGCCGTTCATGGACCAGCGTCTCCGCGACATTCAGCATTTCCTGGTCGACCGCGTCCAAGGCATCGAGCAAGTCGATCGTGCCGGCGTCCGGAACAACCCAGAACCGGGCATCACCGACAGGTACCACCCCGTCAGGATCCTCATCATCGTCGAACACGAACGTGCCCGTTTCGATGGCCAGGTCCCATTCGACCGGGTCCGTCTGGTTGTACCGGCGCCCGGGAATGCCACGGTACTCACAGCTGTACCGGAATGTCAGAAACTCAGGATCCAGCGCACGCATGACAGTTTCCTCCCCCTAATTCTTAGAGCAGTGAGGCCCAACAACTCCAAGGCCGGAACCGAGTCTATGCCGCTACTGCCGGCGAGAAAGTTTTCTCCCGTTTTCGCGTCACGATCCGGACCGAACCCACACTGTAACCGTAAGGGGGTTCTCCAACCCTATCGAGGTGAAGACCCGTTGACCTTCTCTGTCCCTCGCATGGGCTGGGACGGTGACGCTTGTTATCGGTGTTCCAGGGGTAGCTGGCAGGACGGCAATACCGACACTTCAGCCCACGGATGCGCCAGTTGCTGTCCCCGCTGGTCCCCGGATTAGGTGCTCAGTCCCGAACCCCTCTCTCGCGGTTTCCACGTCTCTCGTAGTAGGAGTAGTATCGAAACTACTCCTACTACTAAAGGCTGCGATGATGTTGAGTGCGAAAGACCGGGTGTACGCCGCCGCCGAGGAAATCAGTGCTGAGCGTCGGCCGACGGTCTCGACGGTCCGCGCCGCGGCGGGGGTGAGTAACGCCGACGCGACCCGGTACTTGAAGGAGTGGAACGAGGAACGGCAGGCCGTTGGGGGACAGGTCGCCGCTACGCCCCCGGCCTTGCTCGAATCAGCCGCCCGTCTCGCCGGCGCAACCTGGGCCGAAGCGGTCACGCTCGCGAACGAACGGCACGCCGCGATCGAGGCCCTGTGGGTTCAGGAGCGCCGGGACAAGGACCAGGAGATCGCCGAGCTCGTGGCCGATCTGGATGCGGCCAGCGCCGAAAAGGACGCCACCGCCACGGCCCATGCAGAAGAGCTCGCCCGCCTGCAGGAACGGCGCACCGGACTGGAACGCCAGATAGCCGAGCTGGGGCAGAAACTGGAAGAGTCACAGAACGCAGAACGCACCGCAGCCTCCGAAGCCGCCGACGCAGTCCGTGCCTTGGCCATCGCTGAAGCCCGGGCAGCCACCTTGGAGGAAGCCCATAACGCCCTCCTTGCCCGGATCACCCCGCAGGCCGGCGCCGCCGAGCAGTAACTCCATGGCAATCGGGGGGTGACCATGGTTCCCGGAGGCTCGGGACTGCTGAGCCCGGGACTTGCCGGAGTTCCCGATCCTGGGGAGGAGCCGTCCTGCGCCATGCCTCCTCGGGAAGCGAGCGGCGTGCGCACCGTTGTGGGGCTTCGTCCCCCGCCAGTCCTCTCCTGTCAAACATCTGTCGACGTGAACCTTGGGCGGGAAAATATCAATATCTACTAGGATCTAGTGTTTCGCTATACTTTGTTAGACATTGATAGACCGGAAGAGGCGGTACTTCATGGATCCCGTAGCCAATCCCTATTCGCCAGGTGCTGGAAGAAAACCGGCCGCACTGGTCGGCAGGGATCGACCCCGACGGGACTGGCAAGTCGCAATCCAACGGGTTGAAGCCGGCCGGTCAGCCCAACCGTTCGTCCTTTACGGGCTCCGAGGGGTCGGGAAAACCGTGCTCCTCTCGGATTTCCGGCGTTCAGCTGCCGACCGGGATTGGCTCGTCGCGCAGGTCGAAGCAGGCGCAGGAAAATCCCTGCGCGAAGCGCTGGGAGAAGCGCTCCATGGCCCTCTAGCCGACCTCGCCCGCCCCTCCGCGGGCAGGAGGCTGCTGAAAGCCCTGAAGACCGCCGTCAGTTTCAAGGCCTCATATGACCAGAATGGAGCCTGGAATTTCGGATTGGATCTGGACGGTGCTTCAGGCGGGGGAGCGGACACCGGTGTCCTTGAAACGGACCTCAAAAAGCTCATCCAGGACCTTGCACTGGCAGCCGAAGAAGAAAATGTTGGGCTGGCCATCCTCGTCGACGAAGCGCAGGACCTCGACACAGCCGAAATCGTTGCACTCTGCGCCATAGCCCACGCCGCTGCACAAGATGACTGGCGCGTACTGTTCGCATTCGCTGGCCTGCCCAGCCTGCCCAGGGTCCTCGCCGAAGCGAAATCCTACGCGGAGCGCTTCAACTACGAGAAAATCGAGGAACTCCGCGGAGCCGTGGCCTCCGAAGCCTTGACCAAGCCTGCCGCCGACGACGGCGTCGAATGGGACGCTTCGGCCGTCGCACTGATAGTCGATGAGAGCGCGGGATACCCATACTTCCTGCAGCAATTCGGGCAGGACACATGGAACGCCGCCGCAGGAGGAACGATCACCTACGACGATGCCCGGGTTGGAGCAGCCAACGGCAGAGCGGCATTGGACAGCGGCTTCTTCCGGGCACGATGGGATCGGGCCACCAGAGCGGAACAGAACTACCTAAGAGCCATGGCGGAGGACGGCGACAACGGCAGTTCCTCAGGGGAAATAGCATCACGACTGGGCCGAGGACCAGCCAGCTTCGGCCCCATCCGGGCGAACCTCATCTCCAAAGGACTCGTCTACGCTCCCGAGCACGGTGTCATTGCATTCACAGTCCCGGGGATGGCAGCTTTCATAAAGCGCCAACCCAAGTGACTGTAGTGAGATGGTCTAACTCCGAGCTCTGGCGGCCTGGCTGAGGAGATACTCAGGAAAGAAGTCAGAGCAACATCTGGCTCGATATGCCCTCCCGTCTCAGCGAACTACGAGCTGCCTCACTGTAGGCCTCACCTCATTACCGCATACTTTGCACTATTCCCCACGATTGTTGGGAATAGTGTATAAGGTTGACACTTATCCTCATGAACGTATGGTTTAGTGTATGAACTCTTTGAACGGCCTCACTGTAACTGAGGTGGCCGAGATGCTCGGTATCACCCGTGCGTCGGTTCATGACCTGCTCCGCTCGGGCCAGCTCATCACCAGCGGTCGGACGGCCCATTCCCTCGTAATCGACCGCAGCTCCGTCGAGCGACTAACCGCCACCGGCACACGGCGCGGCCGAGCTTGGACCGCTCGGATCGCCTGGGCCGCACTGGCCATACTGTCCGGCCAGAACCCCACCTGGATCTCTGCCTCGGAGAAGTCGCGGCTGAAGAAGCGGCTCAGCACTTTGGACGCCCACGCCGTTTCCATTCTGGCGAGGAACAAGGACCGCACCTTCCGCTACCGGGCCACGCCGGACGCGCTGCTGGCCCTCAGCGACTACCTGATCGCCAGCGGAGCGACAGCCATGAGGGATGAAACAACGGCAGAGACGTTCGGCATGACCGGCGGCAGCGGCATCGCCGAGGGCTACGTCATGGCCGGCGACGCCCGGGCCCTTGCCAACTCCTTCGGGCTGGCCGAGGATCCCGAGGGCAATGCCGTCATCCACGAGGTAGAGCTGGAGGAACCTTTCGCCGAAGGACGGGCACCCATTGCCGCCGTCGCGGTGGACCTCATGCGTTCACTTGCGATCCGTGAACGAAGCGCCGGCCAACGCGTGATCGAGGAGCTGCTTCATGTCTGAACCCGTGCTGGCCGATGTGGCCGAGGACGACCATCGCGAGGTCTGGGACGTCCCAGTTCCGCCGGGCGGCTGGGGCACGCCCTGGCCGCAGTGCATTGAACTGGCCAGGGCACTGCCGTCGACTCAGTGGACACTGGTGGGCGGACTCATGGTCCAGCTGCACTCCGCGGCCGCCGGGCTGGCCGTATCCCGGCCGACAGCTGATGTGGACATAGTGCTGCATATCGAAACCGGGGCAGCGACGACGACGTCGGTCATGGCTGTCCTCGCCAAGCTCGGCTACACCCTGCAAAAGTCCATCGACGACGAGGCGCCGGCCCACCGCTTTGTCCGTGACAAGCAACAGATCGACGTTATGATTGCCGACCACATGCCCGAGAGCAAGGTGCCGACCATTGGTGGCCGCAAGCCGTTCCAGGTCTCCGGCGGCACTCAAGCACTGAAGCGGACAGTCAACTGTCGGCTTAAGGTCGACGACATCGAGCCAGTCCTTATCAGCATCCCCAACGCCCTAGGTGCTCTCGTCCTCAAAGGTGCGGCCTACAAGGAGGACTCCCGGGACAGGGACCGCCACTTGGATGACGCCGTCGTGCTGTGCGCCACGATCAAGAAGCCACTGGAGACTGCGAAGGAGATGGGCGGCAGCGACCGGTCCCGCATCATCACACTGCACACAGCCCTGGGGAATTCGGGCCACCGCTCTTGGCAACTGCTCGAAGCGGTCGACCGGACACAGGCAATGGACGCCCTGCGCATCCTGGCCAGCAACCTCCAATTGCCCCCTGTGAACCGGCTCAAGAGGGACTGACCCGCGGTCTTAGGTCCTCGGGACGTTCAGGCTCGTCCTTGAAACGGACCTCAAAAAGCTCATCCAGGACCTTGCGCTGGCAGCCGAAGAAGAAAATGTTGGGCTGGCCATCCTCGTCGACGAAGCGCAGGACCTAGACACAGCCGAAATCGTTGTACTCTGCGCCATAGCCCACGCCGCTGCACAAGATGACTGGCGCGTACTGACATATGCGTTGTTATCGGCGCGCACGGGTGGGGCAATTGACCGTTCCTAATTCGCTGGCATCATCGCGGAGAACGAGGATAGCTGGCGGGAGTACGGGCGACGACGTCACGGACTGCGCGATGGCGCGAGTCATCGGCAAGACGGCCTTGGGTGACATCAATGTAATCACTTGTGGGATGCCGGGAGATCTGCCCTCAACTTTCCTCAGCTTCTTTAAAATCAGCCCTTATCGGGTCATGGGGAGGGGCAGCCTTCGCATGACCCGGTGATGGAAAATCAACTGCGGTCAGGTCCCGGATAAGATCACGGGGGGGGCAGTGCGCTTCCGCCCTACCTTGTAAGGAGTAACAACGTGTGTAAACCGCGGACCGAGGGTCTTCCAGCCTGCCCCCGGGGCAGGCACATAAGTACCAAGGGCAAGGCGGACCACGGCAGGAAAACGTTCGCGGAGGAAGCCCGTTCATGGCAAAGCTAAATCTGAAAGCCATCGAAGAGCGCGTTGCTCCGCTCGGAGGCCGTGAGGCGTACGACCGCGAGTTGATCTTTGATCTCTTGCTCGCCTACGGAAAGCCCCAAAGCAGCATCACCCGCCTGCGCAATGGCGATTTAAACGTCGCTGCCGACAAGGACACTGAGGTCGCGCAGAAGAAGGTCGTCTACTTCAAGGAGACATCGGGCGACACCCTGGAAGAACTCGAGGAGCTGAAGAAATCCCCGGACGTCGTGCGCTTCAGCGCGCGGTTCGTCATCGTCACCGACTACGTCGAGCTCGTGGCCACGGACACCCAGACGGGCGAGACAATCGGATTCCCGATCGGGGAAATTGGCCAGCACTTCACCTTCTTCCTGCCCTGGGCGGGGATGGAGAAGGCGCAGTACGTCGCCGAAACCCACGCGGACGTCAAAGCTGCCGAGCGCATGGGCAAACTGTTCGATGAGCTGCTGCAGGCCAACCCTGATCTTCTTAAGCAGCCAGGGGGACGCCACGCGCTTAACCTGTTTTTCACTCGTCTGCTGTTCTGCTACTTCGCCGAGGACACAGGCATCTTTGCCGAGAGCCAGTTCACTAATGCCGTCGGGTCCCACACGCTGGACGACGGCTCGGACACCGCGGACTTCCTCACAGACCTGTTCACGGCGCTGGACACTGCAGACGCGTCCGATAAGCCCAAACACCTCGCGGCATTTCCCTACGTCAATGGCCGGCTGTTCACGATGTCCGAGGACCACGTTGTGCCGGTGTTCACCAAGAAGGCGCGGGAAGAACTCATCAACGCCGGCAAGCTCATTTGGCGCGAGATCAACCCGGACATCTTCGGATCGATGTTCCAGGCGATCGTCACGCCAGGCAAGCGCAGCGACCTGGGCCAGCACTACACGTCGGTACCGAACATCCTCAAGACGATCGAACCGCTCTTCCTCAATACCTTGAAGGACGAGCTCGACGAGAGCTTTGACTCCGTGAAGAAGCTGGAAGCACTGCTCAACCGGATCAGCGCCATCAAGGTCTTTGACCCAGCCTGTGGCTCCGGCAACTTCCTGATCATCGCCTACAAGGAGCTGCGAAAGCTCGAACATGCGATCCTCGAACGTCTAGCCGAACTGGACGACAAACACCTCGTATTGTTCGCAGAGTCCAGGATCAACATCGAAAATTTCTACGGGATCGAAATCGATGATTTCGCCGTAGAAGTCGCAATCCTCTCCCTCTGGATTGCCAAGCACCAGATGAACACGGAGTTCAAGGAAAAGTTTAATGTCTCGATCCCGCTGATCCCGCTGAAGGAGACCGGTCAGATCAAGCAGGGCAACGCGACCCACTTCGACTGGAACCATGTCTGCCCGAACGACGGCGGTGAGATATATCTGATCGGGAACCCCCCATACGTGGGGTCGAGCATGCAGTCGAGCGACCAGAAAACAGACTTTTCTTTCGTTTTTGGTCGGCGACCCTTCTCGAAGAACCTCGATTACATCGCTCTCTGGTTTGTAAAGGGTTCCGATTACATAAAAGGAACTCGGGCTCAGCTCGCATTCGTCACGACAAACTCCGTCGCACAGGGCGAACACGTGAGCTTGATGTTTCCCACAATCTTCAACATGGGAATTGAGATTGGCTTTGCCTACACCTCATTCAAATGGGAAAACAACGCCAAGCGCAACGCAGGTGTGACAGTGGCGGTCATAAGTCTTCGAAATGAGTCGAATGCGCCAAAATACATCTTCACAGACGATCTTCAAATCGCCGCCAAAAACATCAACGGCTATCTCACCGATGCCCCGAGCATCATAGTAGGTCGTCAGATGAAGCCGATCTCAACTGGACTCCCACCCATGGCCTTTGGGTCGAAGCCAACGGACGGCGGGTACCTCGTACTTGAGCCCGATGAGAAGGCACGGTTGCTCGACGAGCACCCTATAGCCGCTCAGTTCGTGAAGAGATACGTCGGTGCCGCCGATTACATCAACGACATCGAGAGATACTGCTTATGGATTACAGATCGCGAGGTTAGAGCTGCGCGCCTGATTCCACCCATAGCCTCCCGACTGGACAAGCTTTCGGAGTGGCGACTCGAGAGCAAGGCGCAGAGTACGGTCGACTTCGCCGGCCGTCCACACCGGTTCAAGCAGATCGCATACAAACCGTCAAACTCGATCTTCGTGCCGCGAGTCTCGTCGGAACGGCGGACCTACATCCCAATGGGCTACTTGGATGAGGGATACGTCATCAATGACCAAGCGTACGCGGCATACGACGCGGAGCCGTGGGTATTCGCTGTGCTGACTTCATCGATGCACATGTCCTGGACACGTGCGGTTGCCGGCCAGATGGAGACTAGGCTCCGCTACTCAAACACCATCGTCTACAACAACTTCCCCGTCCCGCCACTGCCAGATGCGATGAAGGAAAAGCTCACTGTCGCTGCACTGCGGGTGCTCGACGTCCGCGAGTACCACTGCGAACGGACCTTGGCAGAGCTCTATGATCCTGACTTGATGCCCGACGATCTTCGCGCCGCCCACGCGGAGATCGACGCACTGGTCGATTCCATCTACTCCAAACGCGGCTACGAGACTGACGAACAAAGACTGTCGGACCTCTTTGCTATGTATGAGGAGATGACTAAAGCCGAGGCTACAAAAGCCCCAGCCAGGAAGACCCGGAGGACCGCGAAGTGAACGCGATCAAGAAGCCCATCAACATCGTCGACGTCACTTATGCCCAAACGAGGGCTTCGGTGAACACGGACGCGCTTGGCATGCGCGAGATGCAGCAGCGGGTCTTCGCGAAGCGTGACGCGCAGCACCTGCTGGTCAAGGCCCCGCCCGCTTCGGGCAAATCGCGTGCGCTGATGTTCGTGGCCCTCGACAAGCTCTACAACCAAGGACGCAAGAAGGTCATCGTGGCTGTCCCGGAGCGCTCGATTGGCGCGTCCTTCGCCTCGACTGAGCTGTCCAAGTTCGGCTTCTTCGCGAACTGGGAGATCAAGCCGGAGCACAACCTCTGTGATGCCGGCTCTTCAGCCGGCAAGGTCGACGCGTTCATCAGCTTCCTCGAAGGGCCCGATGCAACGCTTGTGTGCACCCACGCGACACTCCGCTTCGCGTTCGAGAAGCTGGCACCGGAGTCGTTCAACGGCACAGTTCTCGCGATCGACGAGTTCCACCACGTCTCCGCGGACGTTGAGTCGAGCCGCCTCGGCGCGCTCCTGCGGGACGTGATGAAAGGCAGCGACGTCCACATCGTCGCGATGACGGGCTCCTACTTCCGCGGGGACTCCGTCCCGGTGCTTTCGCCGGAGGACGAGGCCAGGTTCACGCCTGTCACGTTCAACTACTACGACCAGCTCAACGGCTACGAGCATCTGCACTCGCTCGGCATCGGCCACCACTTCTACCAGGGCCGCTACACCGACGCGATCGGCGAAGTGCTGGACCTCGACAAGAAAACCATCGTGCACATCCCGAACGTCAACTCGGGTGAATCCACGAAGGACAAGCTCGAAGAGATTGGCCGCATCATCGATGTCATCGGGCACGTCGAGGAGACCGACCGGGACACGGGCATCATCAGCGTGCGCCGGCAGGACACTGGAACCATCGTCCGTGTCGCGGACCTCGTCGACGACACCGACCAGAGGAAGCGCGGCGACACCCTCCACTACCTGGCACACACAGCCTCCAAGAACCGCGACGCAGTCGACATCATCATCGCCCTCGGCATGGCTAAAGAAGGCTTTGACTGGCCCTTTGCCGAGCACGCCCTCACCGTCGGGTACCGGGCCTCGCTGACCGAGGTCATCCAGATCATCGGCCGTGTCACCCGCGACAGCCCCGGCAAGGAGCACGCCCAGTTCACGAACCTCATCGCCGAGCCGGACGCCACACAGGGTGAGGTGAAGGTCTCGGTCAACAACATGCTCAAGGCCATCACCGCTTCTCTCCTCATGGAACAGGTGCTCGCGCAGAACTTCACCTTCAAGACGAAGAAGTTCGACGGCGACGACTCCGAGGTGCCGGGCCAGCTGAAGATCAAGGGCTTCAAGGAACCGTCGAGCGATCGCGTGAAGCAGATCGTGGAGACTGATCTGAACGACCTGAAGGCGACGATCCTCCAGGACGATTCCTTCGCGCGCGCCGCCGCCGGCTCTGTGGACGCGGAGACGACCAACAAGGTGCTTATCCCTAAAATTATCCGCGAGAAGTACCCGGATCTCACTGAGGCCCAGGTGGAGGAGGTCCGCCAGCAGGTCGTCGTGGACTCTGTGATCAAGAACGGCGAAGTGCGCACAGTCGGCGACAAGCGGTTCATCAAAATGGCAGAGAAGTTCGTCAACATCGACGACCTCAACATCAACCTCATCGACTCGGTGAATCCGTTCCAGCGCGCCTTCGAGGTCATGTCGAAATCGGTGACCCCCTCAGTGCTCCGGATCATTCAGGACCAGATCACGGCCACCCGTGTCGAGTTCACCGAAGAAGAAGCGCTGGCACTCGTCCCCAAGATCAAGAACTGGATCAAGGTCAACGGTGGCCGGCGACCGGACTCGCGGGCCGAGGACCCGACTGAGAAGCGCTATGCAGACGCACTGCTGTGGCTCCAACGGGCGAAGCAGAAGCTCGAAGCCGAAAAGCGGGCAAATGAGATGGTGGAGAGCGAATGAGCGATTACGACGACATCCTCGAAGCAGCACCGTCCTCCCTGCAGGACCTCATCGACAACGACCTCGACGGGCTCCTCGACGCGCCCGAGAAGCCCAGGAAGATCACCTCGTCCGACCGGCTCGAACGTGCATTCCTGGAGATCGTGGAGTTCCGGCGAACGCACGGGCGTCTGCCCAGCTCGGTGACCCGGGAGATCGCCGAACGGAAGCTCGGGGCCCGGCTCGAAGGCATCCTCGCCAACGACGAAAAGATTGCGGCGCTCAAACACCTCGACACGGAGTTCGATTTACTCACAATAGAAGCAGCTCCTGAGTCGCTGGGCGACCTTCTTGAGAGCGATGAGCTGGACGATCTGCTCGGCGACGACTCCGGCATCCTCGACGTGTCGGATCTACCCGTGATCAAGCGGCCCGAGTCTCCGGACTCGGTTGCCCAGCGGGTGAAATCCGAGGACTTCGACTTGTTCGAGCCGCTGTTCAAGGCCAAGCACGCCGAGTTGGCCGATGGCACATACAAGCTGATGCCCTTCACAGGCATGGATCTCATCCGCGTGGGTGTGTTCTTCGTGCTGAGCGGCGTCATGTGCTTCGTGGCTGAGGTCGGCGAGGACGTCGACCTGATCGTCGGCGGTAGGCCCAGGCAGAAGCAGCGCCTGCGCGTCGTCTTCGAGAACGGCACGGAGTCGGCGATGTACAGGCAGAGCCTCATGACCCGGCTATATGAAGCGCAGGGCCAGGTCCTTGCACGGGCGGGCCACGATGCCGGCGAAGTCCTCGACGCGGATGTGGAGAGCGGTCACATCTACGTGCTGCAGTCGCTCAGCGAGGACCCCCAAATCGCGGGAATGAACGACCTCCACAAGATCGGTTTCTCAACCACAAACGTCGAGACGCGGATCAAGAATGCGACAACTTCACCGACCTACCTGATGGCACCCGTGAAGGTGCTGGCGGACTACCGCCTCTACAACGTGCGTGCGTCGTGGCTGGAGCACCTCCTGCACCGGGTGTTTGCCGAGGTGCGTCTGGACCTGACACAGGTAGACCGGAAAGGGCTCGACTACGATCCCTCGGAATGGTTCCTGGTGCCGCTGGAGACTATCAACAAGGCCGTCGCAATGATCATGTCCGGCGAGATCACCGACTACGTCTACGACAAGGCGCTGCAGCGACTGGTCAAGCGTGGCTGAGGCGGAGGCTCAATGGGCCGCTGACCCCGCAGGTGTCTACTTCAGCGATCGATTCAACGTGGACCCACAGGTGCTTGAGGACTGGGGTGCCTTCGACATCTCAGTCGTCTCCGACCTCCCGGTCTTCATCGATCCATTCCTGCTTTTCAACAGCGATAAGGAAGAGTACCGCGCGCTGCACGAGCAGATCGTCAACTATCTCCGCTTCCTACGCGATCACGCCGACGAACCGCTCGATTCGGGCCGCATCAAGAGCTGGTACTCGTTCAGCGAGGTGAGGCAGAACTGGCTCGGGTTCACCGTCGGCAGCAACCGCGGCCACGGCCTCGGAAGGAAGTTCGCAGTCGCAATGCACGGCGCCCTTGGCAATCTGCTCCGCAACGTCGGCAACGAGCCCATCACCAACTCGACCCATGTCGAGAAGCTCGCCCTCGTCAGCAACGGTGTCGGCCGGGACACCATCTCAGACCTGACGACAAACCTCATCAAACATTTCCTGCTGAAGTACACGAGCGAATTCGCAATCAAGCACCTCCCTCCGGACAGCCGGAAGAAGATCGCGGTCCCGCGCGCGAAGTTCAACTACAACACCCAGACGTGGGCGGCCGGGACGTACGAGCTCCCATTCACGGAAGGCGATTTCGTGATTCTGACCCCCAGCGATCTCCTCACGAAGGACGATACGTGGATCAACCGCTCCGACATGGATCGATCTTTTGACACGGTTCTCGAAGCAACAGAAGACGATCAGCTCAGATCGGACGTCAACAACTACCTCGCCAAACGCCTTACCGAGAAGTCTACGGACAAGGACCACCGCGAGGCGCGTGCTCTCGCTCTGCGCCACTTCCCCGAGCTCGTCGACTGCTACATCAAACTCAAAGAAGAGACCGGCGACCAGGCCATCGCCAGAAGCTGGGAGAAGGTTCAAGACACCCAAGCCCTGCTCCGCGACCAGGTGCAGCTGGCGGCCCGTGACATCGCTCAGAAGACGAGCCTCTACGAGAAGCCGTGGAACTCGCAGCAGGAAGCGCGCCGGGCAGTCGGAATCTTCAAGAACTACGTCGAGAACCAAGACGGCTGGCGCGCAATCAACAAGGGCGACGGTAAAGGTTTGTCAAGCGAAGCGGATGTCCAGATCTTCTTCGGCCTGCTACTCCAAGAATCCCGGTTCGATGTCAACCGCGAAGCCAACAACGGTCGCGGACCGGTCGACTTCAAGATTTCGATGGGCCTCGACAAGACCCTGATCGAGTTCAAGCTCGCCAAAAGCAGCTCCCTTAAGCGCAATATGGAGAACCAAGTCGAGGTCTATAAGAAGGCGAATGGCACAGACTCAGCAGTCTTTGTCGTCATCGCGTACTCGGCGAAGGAAATCGAAAAGACTGAGAACGCGGTGCAGGACCTCGGCCTGAACAGGACGGACACGATGGAGGTTGTCATCATCGATGCTTCACCGAAGGAGTCGGCCTCCAAGGTCTAGCCCCGTTAGGCCACAAACATTTTCACGAACATCAAGTGCTTACCATCTTGTCGGCAACCCGCCTGCACAGCTGGCACCGGTCGGCACTCAGTGTTCGGAGTGGTCAGCGATTCTGTTGGATGGCATGGCTTCGCAGCCAGCTATACGGAGCGAAGTCGGTCAATGTGGCGGCGCTGCTCCTTGTCGTCCTGCTTTATGTGAACGCTGACAAGCACACGGTTGCCGTCGGGCTTGTAGTAGAGACGGCCCATGTCTTCACTTCCGGCAATTCCGGTTGAGAGCTTCGAAATTTCGCGCCATCCTCGGACGCCTTCTAGATCTTTTCCGAGGTTCTCGCCCATATCGATCTGGACGAGCGACCGTAGAAGCGAAGCTGGTGATTCCACATTTGCCAGGACTTCTGCGCCATCGAGAACGAAAACTAGCCGCGAAAAGATCGTGTCCAGAAATCCGAGGACGCCTCGCCGCGGGACTGTGGAATTTGTGGTGGTTCTACGTCGTTCGCCTTCCTGTTGCTGGAACTCTTGGATCCTGTCTTGCAGGGCAGACATCGTAGCCTTCAGAGAAACGATCCGGGCCCCATCTTGTTCTGCCCGAGTGCGCCAGTTCGCGATGCTGCTGTGGAGTTCAGCGTTCTCAGACAGTGCAAATTCAAGTAGCTCTTCCGTCTCCTTTTGTTCAGCCAGGAGTTCTTTGGCGTAGTTGGATGGTTCAGTTGAGTTGGCCAGTGTCGCGATCTGGGTACGCAGAGTTTTCTGGTGCTCTAGCGACCGCTTGAGGTCGGCCGACAGTTTAGCTTCGCGGTCTGTAGCCGCTTTGAGCCGCTGGCGAAGGTTGTGAACTTCTAGTTCTGACCCGGTTAGGCGCTCCTGTAGCGTGATGGTTTGGTCAAGCAGACGCTCGACCTGGGCGGTGAGGTCTTCCAGCCGTGTATCTTCTGGTTGTAAGAGATCGGGTAGAGGGCTGACTGCTGAAGGCGAGAATGCCGCTGAAACCCGTGCTATTACTTCGTCGCGGCCAGCCTGTAGGCGCAGGCGGGCAAACCAGTCATAGAACTTGCCATCGGAGGCCGTTCGATGGCTTACGTCCCACCGCTGCACTGAGAGGTCCGCTGCTTCCAGGGCGCCAATGACCTCTGCTGCAGCTCGCTCGGAGGCGTTGAAAACGACGTGGTGCCCAAAGCGGTTGCTTTCGAGTGCCCATTCTCCGGCAAATCCTTCGAATCTAGACGGCCTGATTGCGTTACTGAGTCGGGGCGCGTAGGGGACTGAGGCATCTGAGAAGAGGAACCGGTTGCAGTCCTCGATTTCCCATGACGCTCCCGAGATGTCAACGAGGTTGCCGTCGAAGACTGGGTAGACTGCGCCCGCAAATACTATGCCGGCATAACCATCGGGGGTCAGCCGAACTGGCCGGCGGATGGATTCTTCAACGGTGAAATCGCCGTCGACGATGCAGACGACAAGCTGCTGAGCTGCCACGCTAAATTACCGACGAGGCGCACCTGCAGGCAGGGTCGCCCCACTGCCGCTTACAGACAGCACATGGCATGTAGTACAGATGTTCCTGGATCTGCTCCTCAGTAGCTTGGCCGGGGCCGGGGATTCTCGAGAACGCTTGTGGTTTGTGCTTGTAGAGGACATCACCTGGAATTAAGCGCGAGTCCTTTTCGTCTGCAACATTGGCTCGGATTACGAGACCGTCGTTAGGCACGAAGCGGCTGGTATCGGCAGCGTCGATGGATCCGAGGTCCTCTGCACCGGGGAGGCCGATTCCGAACTCCAGGTCGAAATAGGAGGCTGTGGCGCGGCTACCTTGCTGGCTGGACTTGGCCTCTACCGAGAGGATGAGGTCATCGTCCACCTGGACGTCAAATTCGAGTCGTTCGGTGAGCGGCGGTGCACTCTTATCGACCTTGATGGTTACTACCCCTAGTGAAGTTCTGGGATCGCTTGCCTGTGGTTGCTCGGTCAGCTCTGAGGGTGCCACCACTGAGAACTTCGCGGTCCCATCCGTCGGGTCTGTGCAGTAGAGGTGGAAGCGCTCCCGGCGGACATGGTTGTGAGTGGGCATCGGCGTTCCGGCGCTTAGAAGGGGAAGCCTGGATCCGCGGGACATTTCCAGTTCAATTTGCTTTGCCAGTACTAACCGCTGCGAGTCATGAGCTATCCAGGCTGCGCCCTGCGAAACCAACGTGCCGCTGTTTTCCGGGACGAGCACGCGTTCTGGACCGAACAACTCGTGGAGGCTGCTCCGGATGCTGGGCATAGCTGCCATACCTCCTGCGACGAGGCAGAGTGAAATCTGGGCGGGAGCCATTCCGGCGGTTTCGAGAAGTGATTCAATTTCCCGAACTCCCGCTGCCACGAGGGGGCGGGTTATCCCGTCAAGTTCCTGTCGGCTCAGGGAGTACTGAAGCGTAGTACCAGATTCAGGGAAATAGCTCGGGCCGTAGAACGTTACTTTTGCGCGCTCTGACAGTTCGATCTTGTTTCGTTCCGTGAGTTGAAGCAGGCGTAAGCGTGCCTCTCGTGTCGGCTTGTCCGATCCTGAGATCCCGTGCGTGTTGGAGAACCTTGTGACGACCTCGTCGCGAATAACTTGATCAAATTCGTCGCCGCCGACGAGATCTGTCCCGCCATTACGCAGCTGAAGGATCCTGCCGGATTCAATCCGGCAGAGCGTTAGGTCGAGCGTGCCACCACCCCAGTCGACGACGAGAACATTGCGGCGCATCAACCGGCGCATCTCACTTTGAGGGTCCGCTGCTCCTCGAAGGTAGCCATATAGTGCTGCTAGCGGTTCGTGAACGAACTGGGCCACTGACATCCCGGCCTGAGCGAACGCCTCGCGAAGCGCGGCACGTCTCGGACCGTTCATGTTCACCGGGATGGTGACGACAGCACGGTCCAATTCGCCCAGCACTTGACGCCGATTGCTTCGTTTGGACTCTGTCCGGACATGGCTGATGACTTCGGCCACAATATCGACAGGGCTGCGATCCACCCCGCCCACGTTGATGGTCTCTTGCCCCAGATAGAATTTGGGTGAGCGCACGGTGCTGCCATGGACTCCCAGTCCGACCTCTTCCAGGGCATGGCGTGCTTCTCGCCCAACTATTACTTCCTCGCCCTCGTACCGGACTACGGAAGGATGAGGACGGCCTTCTTCATCCAAGACATCAATGACCCGGTTGCCGCTTATTATGGAAACCAGGCTGTTTGTGGTTCCAAAATCGAATCCGACAATCATGGTTACACTCCATCGATTTCTTTGAGGCGTTTGACTTCGCCGCCGATCGCGTTCAGGGCTCGGTCAACGAACTCCTCAGCAACATCTGTGCTTCCGTTGCGTAATGCGTGAAGGCCGTCGTTCAGGAGCTCCACCTGGTTAGTTAAGCGACGGATGACTTGTGTTCGGAGAATTTCATAGTCATCTACGTGGTGGCTTCGATCCACTATCCGGCTGCTTTGCTCTGCAGCCAGGCGCCGCTTTAGATCATCGATTTCTGCCTCCAGGCGTGCGGAACGAGTCCTCTCAGAGTCCAGATCGCTTAGTCGTTGCTTGCCTAAAGCCTCAGCTCTTATCGCACGGAGTTCGTATTCTCGTGCCTGAATGGTGGCTCTTTCACGTCCAGCATCGCTGTCTTGCACACGAGTTGTGAATCGCTGGGATAGGTAGTGAAGGGCGTCAGTGTTCTTGGCAGCAGACAATACGGCAGCAGCTCGTGCTTCGTTTCGGTCCATGTGCTTTTTCCAGATGTGTGTGCTCATGTCATCAATAAAATGATCCAGTGGCATACCCCGAAGAACGCTCATGAGTGCAACCGTTGTCACCGCATTGACTCGCAGCCGCTCACGGGTAGCCTCGGTCAGGTCAGACGGTTTTTGAAGGCCAAGTTCATTGAACTTTGCTTCCTTGACTGCCTCGATGACTTGTTGGGTGGGAGCCTGGGTCTGGGCTTCCATCCACGGCCTGATCCGGTTTTTAAAGACACTGTGGTTATCCATGGCTTCCAGCACCAGATCAAGGATTCGTTCACGAACACGTCGTTCAGCGCCTAATTCGGCCACCGCCGCTAACACGTTGGGCGGAACATTGAGGAAAGGATCCGTTTGGACTAGTCGACGAACGGCATCCACTTCGTCTTGTGCCGCGTTGGGCTGCAGGGGTATGTCGTCTAGTGCTTTGCGTGTGAGGTTGAGCTTTCGGCCTGGTTCCCTGTAAGCAAACTCAAAGAGGGCAAGAATGGATTTGGGGGTTTCCTTCCTCGCTGTGGTGTCCGTGACCGGCGGTTGTGCCACCTTCCGTCGAAAGTTCTCATCGTGCTTGGAATCGGGCGCGACATCAGCAGCAGGCCCAGTGGATTCGGGATTTATCGTCACTATCTTGCAACTCCTATAGTTGGACGCGGGTTTGGAAGGCTGCATACCAGTCTTCGGTGAGTCGACTGTGACGTAGGTTCTCTGCGTGGCGCTTGGCGGAGACCAAATCACCGGCCGCGAAGGTGTGTTCAGCGGCAACAAGGTGCAGTTTGAGGGAATCGTTGAACCGCTGCGTGTTGATGCCTGAAGTTAGCTCAGATACAACGTCAGGCGCGGCGGACCCATCAAGCGGTATGGTGCTCCACTGTAGAACCTGTTCAATTACAGAATCGCTAAGTGCTCTGTCGAGACTCGAGTGCGGTGTAAGCGACAGGTCTCCCAGCGCGGTAGGTTGCCCAGTGAGCAGCGACTGGAGCCGTAGAGAGGCCTCTGCGACGCGTTGGCTCCTGGTTTTGGTCATGGCTCGTTTGAATTGGTTGTAGTGGAAGGCGACTATGCCGCAAATTGCTTCTGCCGGAGGTCGATCGAAGTTTCGGAGAATTTCGACTGCTTGGTCGTACTTAGCCTGATAGCCGTCTCCAGCAGGTGTTTCGTCGGGATTTCCGCTCTCCGCCGCGCGTTCGCGGGCCATGACGCCGTACAGATAGTTGGCAAGACCCGCGACGTACCTGGCGGAGGTCGGATAGTGCTTGGAGCGCATAATGAAGTCATCGATGGAGCGGGCACTTAGCTCACGTCCATCTATTAGGCGGTCTAGAGCCTCGTCGACCGAGAGCAAGTCGTTTTCCTCGGTGAGATTGAACTCGAACTCGAAACGCGGTGGACGGGGAACACCATTTTGCGCGAGGGTAACTTCGACTACCCCGGTCCGCTGAGAGCAGAGGACTTCGGCTACGCTTTCCAACGAGACTGTGCTGCCGTTCACCGTGACTTTATCGGTATTGCGTATTACCCAGTCGTCGACCGAGGTTTCTTCTGTGACGAGGAGTCGACCTCTTCCGCATTCCCGGCCCTTAAACACCAGGACGGGCCGTTGAATTGAATGTCCTTGAAACGTGTGAACACGGAAGTCACGCTCGGTGACGAACTGGAGGCCACATGTTGTACATGGGAACACCGAGACCTGCCGCTCGTCGATGAATCCTCCGCCGCCCTCTTCAGTGTGCTCATGGAACTCCATGTAACCGGTATGCCAGAAACCCACTGCGCTCCTAGATCTCCGCTGTTGAGTCGTGCGCGAAGAAGACCGGCCGTGGAGGACGGTCATCCTCTCCGGTCGTATGTTCTTCGATGCTTAGGCATGGGACGGCGGTCCCTGCCTGCCAAGACGTAAGGTGTCTTCGTTTGTCAGAGAAATTACCCATGTTCTTCCTTCCGGCCCAGCGGTGACCGAACAGGGCGAGCTTTTTTGCATATGTGGGGAGTATATATCTGCTGGTAACAGGCCTTCGACGACGTAGTCGCTGCGCTTGAACCATACTCGAAGTTATGTGCAACTTGAGGTTCAAGGGAAACGAGCAGCGGTGGATCTGATAAGACTATTCACGAGGTCACTAAAAATGTACTGAGGGGATCAATTTTGACGAGATACGATGAGAATCCAGAAGCTGCGGAAGCCGCCATCAAAGAGGCTAGTGTTGCCATAGATAAGCTGGATGACGAGTTGGCTATCGCTAAGGAACGGGCCGAAGAAATCGAGCGACAAGCGAACGAAGCGAAGTCGCCCGAGGAAGAGGCCGTCGCGCTTCGCAGACTCGCAACGATCGAGCAGGAAATACAGGACCTATCCCAGGACCTAACCTCCGCCGAACGTTACTTTGGGAACGTCCAAGAGTTCTGGCTCGAGAGCTGACGTCTTCCTCAACATCCGGGTATGAGATGAGTGGTGTAAGCGGCGGCCGGTGATGCCGGCTGGCTAGGCGTATTAGGCCGACAGGTACGTCGTGCACTCCTCGCCGCAAACAGGCACGCGTGGCGTCAGCCTCTGTTGGTGGACACCTGAAGTAGCGGGATCCTGGGATTCTGCGGGAAGGT
>NZ_JAPDNV010000025.1:0-51935 GCF_026013155.1 Paenarthrobacter sp. PAE-2 | reverse complement strand
ACGCACACTTTCCCCACTCCATGGGGCGCCGACGGCGCGGAACCGCTAGGTCGCAGTTCCGCGCGTTTAGAGCGGTCAAAACGCGCACAAATGCGACCTACTTGGGTGCGGGGCCGGGTACGAAAAAGACGACGGCGGCCGTACCCCCAAGGCGACGGCCGCCGTCGTGATCCGCCGGTCCCCTACGGAAACCGGAGCCTGGACAACCCTTATCCGAAGCGGCCGGACACGTAGTCCTCGGTGGCCTTTTGGGACGGGTTGTTGAAGATGGTGGTGGTGTCCGCGAACTCGATGAGCTTGCCCGGCTTGCCCGTACCGGCAATGTTGAAGAACGCCGTCTTATCCGAAACGCGGGCCGCCTGCTGCATGTTGTGTGTCACGATCACCACGGTGTACTGGTCCTTGAGCTCGTTGATGAGGTCCTCCACGGCGAGGGTGGAGATCGGGTCCAGCGCAGAGCACGGTTCGTCCATCAGGATCACCTGCGGCTCCACGGCAATGGCGCGGGCGATGCACAGACGCTGCTGCTGGCCACCCGAAAGGCCGGAACCTGGCTTGTCCAGGCGGTCCTTGACCTCGTTCCACAGGTTGGCTCCAACCAAGGACTTCTCCACCAAGGCATCGGCTGCGCCCTTGGAAATCTTCTTGTTGTTCAGTTTCACGCCCGCCAGCACGTTGTCGCGGATAGACATGGTGGGGAACGGGTTGGGGCGCTGGAAGACCATGCCAACCTGCGTGCGCACGGTCACGGGGTCCACGCCGGGGCCATAGAGGTTATCGCCGTCGAGCAGGACCTCGCCCTCAACACGGGCGCCGGGAAGGACCTCGTGCATGCGGTTGAGGGTCCGGAGGAAGGTGGACTTGCCGCAGCCGGACGGGCCAATGAAGGCCGTGACGGACTTGGCTTCGATGTTGATGTTGACGTCTTCAACGGCCAGGAAGTTGCCGTAGTAGACATTCAAGTCTTTGACGTCGATGCGCTTGGACATGGTGTTCCTTTGTTCCTTGGGGGTCTGGAAGTTTTTGGGGCGGGACGGGCCGTGGGCCCGGTCAGCGGCCTGTTTTCGGAGCGAAGAGACGGGCGATCAGGCGTGCTCCGAGGTTCAGGAGCATCACCAGGATGATCAGCACCAGGGCCGCACCCCACGCACGCTGGTCCGAGGGGCCGGGGTTGGACGGCGACGTCGGGTTCAGGATCTGCGTGTAAATGAACGTGGGCAGGGAGGCCATCCAGCCGCCGAACACGTTGTTGTTGATGGTGGTAGCGAAACCGGCCGTCACCAGGATCGGCGCGGTTTCGCCGATGACCCGGGCGATTGCCAAGGTGACGCCGGAAGCAATACCGGAGATCGCCGTCGGAATAACAACCTTCAGGATGGTGCGCCATTTCCGGACACCGAGCGCGTAGGATGCCTCGCGAAGCTCGTTCGGGACAATCTTGAGCATTTCCTCGCTGGAGCGGACAACCACCGGAATCATCAGGACTGAAAGCGCGACGGCGGCCACCGCACCGGTCTTGGTGCCGGGGCCCACGACTGCGAAGAAGAACGCAGCCGCAAACAGGCCGGCCACGATGGACGGGATGCCGGTCATGACGTCCACGAAGAAGGTGATCGCCTTGGCCAAAGGTCGGTCTGCGCCGTACTCCACCAGGTAGATGGCGGTGAGGAGCCCGACGGGCACGGAAATGACAGTGGCCAGGAGCGTGATCTGGACGGTGCCCAACAGTGCATGGTAGATACCGCCGAAGACCGCGCCGCCTTCCTCGACTGCCTTGTTGTCGTAGACGCCGGTGACCCCGTTCATGGACGTGCTCAGGAAGCCCGGAGTGACAAGCCCGGGGATTCCGTTCACCAGAACGGTCCAAATCACGGAAACCAGGGGCAGGAGCGCCACCAGGAAGGCCCCGACCACCAGGCAGGTGGCCAGCTTGTCCTTGGCTTTGCGGGCACCTTCAACGGCACCGCTCCACGCCACCAGGCCGACGGTGAAGAGGATCGCGGAGACAAGCCCCCAGCCGAAGGCGTTGAAGCCAATCAAGGCCAGAATGGCCGCGCCAACGATCAGCGCGACGGCCAGGACAACGTAGGGCGCGAACTTTGGCAGTTGGCCCTTGGTGAGCGCGGAGCGCTTGCGGACTGCTGTGGCGGTCATTTAGTTGGCTCCCGAGAATTCTTTGTGCTTGGTGATGATCCAACGGGCGATCATGTTCACGCCAAGGGTGATGACGAACAGCACCAGGCCTGCGGCGATCAGCGTGTTGACCTTGAGGCCGCTTGCTTCCGGGAAGTTCAGGGCGATTTCCGCGGCGATGGTCTGGTTGCCGGACTGGATCAGGCTCGCAGTCAGGGCGCCCGAGGAGAGCACCAGCGCGACGGCCATGGTCTCGCCGAGCGCCCGGCCCAGGCCCAGCATGATGGCGCTGATAATGCCCGGGCGGCCGAACGGGAAGACGGCCATGCGGATCATTTCCCAGCGGGTCGCTCCCAGTGCCAGCGCGGCTTCCTCGTGCAGCTTGGGGGTCTGCAGGAAGATTTCGCGGGACAGAGAGGTGATGATGGGAAGGACCATGACGGACAGGACGATGCCCGCGGTGAGGATCGTCTTGCCGGTGGCGGAGGCCGGGCCCTGGAAGATCGGAATCCAGCCCAGGTTGTTGGCAAGCCAGTCGTAGGCCGGGGAGATTTCCTTGGCGAGGAACGCTGCACCCCAGGCACCGTAAACAACGGAAGGGATGGCGGCCAGGAGGTCCACCACGTAGCCCAGGCCCGAGGCAAGCCGGCGGGGAGCGTAGTGCGAGATGAACAGCGCCACGCCGATTGCCACAGGAGTAGCGATGACAAGGGCGATCACGGCGGCAATGAGCGTACCCACCACGATCGGGGCGATGTAGGCAAAGAAGCCGTGCCCGCCTTGGATGTCCTCCGGAGGGGCAACGAGAGCCGGGATGGCCTGGACGACCAGGAACAGCGCGACTCCGAAGAGAACCGCGAGAATCAGGCACCCTGCGGCCAAGGCGGCCCCGGAGAAAACCTTGTCCCCGGCGCGTCCTGCGCCTTGGGAGGTTGTCAGGGAGTTGGTGGTCACTTCACGGTCCTTAAGTCTGGAGTGAACTGGTCTTACATGGCTAAGTTCCCTGCCCCGGAACGGTGGCTTCTGGCCACCGGCATCCGGGACAGGGAACTTCAGTGTTCAGCCGGTCCGGGCAAGCCCGCCGGGAAACCTTAGGCCTTGGCCTTGATGGTTTCGATGGCGGCCTTGGCCTTGTCCTGCAGCGCCTTGGAAAGCGGTGCGGACTTTGCGGCGTCAGCGGCGGTCTTCTGGCCCTCGTCGGAGACGACGTAGGTTTCGAAGGCCTTGACCAGGTCAGCCACATCCTTGGTTTCGTACGTGGTGCACACAACGTGGTAGGAGACGAGCACTACCGGGTAGGCGCCGGAAGCGGTGGTCTTGCGGTCCAGCTTGATGGCAATGTCGTTGGTGGCGCGGCCATCAACGGGCTTGCCGGCTTCAACAGCCTTGGCAGCGGCCTCAGCGGAAATCTTGACGAACTCTTCGCCTACCTTGATGGATGCGGTGCCCAGCTTGCCGGAGACAGCGGAGTCATCAGCGTAGGTCACGGCACCGGGGGTGTCGGTGACGGTCTTGACGACGCCGGATGTGCCCTTGGCGTTCTCGCCCTTCAGGGATGCGGGCCAAACGCCTGCAGCCTTATCCGTCCAAACCTCGGGAGCAGCAGTTGCGAGGTAGTCGGTGAAGTTGGAGGTGGTGCCGGAGTCGTCAGAGCGGTTGACCGGGGTGACCTTGAGGTCCGGCAGGGTGACGCCGGAATTCAGGGCTGCGATTGCGGGATCGTTCCAGTTGGTGATCTCGCCGCGGAAGATTTTGGCTACGGTGGCTGCGTCAAGCTTCAGTTCGGTGATGCCCGGGACGTTGAAAGCAACAGCGATCGGGGAGATGTAGACCGGGATGTTGATTGCGCCATCGGGACCGCACTTGGCCTTGGAGGCCTCCAGTTCCTCATCCTTCAGGTAGGCGTCGGAACCGGCGAACTGGGCCGAACCGTCAACGATGGCCTTGCGGCCCGCACCGGAACCATCCGGGGAGTACTGAACGGTTGCGCCCTGGTTGGCAGTGGAGAAACCGGCCTTCCAAGCATCCATTGCGGCGCCGGTGGAGGAGGCGCCGATGCCCGTGAGGGTGCCGGTGACCTTGGTACCGGATGCGGCGGACTGCGTGCCGGCGGAGGTGCCGGTTGCGTTGTCGGAACCACAAGCGGTGAGCGCGAGTGCGCCAGCTGCGATGACCGCGATGGCCGCAGTACGGCCGAAGTGAGTTGCCTTCACTTGTATGTGCCCCTTCCAGGGATTTCAGATGCTGCCGAACGGAGATTTCGGCGCGGGTGATCTGTGGACCTTTTGTGCCTTAACTGAAGGTATGGAGCGCAGGTAACGGGACCTGTGGCGGAAAGTGAACGGAAAGTGAACGACGGCGGACCATTGGGTTATGTGGCGCGTGCCACCTTGAGGTTGGTGGCGCGTTTTCACAAATAGACTGGAAGGCATGGCCGCCACGAAGGGACTCTCCGCAAGCAAGAGGTTTGTCCGTACCCGGCTGAGGACCGGCCTGGTGCGGAGCCGGAACTCACTGGTGCCCGCCATCCAGATGACCGTCTGCGCGGTGGGCGCTTACGCGTTTGCCGAATACGTCCTTGGCCACCAAGGCCCCCTGTTCGCCGCAACGTCATCCTTGATTGCGCTGGGGTTCTCCCGCGATCCACGCCTGCGTCGCGTGATCGAGGTGGGTTTGGGCTGCACGCTAGGCATCGTTGTAGGCGACCTCCTGCTCCACTGGCTGGGCGCCGGAATCTGGCAGGCCGCCGTCGTACTTCTTTTCTCCATCCTGCTGGCCAGGTTCCTGGACAGCGGCACCATCTTCACCACCCAGCTGGGCCTGCAGTCGCTCTTGGTAGTGCTGCTGCCGGCGCCGGCCGGCGGGCCGTTCACGCGCAGCCTGGACGCAGTGGTGGGCGGAGTGTTCGCGCTCCTGGTGACCGTCCTCATGCCGAAGGACCCACGCAGGGAGCCCCGGAAGGACATTCGGGAGATCCTGGACGAGCTGGCGGAAATCCTGCGCGACTGCGCGAAGGCGATGATCGACAGTGACTCCACCGCCGCGTGGCATGCGCTGATCCGCGGCCGCAACTGCCAGGCGCTGGTGGATCGTATGCGGCAGACGCTGCGGGCGTCAGGCGAGGTGGCAACGCTCGCTCCCGCGCATCGAAGGCACAGGGATGAACTGGCGGGACTGGAACATTCCCTGGAGTACATCGACCTCGCGCTGCGTAACAGCCGGGTCTTTGCCCGCAGGCTGACCAGCGCGATCAACCACGCGGCACTCTCCGATGAGGCGATCGACAACATCGCCGAAGTCCTGCAGGAGACCGCCGCAGCAATCGATGAGCTGGCCCTCGGTTTGGCGGAGCAGAACGACGGCGCGCGACGGGCCCACATGCGGCGTGCCCGCACCGAGCTGACCATGGTGGCCTCGCGCGTGCACCCGAAGATGCTCGATGTGCAGCGGTTGGAGGGGGAGGCGGTGGTGATGCTGTTCAGGCCGCTCCTGGTGGACCTGCTTGAAGCCAGCGGGCTGGAGCCGGAAGAGGCACGCTCGGTTTTGCCGCGGCTCTGACTTTGGGCTTTGCGCGCCGCTCCCAGCGAAGGCTCAAGTCCGCTGTGGATAATGGAGCGATGCTCCCTGCGTCATCAATGCGTTCCCCCGCGCGTTTCCGGCCCGGCCCGCCCCTGCGGCCCCGCCAGCGCGTGCTGTTCCTTTGGGCCGGAGCCCTGTTCGTGGCCGGAGATGCCATTTTCTGGTTGATGTTTGCCGCTGTCCTGTCCTCCAGCGGGCTTGCCACCCTTGACGGAACCGTCCACACATTGCTCGTGGATTCGCGCAGTCCTTTGGTCAACGGCTTCCTCGCGGCAGTTTCGGCACTGACATCGCCAACGGTCACGTCGATCGCCGCGGGGCTGATTGCCGTGGTCTGGGCGGCGTGGAAACGGGAGCTGTGGCGTCCTGCCGTGCTGCTGGGCGCCATGGTTGTCTCAGTAGTGCTTGCCACCGTGGTCAAACTGGAAGTGACGCGTTCCAGGCCACCCTCCACGGATTTTCTGCTTGGGCCCGACGACGCCCTGTCCTTCCCCTCCGGCCACACCCTCGGCGCCTCGGTACTGGCGTTCGTCCTCGCCTACCTGCTGTGCTCGCGTTCCGGAACGCGCACGACGGCGGTCCTGGCGTATGGCGCCGCCGCTCTTCTGACGCTGCTGGTCGCCTACAGCCGGCTGTACCTGGGATATCACTGGCTCACCGACGTTGTGGCTTCGCTGGGAGTTGCGCTCGGTGTCCTGGGCCTGGCGGTGTTCGTGGATGCCGCGAGGAACGGGCGGGGAGGGTAGGTTTTCCGGCTGGCGGGTAGAACCAAGTAGTGGGCCCCTTCGAGGCGCCGATTTAACGAGTACCGACTACTCGTGTTCCCCGTTCCGCCGGACGGTTAACTGTTTCTTGGAAGGCCGGACAAGCCCCAAGCATCGCCGGAATTCCACTTCGCAACACCGCATCGGTGGTCTCCACAACCGGTGCTCCGGCCGCCGTAGGGCGGTCCGGCCCATGACGAAGCCGGCGGCGACAGAGTCTTCTGAGACCGAGACTCTCCCCCCAGCCGCCGCCGGCTTCAAGGCCGGCTGGCCGTCACTTCATCTCTTTAATTGGACTGGTTCTGGCCCGAGCGTCCGTGGGCCAGCCCGGTCGGGAACCCGACGAACGCCGGCTCCGGAGCCGAGCAGCAACCACTTTGGGACTCTTGCTCTTCAGTTTTGTTGGTGGGGATATCACAGCTGGTGCCGGCATCGGTGGAGCAAACACCCGTTTCGGGCAGGTCCAGATGGACAGTGTCGGCGGCTTCCTGGTCTCCGGCAAGGGCGGCCGCGACGGAGCGGACTTGCTCGTAGCCGGTGGCAAGCAGGAACGTCGGGGCCCGCCCGTACGACTTCATCCCGACAATGTAGAAGTCCTTTTCCGGGTGGGCGAGAAGCTTCGCGCCGTGGGGTGGGACGGTCCCGCAGGAGTGGAATTCCGGGTCGATGAGGGGGCCAAGTTCGGTGGGTGCTTCAACGGCCGGGTCCAGGTTCAGGCGCAGTTCACGCAGGATATCCAGATCGGGCCGGAACCCGGTGCACGGGACGATGACGTCGGCCTCGAGGGTGCGGCCGTCCACGGCCTCGACCGTGACTCCCGTGTTGAGGGTTTTGATGGTGCTGATCCCGTACCCGGTATGCAGTTCGATGGTTCCGGCTTCGACGAGGCGACGCAGGCGGGAGCCGAGCTGGCCGCGGGCCGGGAGCCCGTCGGCGTCACCGCCACCGTAGACCTTCTCAGCGCTCGCGCCGCGGACGGCCCAGAGGACCCGGGTGGTGGGCTCTGTTTTGGCCAGGTCGGCCAGGTTAATCAGGGTATTCGCCGCCGAGTGGCCGGCACCGACAACCAGCACACGGCGGCCGGCGAATGCTTCGCGGTCCCGGCCGGTGACGTCGGGCAGGGGCGAGGAGATCCGCGTACCGGCTTGTTCTTCGCCGATGGCGGGCAGGCCGGACGTGCCCAGCGGGTTGCGCGTGGACCAGGTTCCTGAGGCGTCAATGACCGCGGCCACGGCGTGGTCCCGGATCTCCCCGTTGCCGTGGTCGACGCGGACGGTGAATGCAGTGGTGTCCCGGTTCTTGCTGTGGGTTTTGTCCAGGCCATTCCGAGTGACGGCAATGACCCGTGCGTTGGTGTGGAGGCAGGACGCGATCGGTTCTGTGGCGGCCAGCGGCGCGAGGTAATTATCGATCAATTCCCCACCGTAGGGCAGGGCGGTCGGGCGCGGGTGTTCCCACCCCGTAGCCTCGAGTAGCCGCACGGCTGCGGCGTCAAGGTTGAACCGCCACGGGGAGAACAGCCGGATGTGCCGCCAGTGCTCGATCGCGGATCCCGCGGTGGGGCCTGCTTCGAAGATGACCGGGTCCAGGCCTTGTTCGAGCAGGTGCGCTGCGGCGGCGAGCCCTACCGGGCCGGCGCCGATCACGGCGACGGGAAGGTTGGAGGCCTTATCCATGCTGTCCTCTGTTCTGTGTCCGTTGGTGCGGTGGTTTCGGGAAGGGACCTGCCGGTCCTTATGGGTCCGGCAGGCGTCACCCCCCTCCCCTGATCGTGCGCTTAGGCGTGCGTGGGTTCTGCGACCAGGGCGGTGGCGATGCTGTCTGAGTCCTCCAGCGCGGCGAGGTAGCGTTCGGCGTCCAATGCTGCCGCGCATCCGGTGCCGGCGGCCGTGATGGCCTGCCGGTAGCGGTGGTCCACGGCGTCCCCGCAGGCGAAAACACCGGAGAGGTTGGTGAGCGTGGTGGGTGAGTCAACCTTGATGTAGCCCTCGTCGTCCAGCTCGACCTGTCCGGTGACCAGATCGGTGCGGGGCAGGTGCCCGATCGCGACGAAGATCCCGGTCGCGGCCTGTTGCCGGGTCGCTCCGGTGCGGGTGTCGGTGAGGGTGACACCGGTGACCTTGGTGTCGCCGTGAATGGCGGTGATGGCGGAATTGAAGGCGAAACTGATCTTGGGGTTGTCCTTGGCGCGCTGGGCCATGATCCGGGAGGCCCGGAGTTCGTCCTTGCGGACCACGACGGTGACGGACTTGGCGAAGCGGGTCAGGAACGTCGCTTCTTCCATGGCGGAGTCCCCGCCCCCGACGACGATGATGTCCTGGTCCTTGAAGAAGAACCCGTCGCAGGTGGCACACCAGGACACCCCGTGACCGGACAGTTTCTTCTCTTCGGCCAGGCCGAGCTCTTTATAAGCCGAGCCAGTCGCGAGGATGACCGCCGGGGCCTCATGCGTCTCGCCGGCGCCCGTGACCACGCGCTTAAGGTGACCGGTGAGATCAACTTCGGTGACGTCATCGAACACCACCTGCGCACCAAACTTCTCAGCCTGTTCCTGCAGACCGTCCATCAGTTCGGGGCCTTGGATCCCGCCCGGGAAGCCCGGGAAGTTCTCCACCTCAGTTGTGTTCATCAGCGCCCCGCCAGCGGTGACGGACCCGGCCAGGACCAAAGGCTTGAGGCCAGCGCGGGCGGCATAAATGGCCGCGGTGTACCCGGCAGGGCCGGAACCGATGATGATCAGTTGTTCGTTGCTCACGAAACTGCTCCTAAAAGAGAGACGAAAAAGGGGCGGGTTATTTGGCGGCTGGGATCAGGGAAGCGATCAGATCCTCGATGCGGCTCTTGATCTCGTCCCGGATCGGACGGACCGCCTCCACACCCTGCCCTGCAGGGTCTTCCAGGACCCAGTCCTCGTAGCGCTTGCCGGGGAAGTACGGGCATTCGTCCCCGCAGCCCATCGTGATCACAACGTCCGAGTCCTGCACGGCCTCGGTGGTCAGGACCTTCGGGATCTCGGCGGACATGTCGATGCCGAGTTCGGCCATGGCCTCGACGGCTGCGGGGTTAACCTTGTCCGCGGGCTGGGAACCGGCGGAGCGGACCTCGATCGCGCCTTGCGCCAGAGTGGTCAGGAACGCTGCGGCCATCTGGGACCGGCCGGCGTTGTGGACGCAGACGAACAGAACGGACGGCTTCTTGACGGTTTCGCTGCTCATAAGGAGTTCTCCTGGGTTTGGGTTGGGTGAGCTGTTCGGCTTGGGTATTCCGGGCCGCAACCCACACCCTCCAGATATTGATGTTCGTCGATGTAGGGAGTATTTCCCAAAACATTGATGATTGTCAATATTTAGATGAGGCAAGGCTTGGCCCCGGCGTTGGGGGGGGTGGAGTGGGTGTTCAGGCGGCGTGCAAACGTGGGACGAGGTCGCTGATTCGGCGGGTGATGTCCTGGTAGGCGTGCTCGAAAGCGGCGGGGGTTCCGGACCGGACGGGGTCCGGAACGGACCAGTGAATATTGCTTGGCGGGGAGGCGAGCTCTTCGTGGGCACTGTCACAGACGGTGATGACGAAGTCGCGCCCGTCGGCGACGTCATCCAGGTGCTGCGGAGCGCGGGGGCCGAGGTCCAGCCCGTGCCTGGCCGCGATCTCAACAGCCCCGGGCGCGATGCGCTCGGCAGGGTGGGTGCCCGCGGAAGCGGCCGGGATATCGCTCGCCTGCCGCCAGAGGGCGGTAGCCAGTTGGGAGCGGGCACTGTTGTGGGTGCACACGAACAACACCCGGTGCACGGCATGCCCGGCACCGGGAGTGAGGCCATCCAGGGAGCCAGGGGTGAGGCTGAGGTAGCTGCGGCGCTTGTCCGCTTCGGAGCGGTGCCGCCCGACCAGGCCTGCAACCTCGAGGGTGCGCAGGTGGTGGGAGAGCAGGTTGGAGGGGATGCGAAGCTCGGCCTGCAGTTCGCCGGGCGAGTAGTCACCCAGGGTGAGCAGATCCACGATCCGCAGCCGGGCAGCGTCGGCCAGGGCCGCATGCTTCGCTAGCCGAACGTCAAAGGTATTTCGTTCAGTTTCCATTGGTTCAATTTTGACTGAGTTAATTTTCCGGGTCAAGCTTGTGGCATGACTTCACAGCAGCCGCCATTGTGGCGCCGCGCCTTGGCCGAACTGATCGGCACCTGCCTGCTTGTCGCCGTCGTGGTCGGGTCCGGGATCGCCGCGCAGCAGTTGTCCCCGAACGACGTCGGCCTGCAGTTGCTGGAAAACAGCACCGCCACGGTGCTGGGGCTCACGGTGCTGATCCTGGCGTTCGGCCCCGTCAGCGGGGCGCACTTCAACCCGGTAGTTTCCGCGGCGGACTGGTTCCTGGGCCGGCGCCATGGTACCGGACTGACCCTGACCGAACTCGGCACCTACGCAGCGGCGCAGGTCGCTGGCGCGATCGGCGGCAGCATCCTGGCCAACGTGATGTTCGACCTCGGGACCTCGATCTCAACCAAGGACCGCACCACGCCCGGGCACCTGGTTGCCGAAGTCGTCGCCACCGCCGGGCTCATCCTTCTCATCTTCTCCCTGGCCCGCACAAACCGCGGACTGCTGGCCGCCCCGGCGGTCGGGGCATACATCGGGGCCGCATACTGGTTCACGTCCTCGACCTCGTTCGCGAACCCAGCCGTGACCATCGGCCGGATTTTCACCGATACCTTCGCAGGCATCGCCCCGGTCTCCGTTCCCGGCTTCATCCTCGCCCAGATCACTGGTGCCGCACTGGGCCTGGGCCTACTACTGGCCCTGTTCCCCGCGGCAGGGAGCGCCCCGGACGACGTCGTCGTTCCGCACCCGGCCAAAGAGACGGCCTGACCGTAACTTGATATTGATGCTTGTCAATATTCGGGCATAATGGGGAGATGACTTCTCCGCTGACCATCGAACCGGCTACTACCGCCGATCGTGGCTGCTGCGCCCCCGACGCCGCTGCCCTCGATGCCGAGGACGCCAAGCAGCGGGCCCTGGTCTTCAAAGCCCTGGCGGACCCGAACCGGCTCCGGCTGCTCTCCATCGTCAAGGCCTCATCCACAGGCGAAGCGTGCGTATGCGACCTCCCCGGGCCGCTGGAACTGAGCCAACCAACCGTGTCCCACCACCTCAAAGTACTGGTAGAGGCCGGGCTGCTGCACCGGGAGAAGCGCGGCACGTGGGCCTACTTCTCCCTCGTCCCCGGCGCCCTCGATGAGGTCGCCGCGACACTCGCCGCGCTGTGAGCCCCGCAGCGCCGATCAGGGCAATGCAGCCCGGGGACTGGCCCGCGGTGCGAAGGATCTACCAGGAAGGGATCGACGGCGGCCACGCCACGTTCGAATCGACCGCCCCCGACTGGGAGGCGTTCAACACCACGCGGCTCCCCGGCCACCGCCACGTCGCTGGCCTGCCAGGCCGGGCCGCTCTGGGCTGGGCAGCCGTCACGCCGGTGTCATCCCGGACCGCATACGCCGGAGTGGTCGAACACTCCATCTACGTCAGCACGGACGCCCACGGTCAGGGCATCGGCGCCGCCCTGCTCCAGGCACTGATCGCCTCCACCGAGAGCGCAGGGATCTGGACTATTCAATCCAGCGTCTTCCCCGAAAACGAACCCAGCCTCAAACTCCACAAGGCCCACGGCTTCACAGTAGTCGGACGCCGCAATCGCATCGCCCGCATGCCGCACGGTCCACTCGCCGGGCAATGGCGCGACACACTCCTCATTGAACGGCGTTCCGCACTGATCTGATGGCCTCGTAACCACTGGCGGCCGGGCCACAGCGAAGAGTCGCCTCGGATGCGTTCGATTAAGAAGCTATTTTGTCGGCCGCCTGCAGTACAGTTAAATTCGAACATAAATTCGAATAAAAGGTGTGTTGTGGGCGTGATAGTTGGCCCCCGCGTGATAGATGCGGGGCTGTCTCTGGTGAGGATCCTGGTGGCGCCGGTCGCGGTGGCCGCCGGTTATCCCTCGCCGGCACAGGACTACTTTGAGGGCCGGATCGACCTCAACGAGCACCTGATTAAAGATGTGACCAGCACATTCATCGTGCGGGTTACCGGGCAGTCGATGGAGCAGGCCGGGATCAGTGACGGGGACGAACTGATCGTCAACCGTGCCTTGGAACCGAAGGACGGCTCCGTGGTGATCGCGGTGCTTGACGGGGAACTGACCATCAAACGGCTCCGGATCACCCCCACTGCCGTGATTCTGCAGGCAGACAATCCCCGTTTTCCGGACATCGTGGTTCCGGCGCTGTCCGAACTCACCATCTGGGGCGTGGCCACGAGGTGCCTGCACCATGTCTAAGCCAGCACTGATGCGCCGGATGCAGGAAATCGCGCACGTGGACGTTAACTGCTTCTACGCTTCGGCCGAGCGCGCCTTCAACCCGTCCCTGGAAGGCAAACCGGTGATAGTGCTCTCCAACAATGACGGCTGCGCGGTCACCCGCTCCCCCGAAGCCAAGAAGCTGGGAATCGGCCTCGGCGAGCCGTGGTTCAAACTCCGGCCCCGCGCCAAGGAATGGGGTCTGGTGGCCCTCTCCAGTAACTACGAACTCTACGGCGACATCTCCGCCCGGGTCATGGAATTGCTGGGCCGCTACTCGGCCTGGTTGGAGGTCTACTCAATCGACGAAGCATTCCTGGGCGTCAAAGGCGAACCGGAGCAACTGCTGGAGCTGGGCCGGACCATTCGTACGGCCTGCCGGCGACACGTCGGCGTGCCCGTCTGCGTCGGCATAGCCCCCACCAAGACCCTGGCCAAGCTGTGCAACAAATGGGCCAAGCACAATCCGGCCTTCCGTGGCGTATGCAGGTGGGAATCAGTACCCGCGGAACAACGCGAAGCGCTGATGGGGCGGCTTTCCGTGATCGAAATTTGGGGAGTGGCCACCCGGCTCACCAAGCGCCTGAACGCGATGGGCATCTTTTCGATTCTGGATCTGGCCCGGGCGAACCCCGTGGCGATCCGGGACAAATTCTCCATCGTCATGATGCGCACCGTCCTGGAACTGCAAGGCACACCCTGCATCCCCATGGAAGAGGAACGCGTCGGCAGGGACCAACTGATCTTCTCCCGTTCCTTCTCCACGCCGATCACCACGGCGGCGGGGTTGCGGCAGGTCATGAGCGTCTACGCCCAGATGGCCTCTGCACGCCTGGCAAAACACGATCTGCAGGCCAAGGTCCTGACCGCGTTCGCCGCGACGTCCCACTTCAACCCCAACGAGAAATCCTTCCCGTCAGTCTGCCTGACCCTGCCCGCACCAACCGCCGACCCCGTGCTGCTCACCAAGGCCGCCCACGCACTGCTCCCCCAAATCCATGAAGGCGTGAAGTACGTCCGGGCGGGAATCATGGTCACCGACCTGCGTCCCACCGGGAACCAGAAGCCGCTGGAACTGTTCCGGAATCCCCACGAGGAACGCGGCGTTGGGACCCTGCTCGAGGACGTCTCCAAACGCTATGGACGCGGAACCATCGGCCTCGGGCACGCAGGCATCCGCGGCGGACCCGACTGGACCATGAAACGCGACATGCTCTCCCCCAGATACACCACCCACTGGGACGAACTCCCCCTCGTCAAAGCCGCCTGACCCGGCTGACAAGTAGAAAGAAGCCCCTCATGACCCTGGCACCCGAACACCCGAACTGCGCACTCCATGAGGTCGCTGTCCGGTTCAGCCCCGACGGCACCCCGATGGCCATCCGGCATGACGGAGGGATCTGGATGGTGGACCCGGACATTCACGCCGACCACTGGTTCACGCAAGACGCCGCAGGTGACACCCCGCGCGAGCACTGGCAAGTCCAAGCCAGACTCCCCACGGCAGGGGCGGAACTGCGGACTTTCACACTTCGCCGGGAGCCGCTGCACGCCGCGTGGCGGCTCGAATCAATCCGCTGATGCCCGAGGACCCGTACCGCACCCCTGTCCCGGATCAACTCTCGGAACAGATCGCCGCCTCATCCTGTCAGTCCCCCCGGCTAACCTTGAACGCATGGCTTCCAAGACGTCCCGTGCATCCAAGACACCCGCTTACAAATGCGCCGAATGTGGCTGGACCGCCATCAAGTGGGTGGGTCGATGCGGCGAGTGCCAGGCCTGGGGAACAGTCGAGGAGTACGGCGCCACGGTTGCGCGCACGACGGCGGCCGCTACAGTGCTGGAGCCGGCCCGCCGGATCGCTGAGGTAGACGGGACAACCGCAGCGTTCCTGCCCACCGGCGTGGACGAACTCGACCGCGTCCTGGGAGGAGGGCTGGTCCCCGGCGCCGTCATCCTGCTCGCCGGCGAACCCGGCGTCGGGAAGTCCACACTCCTGCTGGACGTCGCCGCGAAGTTTGCCCGCACAGGGCAGGACGTCCTCTACATCACGGGTGAAGAGTCCGCTGCACAGGTGAAGTTGAGGGCCGAGCGGATCGACGCGGTGGCGCACACCCTTTACCTGTCGGCAGAGACGGATCTGGGCCAGGCGCTTGGCCAGGTGGAAAAGTTGGAACCCAAACTCCTCATCGTGGACTCGGTACAGACGCTGAGCAGTGCCGACGTTGAAGGCAGCGCTGGCGGTGTTTCCCAGGTGCGCGAAGTCGCGGCTTCGATCATCGCCGCTGCCAAACGCCGCAACATGACCACTCTCCTGGTTGGCCACGTCACCAAGGACGGAAACATTGCCGGGCCGCGGCTCCTTGAACACCTGGTGGACGTTGTGTGCCAGTTCGAAGGCGAGCGCCACTCACGGCTTCGCTTGCTTCGCGCCGTCAAGAACCGCTACGGCGCCACGGACGACGTCGGCTGCTTCGACCTGAACGAGGCCGGAATCGAGGGGCTGGCCGACCCCAGCGGGCTGTTTGTTTCGCGGACCCGCGAGCCCGTTTCGGGTACCTGCATCACGGTCACCATGGAGGGGCGGCGCCCGCTCCTTGCAGAGGTGCAGTCACTCTTGGCGGACAGCGCCAACGCCCAACCGCGGCGGGCCACCAGCGGCTTGGAGAGTTCCCGTGTTGCCATGCTGCTGGCCGTGCTCCAGCAGCGGGCGGGATGCATGCTGCACAAGGACGATTCCTATGTGGCGACCGTGGGCGGGGTGAAACTGAGCGAACCCGCAACGGACCTGGCGGTGGCCCTCGCTGTCGCATCTGCCAAGTCCCGCAAGGCCCTTCCGCAGCGCCTGATCGCGTTTGGCGAAGTGGGGCTGGCAGGTGAAGTCCGTCCTGTGCCCGGCATCAACCAGCGGATCCAGGAAGCCCATCGGCTCGGCTTCACGCACGCGATCGTTCCGGCCAGTCCCGCGGGAGCCGGGGTCATCCCCGAAGGCTTCTCGGTGCGTGAGGTTGGCCATCTCGCGGAGGCGCTGGAACTGCTGATCACCTAAGCTGTGCCATCCAGCTGCGCGGTACGGCCTTGAGCGCGCCTCACTGCAGCTCGTCCGTGGACGAGCTGCAGTGCGAACATTAAAGCTCTTTATGGGACGGTGAGGTCCCTGCGGTAGATGGCGCGGCCCGCGAGCGCAGCCACTATGAGGGCCGTACCGGACATAAGCAGGGCGCCCTGGAGGTTGAAAGTTTCGACCGGCATGGCCGAGGAATGCCGGAACGGGCTAAAGTCCCGGAGCCAGGCGGGCAGGCCGAGAAGTTCGCCGAACTGTGCGAGGACGAGCGCGGCCCCCAGTGCCGCCCACCCGACGGGGCTGGAAAAGCGGGGCGTGAAGGCGAACACGAGCGCGGTGAGCGCTGGGAACACCAGTGCTGCAGGGACGTGCGCCAGGCAGGCGGCAACCACTATGTCCGGGCTGCTCCCGCCTGCTTGTGAGACCGCAAGCACGGTGGCAGCTACAGCCCCGGTGATGACAGGAATGGCGGCGGTGGAGAGCGCTGCGACGGCCAAGGTGCCGGTAAGCCAGCGGATACGTGGTGTGGGTACTGACAGCAGCAGTTCGGCCCGCCCTTCGACTTCTTCGGCCCGAAGCCGGAGCACGGCCTGGATGCCGGAGGCGGCTGCCATCACACCACCAAGGCCGAGCATGGCGGTGGTGAACAGGTCAATCATGTTGGCTTTGACGGGGACAATCCGGGAAATCAGCTCGGCGATTGAGGGGTTTCCTACGAGGGCGTCCCTGATCACCGGCCCCAGCGCTCCGGCCACCAGACCCAGCACGGCCGCCGTGAAGCACCACCCAACCAGCGTTCCCCGCTGGAGCCGCCATGCAAGGCCCATCACCGACCTTATGCCCGGCCCTGCGCGTTCGGGACCGTTATCTCGTGCGTGGAGGTAGCTGTCCCCCAGGTCCCTGCCTTTTCTGAGTGTCACGGCAACTGCCGCCAAAGCCAGTGCGGCGCCAGTGAGAACAAGCAACGGAGACAGGTCTGTATCCGCATAAGGACGGATACGTTGGCCCCAGCCGATGGGTGAGAACAGCGAGGGCCACCCTGGGACAACGCGCAACATGGACTGATCCGGGGTGCCAAGGGCGTCCCCCGCACCACGCATCAGATATGCCACCCCGACTAATGCCGCTGCCGTACCGTTAGCGCTTCGGGCCGAGGGCATGATCTGCGCGACCCCCGCAGCAGCTGCTGTGAAAAGCAGCCCCACTCCTCCGACAGCTGCTCCCGCCAGCAGGGAACCGCGAACAGGAAGACCTGCCGCAATGAATCCCACCGCGACAGTAAGAGCCAGCATGGCGTTGGCTGATAATCCCAGTAGCAGGGCTGCGTACAGGGGCGCCGGGCGAGGCACTGGGGTGGAACCGATGAACTCTGCACGGCCTTGGTCTTCGTCATCGCGGGTGTGGCGGATGACCAGGAACGTGCTCATCAGCCCCGCGAGGACCGCCATAAAGGAATAGCCCTGAAAAAAGGTGACCGCCCCGGTGCTGATGCCGTCCGGCAGTCCGCGCAGGAACAGGAAAGCCGGGCTGGCAGCCGCAACCGTGATCAGGGCAGCGCGTTCATTGTCCGCACCGAACTGGGTGGATATAGCGGTCGCTGCCGCGAATCCCAGCCCTGCGATGCCTCCGATCCAAACAGCTAGTTCCCAACGGTCCCTGCGTGCTTGAAGCAGGGCCAGTGTGCCGACTGCACTCATCACCGTGCCTCACTTTCCTTGCCCGCGATTTGGTCGCCGTAGTGACGCAGGAACAACTCCTCCAAAGACGGAGGCGCGGCCGTGATCGCGGTGATTCCGGCTGACGCCAAGGCATCCAGGACAGAGTGCAGATCCGCAGTGTCGGCGTCGAAAACAATGGTCGATCCGTCAACATGCAAGTCCCGGATACCCGGCCACGCAGCAAGCGAGTGCGGGTCTGCGGACGTGGTGACTTGGAACCTGGTGCGGGTCAGGTGCCGCAATTCCGTGAGCGTTCCGGTTTCGACCGCGGCCCCGGACCGGATGATCGTGACTCGGTCACAGAGCTGTTCTACTTCGGCCAAAACATGGCTCGATAGCAGGACCGTAGCCCCATCCGCTTTGACCCGGCGGATATGCCGCCGGAACGCAGCGTCCATGACGGGGTCCAGCCCGGAACTGGGTTCGTCCAGAAGATAGAGCCTGGCCGGGCGGGAAAACGCAGCGATCAAGGCCGCCTTCTGTCGGTTTCCCTTTGAGTAAGTTCGCGCCTTCTTCGAAGGATCAAACTCAAACTCGTCGATGAGCTCCCGGCGCAGGGCCTCATCGACTCCGCCGCGGAGCCCGCCGAGCAGGTCTATCACTTCCCCGCCGGTCAGGTTAGGCCAGAGTGTCACATCTCCCGGGACGTAGGCGATGTCCCGGTGCACTGCTACCGGATCAACCCATGGGTCAGTCCCGAAAACATGCACCGACCCGGAAGTGGGTCGGATCAACCCGAGGAGGATGCGAAGGGTCGTCGATTTTCCCGCGCCGTTGGGACCGAGGAAGCCGTGAACCTCGCCGGCACGGACGGACAGCTCCAGCCCTGAAAGGGCAACGGTACTGCCGAAGTTCTTGACGAGGCGGGAAATCTGGATGACAGAAGAAGGATCTGTGCGCATGGCCGGACATGTTCCTTTGGGTCGCAGTGATCACGCCCCGGCGGTAGCCGCAGCGAGCCGCACGCCGTCACGCGTGTGGGCCGACCAGGCTTCCCGGCTCTCCAAGCGACATACTACAAGTGCCTCACCACGCGCGGAAGAGCCGGCCCAGGCACTACAAAGGTCACGGTTTTGGCTGGTTAGCGGCGCCACCAGCGTTGTTCTGTGGTTTGTCTTGCTGGTAGACGTCGGGGATGCCGTCATTGTTGGCGTCAGCGGTTTCTTCGGCTTCAGCCATGCGGTAGTGGCGGTTTCTGGTGCTGAGCACTGCCGCAGCGAGCAGCGCTGCCACGAGGGAGGCGGCCAGGATCGCGACTTTGGCGTGGTCATCATGGGGATTGCCTTGTCCGAAGCTTAGCTCGGCAACCAGTAAGGAGACAGTGAACCCAATCCCGGCCAGCATCGACACACCCAGCACATCGATCCAGGCCAGCGACTTATCCAGTGCGGCCCGGGTGGCTTTGGTCAGGAGCCACGTGGTCGTAAGGATCCCGATGGGTTTACCGACCACCAAGGCGATAATGATTCCCGCAGCCACTGGGTCAGTCATCGCCGATGTCAGGCCGTCCCATCCTCCCAGGGCCACCCCTGCGGAGAAGAACGCGAAGACCGGCACAGCGATACCTGCGGAGATGGGCCGGAAGCGGTGCTCGAAGATCTCGGATAACCCCGGACCGGCGGTTGGGCCGCCGCTTGCTTTGGAGCGGATGACCGGCACGGCCAAGCCCAGCAGAACACCAGCGACTGTGGCGTGGATTCCTGAGGCATGGACAAGTGCCCATGTCACAACGCCCAGAGGCAGCAGGATCAGCCACGCAGCGGCAGCTCTGGTGCCGAAGAATCGACGGTACTTCTGCGCCAGGAACGCGTACACCCCAAGTGGTATGAGTGCCATTAACAGCGGGGCCGGTTGGATGTCGCTGGAGTAAAAGACAGCGATGATGGTGATGGCGATCAGGTCATCGACCACGGCCAAGGTCAGCAGGAATATCCGCAAAGCGGCGGGGAGATGGGAGCCGATGATCGCCAAGACGGCGACCGCAAAGGCGATGTCTGTTGCCGTGGGGATCGCCCATCCCCGCAGCGTTTCCGGGCTGGCTGCGTTGACAAGGGCATAGATGAGAGCTGGTACCACTACGCCGCCGACCGCCGCAGTGATCGGGACGACGGACTTGCTGAACTCGCGCAGGTCGCCGGCAACAAACTCGCGCTTAAGCTCAAGACCGACCAAGAAGAAGAAGATCGCCAGCAACCCATCGGCCGCCCAGGCGCCCAGGCTCAACTCAAGATGCCACGGTTCGTACCCGATCTTGAAGTCGCGCAGTGCAAAGTAACTCTCCGACGCCGGCGAATTTGCCCACACCAACGCGATCACGGTAGCAACGACCAACAGGGCGCCGCCGACGGTCTCTTTGCGGAGGATCGCGCCGATACGCAACGATTCCGAATAGCTGCCCCGACCAAGAATTGAGGGCCGGGCACCGGCAGGTGGCAAAGGCATGGAATGCTCCTAAAGCGAGACGACAAATAACCATGCCGACCAGACTTCCCGGCTCACCTGGATCCAAGTCTACGGGACACAGTTGCCGGGCTCACGGCTGCCAGTGCGCGGAGCACGTTCCGTTGCTGCCATTCTTTGGCCCTCCCCACCCAAGGCGTTAAGGATTCGTAAAGGCTGCGGACTTTTCCCCCGAATGCCGCCAGGCCCGGTGCTACGCTGCTCAGGCCCAGAGCGGAACGACAACGAGGCGACGCCGAATGCACGCACACGACACCTTGCACGACCGTAGGCTTTCTCCCGCCGGACAGTCCCCGGCGCCCATGCGGCACTTGAGCTGAAGCGACATGAGGTTGCGTAAGGTAACACCGAAACCAGGAGCCGCCCGTATAAGCACGGATGAGTGGTGGAAGGAAGCAGGACGGCACAGCGGTAGGCTGGCCCGCGCCACTCTTCACCCAGTCCGGTCCGTTCCCCTGGCCTTCCTCGCCGTCATCCTTCTCGGGACAGGGCTGCTCACTCTTCCCATATCCAGGACAGCTACAGGTGATGACGCCGGGCTCCCTGCCCTGTTCACGTCAGTGTCGGCGGTGTGCGTCACGGGCCTGATCACCGTTGACACGCCCAGCTACTGGACTCCTTTCGGGCATGTCGTGATCCTGGGACTGATTCAGGTTGGCGGGTTCGGGATCATGACCCTGGCGACGCTGCTCTCGCTGCTGGTCCGTAAGACAATCGGCCTCAGGGGACAACTGGTAGCCCAGACAGAAACGCACACCCTGAACTTTGGTGATGTCCGCTCCGTCCTCTTCCGTGTGGCACGGATCATGCTGACCGTCGAAGCGGTCACCGCGCTGGTCCTGGCCGGCAGGTTCTGGATCGCCTACGACGCAGACGCCGGCACTGCCCTCTGGCATGGGACTTTCCACGCAATCTCCGCCTTCAACAACGCCGGCTTCGCCCTCTACAGCGACAACCTCATGGGATTTGCCTCAGATCCTTGGATCATCGTCCCCATCTGCCTCGCTGTGATCACAGGCGGACTCGGGTTCCCGGTGCTTATCGCCCTCTATAAGGACGGGTTCCGACCCAAAGCCTGGTCCGTGCACCTACGCCTCACCATCTACGGCACCATCGGCCTACTCATGCTCGGTGCAGTACTCTTCGGCACCTTTGAATGGAACCGCGACGAGACCATCGGCCAGATGCCCGCTGGAGGAAAGGTACTCGCCGTGTTCGCCGGAACTGTGTTCCCGCGAACCGCCGGGTTCAACACCATCGACTACGGCGTCGCAGCACCCGAAACACTCATGGTCACTAACATCCTGATGTTCATCGGCGGCGGCAGCGCCGGAACCGCCGGCGGCATCAAAGTCACCACTTTCCTTCTCCTGGCCTTCGCCATTTGGAACGAAATCCGCGGACGCGAGCACGTCACCATAGCCCACCGCTCCATCAGCTCATCGGCCCAACGCCAGGCCTTATCAGTGGCACTGCTCGGCGTCGGCGCCGTCATCACAGGAACCCTGCTCCTGCTCATCTTCACCGACCACAGCCTGGACCGGGTCCTTTTCGAAGCGATCTCGGCATTCGCCACCGTCGGCGTCAGCACCGGAATCACCTACGACCTGCCCGCGGACGCCCAATTAGTCCTCATCACACTCATGTTCGCCGGACGCATCGGGACCATCACAGTTGCCTCCGCTCTCGCACTCTCCAACCGGCCCCGCCTCTACCAACTCCCCGAAGAAAGACCGATCATCGGCTGACGTGGCAAACAGCCGGGTCCAGACTCTTAGGCAGGAAGTGCACTCCACAAACAACCCCGGCCATCCACTTTCGAGGCCATCCCAAACATAACGAAATGGCCCACTTTGGGGCTTGCTGGTGCGGTTAAGGGTGCCCGGAAGCCATATCATGGTGCTAGCCGTCATCAGGGCATTTTTGTTCCACGCCGCGGGATGCCGGATTCAGCTTGTCTGTGAGCCGTGGCTTGCACCTTCGAAGGGAAACCCTATGGCCCGGAGCCCGGAAGAATCGCTCAAGGCGACTCTGGCCAGAGTCGCACCCGGAACTCCCCTGCGTGACGGTTTGGAACGCATCCTCCGTGGCCGTACCGGCGCGTTGATCGTACTGGGCTCGGACCGCACCATCGATTCGATCTGCTCGGGCGGGTTTGAGATCGGCATCGAGTTCTCGCCCACACGGCTTCGTGAACTCGCCAAGATGGACGGCGCAATCGTCTGTGACAAGGATGCCAGCAACATCATCAAGGCCGCTGTCCAACTGGTTCCGGATTCGAGCATCGAGACCCAGGAATCAGGCACCAGGCACCGCACGGCCGAGCGCGTGGCCATCCAGACCGGCGTTCCGGTCATTTCCGTCAGCCAGTCAATGCAAATCATCGCCCTCTACGTGAACGGTTTGCGCCACGTTCTGGAGGGTTCAGAAAAGGTGCTGGCCCGCGCCAACCAGGCCCTTGCCACGCTGGAACGCTACAGCGCCCGCCTGGACCAGGTCACCAGCTCGCTTTCGGCCCTGGAAATTGAAGCCTTGGTCACGGTCAGGGATGTTGCGGTGACGCTGCAGCGCCAGGAAATGGTCCGCCGGATCTCCGAGGAAATCGCCCAGTACGTCCTGGAACTGGGCGAGGACGGCCGCCTTCTGTCCCTCCAGGTGGAAGAACTCACCATGGGCCGGGGTCCTGGAATCGACGTCATCATCCGCGATTATGCCGATCCGGACGCGACGCCCGAAGACATTGAGGCCTCCGTTCAAGCGCTTCTGAACCTCGGCCCCACCGAACTCATCGACCTCAGCAAGATCGCCCACATCATTGGCTTCGCCGGTGGCGTTGAGCAGCTGGATGCAGTGGTCCAGCCGCGCGGCTACAGGCTTCTGTCCGGTTTGAAGTCCGTTCCCAAGGCCGTGGCCGACAGGTTGGTGGATTACTTCGGCGGCCTCCAGAACCTCATGGCAGCCACCATTGAGGACCTCATGACCGTGGACGGCATCGGAGACCAGCGCGCCCGCACCGTCCGTGAAGGCTTGAGCCGCATGGCAGAGGCAAGCCTGCTGGACAGGTTCCTCTAAACGACCGGAGACGGGCCTAGTTCAGCTGGAACACGGCCTTCGGGCTGGTCTTGTTTCCCAGCCGCGCCTCGAACGTGTAGTACGCGCCGCCCCCGCCCGGCTTGGCGTTGATCGCACCGCAGCCTTCCAGTGTCCGGTTGCGTTGCCATGGGAAGTTCGCGGTTTCGCTCTTGCCCGGCTGGATGGTCTTGATGAGGTCCACGCCGCCTGTCTGGCAGTCCTTGGAGGAGAAGATGCGGTCCGAACCGCTCATCACCAGATACTCCATTTGGGAGGTACCCACGTTCACCTCGCACGGCGCGGATCCGCCGTTGGTGATGGTCATGGTGAGCAAGGGCATTTCCTCAGGCCCATATGCCGGCTTGTCGGTTTTCGCCGCCACCGTCATGCCGTTGAAGTCGCAAACGGGCGTTGGGGAGGCAGAAGGCGTGGCGGTTGCGCCGGACGGAGCAGCAGCCGGGGACGGCGGCGTGGTTTGGAAGGGTGTAGCGACTGCCTCGGGCTCGGAACCGCTGGCCAGCGCACGGGTGATGGCTGAGATACCAGCAACGAGCAAGGCGATCACCACCAGCAGGCCGATGAGGACAACGAGACGCCGACGCCGGTACACGGCCGGGCTTGGGCGCCGCTTTTGCGTCGGCGCAGAAGAGCGCGCTGACGACTGCTGCTTACCCTGGGTGGCCATATTTCTAGGCTAGGCGGCGGACCCTCAAGGGACCTCACCACCACGCCGCCTACCGGCAATGTGACGTCCGCCATGGTGCCCCGGCCGCCAAGCGGGAGGCCTCGGGTCAACTACAGTAGAGGGCAGCATGACACTGACAAATACCGGCCATCTATCACTGCTCCACAAGGCTTTGGACCAGTGGTTTGACGCCAATGCCCGTGACCTTCCCTGGCGTGAGCCTGACTGCAGCCCGTGGGGCATCCTGGTCAGCGAAGTCATGCTCCAACAAACCCCTGTGGTCCGCGTGCTCCCTGTCTGGCGCGACTGGATGGAGCGTTGGCCCACTCCCGCGGATCTAGCGAGTCAGCCCTCGGGCGACGCCGTCCGCCACTGGGGTCGGCTCGGCTACCCGCGCCGGGCCCTCCGCCTGCACGCGGCCGCCGTCGCCATCCGGGACCAGCACAAAGGTGCGGTGCCGGACAACTACGCGGAACTGCTGGGCTTGCCCGGCGTGGGCTCCTACACCGCAGCCGCCGTCGCGGCTTTTGCTTTCGGTCGACGCGAAACTGTGGTGGACACCAACATCCGGCGGGTGCATGCCCGCCTCATCTCCGGACTAGCCCTCCCGGCACCGGCCCTGACGGCGGCGGAAATGCGCCTGGCGGAGGCGCTGCTACCCGAGGACCGTGGGCTGTCTGTCCGCTGGAACGCGTCCGCCATGGAGCTTGGCGCGATGGTTTGCACGGCCCGCAATCCCAAGTGCGTGGACTGCCCGGTCCGCGCCAGCTGCGCGTGGCTCGCGGCAGGCGAGCCGCCGCCGTCGTACACCCCCAAGGGCCAGGCGTGGCACGGCACCGACCGGCAGGTCCGCGGTGCCGTGATGGCCGTCCTCCGCGAAGCCGCGGGTCCCGTTCCGCGCGAGATGTTCGAGCAGGTGCCTGCGGATCTCGGGTTCGCGCCCACCGGCGTCGGAGTCCCGCTGGCCGCGCTGCACCGGCTCAATTCAGCCCCCGAACAACTTGAGCGCGCCCTGGACGGGCTATTGAAGGACGGTCTGGCAGAAATGCACGACGGCGGTTTGCGGCTTCCGGCCTAGTCCTTGCCGGGGTGCGCGCCTACCCTGAAGCCATGGGCAGGATGACATTGGCGTTGACGCTGGCGGGAACCGTGGGATTGCTGCACGGCTGCTGGGAAGGCCCTGTTGCCTGCCCTGCCATGGGGCAAGTTGCCGGAGTATCAGTGGCGGTGACGGCCGGGTACTCGGCTTCAGTGGGCAAGCTCCACCTCAAAGCCTGCCAGGACGGGGTGTGCACGGAAGGCGACGTGGCGCTGTACCCCGGCTCCGTGTCCGTCGATCAGGGCTGCACACCGGAGGGCGTGTGCTCCGCGAAGTCCTCCCCTGACGGGACCATGCGTGGATTCCTCGAGTTGCCGGCGTTGGCTGAATCCCCCCTGGACGCGACGGTGAGCGGCACCGCGCCGGCAGGAACTGCTCTTCCGTCACGGACGCTGACCTTCACCCCCAAGGGTGGATTCCCCTTCGGTGAGCAGTGCCAGAGAGTCGTGACGGCCAGCCTCGTCCTGGACGAAACGGGGCTACGGCAGGAATAGTGGCATAGCTCTGGCTAATTAATTCCCCGCCGGGTAGTCTCGCTCCTGCGTGTAGGTAACGGTTGGGAGGCGTCGTGCGCAGTATGGAAAAAGCCATGGATACGCGCGTTGCCTCCGCAACGGAATTGGCCGCCCGCATACAGCACGCCCATGGGCCGGAGCTGAAGAGTCTCCTGGCAGATCTCACATCGCCGAGTGACCACCGCTCCGGTCGCCGCCTCCACCGACTGGGACCAGTCCCTTCCATGGAGGACGCCACCATCAAATTGACGCTGGTTGCGGAAGTTTTGGAGCTCGGTTGGTTCGCCCTTGGACCCGCGCCGTCCGGGACCTGCGTCACGCTTTCCCTGGCCGCCCACCACGAGGAAACCGGGCTGCACGCGGAGATCCCGGCGGACGAGTGCGAAGCCTGGGCGCGGGCGCTGGTCGGTCATGCGTGGATGCGTTTCGTTTACAGATGCGAGTGCTCAACCGGGCCCGCGAGCGCCAGCGTTGTCTCCTACAGACTGTATTTGGATTCCTTCCACAGGCCTGCCGGCAAGCCCGTGGAAGTGCTGGCCGAGGGCTGTCGACCGCTGGGCGGATAGGGCCCGCCCCCCGAACACCCGGGTTTCTTGACCCGAGGATTCCGGCGTCCTACGCCGGCAGCGTTTGATAGTGCAAGACTGTGAGTGTGGCAAGAGGTACTCTTCGCGTTTTTCTGGGCTCGGCGCCTGGTGTGGGTAAGACTTTCGCCGTGCTCCAGGAAGCCCATCAGCTTGCGGCGTTGGGCCGGGATGTTGTTGTCGGCATCATCGATGATCACGGGAGGAAGGACATCGAGGGCCTCGTCTTGGGTCTTGAGGCCAATGGGCACCGCCAAGACGGCCTTTCCGGTGGCCCGGATCCGGAATGGGACGTGGACGCAGTGGTAAGACGGCACCCGGACATTGTGGTTGTGGACGACATGGCCCATTCCAACTCCCCGGGGAGCCGGTTCGTGCATAGGTGGCAGGACATCGAACTGCTGCTCGCGTCCGGGATTGATGTGCTGTCAACCGTCAGTATCCAGCACTTGGCTTCGCTGAGCGACGTCGTCTCCTCAATAACGGGACAACCGCCAACGGAAACCATTCCGGATGACATTGTGCGCCGCGCGGACCACATTGAACTCATTGATATTGCGCCGGAGCTACTCCAGGAACGGCTGTTGGCCGGGAACATCTACCCGCAGGACATGGTGGATGCTGCCCTTGCCAATGAATTCCGGCTTGGCAACCTCACTGCTCTTCGCGAGATCGCCTTGATCTGGCTTGCGGACAGGGTGGACGAGGGATTGGCTGAATATCGGGCCAATGAAGGCATCACTGCGACGTGGCCCGCCCGCGAGCGCGTTGTGGTGGCGCTGGGCGACGGCCCGGACGACGAGGCGTTGATCCGGCGGGCTTTCCGCATCCTGTCCCGAATCAACGGCGGGGACTTGCTGGCTGTCCATGTAGCCCGCCCCGGAGAGAGCCCGACGGCGGATTCCCGCTTGTTGGTTGAGCAGCGCCGGCTGGTTGAGGAGTTGGGCGGCAGCTATCACACGCTTGTGGGAAAGGACGTTGCAAAGTCGTTACTGGAGTTTGCCCGGAGCGTGAATGCTACGCAGATTGTGGTGGGTGTACCGCAGCGCCGGCTTGCCAGCCGCGTGTTGGGCGGCAACGTGGGCTACAGGGTCGTGAGCGGATCGGGAGATATTGACGTTCACATGGTTTCCCGTTCGGCCGGGCCGAGGACTCTCCCGCAGCTTCCGTCCGGCTCATTGGGGCGGACCAGGACAATCGCGGGATTCATCCTGGCGTTCCTCCTGCCGGCACTGAGTACCGCTGTGTTGGCAGTTGTCCCCGATCTGAACCTCGCCACGCACGTACTCATCCACCTGACCGGGGTAGTGACCGTAGCGTTCGTTGGTGGCCTGTGGCCGGCAGTGCTGGCAGCCCTTCTGGATTCGTTGCTGTTGAATTACTTCGAGACGGAGCCGGTAGGGACACTCGGCATCAGCAACCCGCAGAACTTCTTTGCATTGCTGGTATTCCTCTGCGCAGCAGTGTCGGTGTCCCTGCTCGTGGACATTTCCACGAGGAGGACCCGCGAAGCTGCCCGGGCCCAGGCCGAGGCCGGGACCTTGGCCGGCCTGGCCCGAGACGCCTTGATATCGGACGATTCCGTGGAAGCCTTCCTTGGCAAGACCCGGGAGACCTTCCAAGTGCAAGCTGCAGGCCTTTTCACCAGGCCGTCCGATGTGAACGACCGGCCCTGGCAGCTGCAAGCCTTTTCCGGAAGCAGGCCACCCTCACCGGACGCAGCAACGCCAGGTTTGGACGCCGTCGAGCTGGCTGATCCCCATACTGCGCTGGTGCTGTCCGGCCGGACCTTAACGGCGGGCGATCGGCTGCTCCTGTCCGCCCACGGCGCCCATCTTCTCCTGCTGCGCCAGCGGGAGCTGCTTCACAACAGACTCAGAAGCACCAGGAAACTGGCTGAGGGCAACAGCATCCGAACGTCGATCCTGCGGGCCGTCAGCCACGACCTGCGGACTCCCCTGGCCGGCATCAAACTGGCCGTCACGGCCTTGCAGCGGCAAAAAGGGCGGCTGCCCGAGGCCTTGGAGACGGAGATGCTGGACACCATCGATTCCTATGCCGACCGGCTCGACTCACTGATTGCCAGACTGCTGGACATGTCACGCATATCCAGCGGTTCGGCCACTCCGTTGTCCGCCCCGGTGACGTGGCGCGACGCCATTGAGGACGCCTTGCGGGGCCTGCCTTCAGGAGGGATCCGGGTAGAGCTCGCCCCCAACATGCCGGTGATCGAGGCGGACATCGGCATGCTTGAACGGGTGATAGCCAACATCGTTGAGAACGCGCTGAAATATGCACCCGGGTCCGACGTCGTCATTGTTGGCGCGTCCGGCGCCGCCGGGGTTGCCATGGTGAATGGCCGGCCCTGCGGCGAGCTCCGGATTGTCGATCACGGCCAAGGCGTCGCGGAGGGCGGCGTGGTGGCGATGTTCCAGCCTTTTCAACGGCTTGATGATGCCCCGGAAGGCTCCGGCATAGGTTTGGGTTTGGCTGTGGCGAAGGGCTTCACCGAAGCGATGGGCGGTGAGCTGATTGCCCAACCGACGCCGGGTGGCGGCCTGACGATGGTGATCCGGTTGCCGCTCTCCACAGGCCCGGGCAGCACTGGTCCGGGGAGCACCGGCCCGTCCAAGAGGGCCGTAGGGAGCGCATCATGAGGACCGTTCTGGTGGTGGATGACGAACCGCAGCTCCTTCGGGCCCTGCAAATCAACCTGCAGGCCGAGGGCTACCGGGTGTTGACGGCGTTGGACGGACTGTCAGCTTTGAACCACGCCGAAACCAGCGCGCCCGATGTCATCGTCCTGGACCTCGGGCTGCCGGACATCAACGGCGTGGACGTCATCGCCAGGATCCGCCGCACCAGCACCACGCCGATCATCGTCCTTTCCGCCCGCCACGGGTCCGTCGACAAGGTGCGGGCGCTGGATGCCGGTGCCGACGACTACGTCACGAAGCCGTTCGGTCTCGATGAGCTTCTGGCGCGGCTCCGCGTCGCCGGGCGCCGCTTGGCCCCCGACGTCGGGGCACACGGCCCGACGGTCGACGTCGGGGATTTTGAGGTCGACCTGGCCAACCGGAAGGTGCTTCGGAACGGAGCCGCGGTCCGTTTGACGCCCCGGGAGTGGGCGATCCTTGAACTGCTGGTGCGGAACCCCGGCAAGCTCATCACCCAACAGCAGATGCTGGCAAAAGTGTGGGGGCCGGGTTATGCCGACGAGACCCATTATCTGCGCGTCTACATGGGGCAGCTGCGCCGGAAGCTCGAAAGCGACCCGGCCCGGCCCAAACATCTGCTCACCGAGGCCGGGATGGGGTACCGCTTCGAGCCCTGAAACCGGCCGCGCGCGCGCCCGCGGAGGCTCCGAAGTGGCGGGCGTAAATGATTTATCAAGAAAAACTCCTTTCCCGATCCGCCGTTCATGGCCGGTGTTAGCTTCGCACTGAACGCGATGCCGACGTCTTGCAGCGCGGAAAGGAATCCATGACCACGTTGAGCAGGCCCCCGGCAGATCCGTCTGCACTACGCCCGAAAGGCGGGGAGGCCCTGAAGAACTGGCTGCTGTTCGGGCTGCAGGACAGTAAAGGCCTGCACCAGGGCCCGGGTGCTGTGGGCGATGCCCATACCAGGAAGCATGCGTGGTGGCAGGTCATGTGCCTGACGGGTGTGGACTATTTCTCTACCTTGGGCTACCAGCCGGCCATCGCCGCCCTCGCCGCCGGCGTCATCTCGCCGCTGGCTACTTTGGTGCTGGTCGCCGTGACCCTTCTCGGTGCCCTGCCGGTCTACCGGCGCGTAGCCGGTGAAAGCCACCGTGGTGAAGGGTCCATCGCCATGCTCGAACGCTTGCTGCCCCGCTGGCGCGGCAAGCTCCTGGTCCTGGTCCTGCTGGGCTTCGCCGCAACAGACTTCATGATCACCATGACGCTTTCCGCTGCCGACGCCACTGCGCACCTGATTGAGAATCCTGTTGTTCCCGGCTGGTTGCACGGGCAGAATGTGCTGATCACCCTATTCCTGCTGGCACTGCTGGGCGCTGTTTTCCTGCGGGGCTTCAGGGAAGCAATCGGAGTCGCCGTCGTTCTGGTTGCCCTGTATCTTGCACTCAATGCCGTGGTGGTGGCCGTGACCTTGGTGCAGGTCTTCACGCATCCGCTGGCCGTCAACGGCTGGTGGAACACCTTGGTGACCTCCCATGGGAACCCGCTCATGGCCGTGGCGGTCGCGTTGGTTGTTTTCCCGAAACTGGCCCTTGGCCTGTCCGGATTCGAAACCGGCGTTGCGGTGATGCCCCAAGTCCGCGGCGATGCCCGGGACTCCGAAGCCAACCCGGCAGGCCGCATCAGGGGAACCCGGCGCATGCTCACCACTGCCGCGCTGATCATGAGCGGCTTCCTCCTCACCACCAGCTTCATCACCGTGGTCCTCATCCCGGAGCACCAATTCCAAGCAGGAGGGGAGGCGAACGGCCGCGCCATGGCCTACCTCGCCCACGAGTATTTGGGGACCGGGTTCGGCAGCGTCTACGACATCAGTACCATCGCGATCCTGTGGTTCGCCGGCGCCTCCGCCATGGCCGGCCTGCTGAACCTGGTACCGAGATACCTTCCCCGGTACGGGATGGCCCCGGACTGGGCCAAAGCCGTCCGACCGTTGGTGCTCGTTTTCACGTTCGTGGCGTTCTTCATCACGGTCATCTTCGACGCCGACGTCGACGCCCAAGGCGGTGCCTACGCCACCGGCGTCCTGGTTCTCATGACCTCCGCCGCCGTCGCCGTCACGCTGTCGGCCCGTCGGAAGCAACAACCCAAACGAACCGTGGGCTTTGGTGCCATCGCCGCTGTTTTCATCTACACCACCATCACCAATGTCATTGAGCGCCCGGAGGGCATCAGGATTGCGGCAATTTTCATTCTGGGCATCGTGGTGATTTCCCTGCTCTCCCGCGTCCGGCGCTCCTTTGAACTTCACGCCACCCGGGTTCACCTCGACGAGCAGGCACTGGAGTTCATGTCCACCACCTGGGAAGGCCCCATCATCCTCATCGCCCACGAGCCGCTGCGTGTTTCAGCTGCGGCCTACCGGGATAAGCTTGCTTCGGCCATCGAGGTGAGCCATCTTCCCCTCGCCCACGATCCCCTCTTCCTCGAAGTGATCGTGGACGATTCATCCGATTTCGAAACAGAGCTCCACGTTCGCGGCGTCACCCGCCACGGCTACAAGATCCTGGAAGTCCATGGCCCGGTGGTTCCGAACACCATTGCCTCCGTCCTTCTCCACATAAGGGACGCCACCGGGCTCATGCCGCACATTTACTTCCGTTGGACCGAAGGCAATCCCTTGACGAATCTCTTCAGGTTCCTGGTCCTCGGCGAAGGGGAGATTGCGCCCGTCACCAGGGAAGTCCTCCGTGAAGCCGTTCCCGATGTCACCAAGCGCCCGTGGGTCCACGTAGGCTGAACGGACTCGACCTGGAAGGTGACAGGGAGCATCGGCAAAACGCTAAGGCGCGACGACGGCGGCAGCCAGTTACTGGCCTCCCTCACCGAGGGCGCGGCGATAGCTGCTGGGGGTGAACCCCAGGTACCTCTGGAATTCATTGCTAAGGTGCGCATGGTCCGCATACCCCAACTCGGCAGCTATCGCGGCCAAGTCCGCCGATGAATCCGTACGGGCCAGCTCAGCGGCCTCTTGGAGCCTTCGTCGACGAATCAGCACCGCGGGAGTCAGCCCGATGTACTTCCTCGCAACCCGCTGCAGCGTCCTGGGCGAGACCGCCAGCGCGGAAGCCACCTCATCGATCCGGGTAAATGGCGGGTCCGCTGCGATCACGTCCATCAGGCTGTTGGCCAACAGCGCTTCTTCCGTCAGTGGCGTGTCCGCGAAAGAAGCCAGCCATTCCGCAAAGGCCTGCACAGCGAGCTCACGGTGGCCGCCGTCGTCGTGCGTTTTTCCGGATCGGGTCCCCATCGCGGCGGTGACGGCACTTTGCAACCCCCCGGCAGGAAAAGCCTGCTGCACGTCCGTGATCCGGGCCGGTTCCGGCGCAAAAAAGGGCGTGGCGGCCGGGCGCAACAGCGCACCAACGGCCCAACCCCGGCCGGTCAGGTCCTGATGCCCGGCACGGGTGGTGGGGCCGGATAAGACCACACTCTCCTGCTCGACCACCAGGTTGCAGTTCGGGTAAGCGATGATGTGCTGCCGGGAGGTGCGTCCCGGCCCGAGGTCCCACTCAGGTATCCAGAACCACTGCACCAGGTGGGCCACGGCGTAGGGAGCGGGCAGCCGGTGGAAAGTGGGGAGGCGGGCAGGATACAGAATTCCCTTGAACGATTCCTCCATGCACACCCCCATAAGAGACTGTCGTAAATATCCAAGCGCCTGCAAATGGCAGCGGCGTAGCGTCGGGGATATGACAGATACTACAAGCACCGGAACACCCCAAGCAGCCCACGGGGAGTACACCAGTCACGGGACTCCCAAGGGCCTGACCAGTCTCACGCCGTTCTTGGCAGTCACCAACGCCAAGGACGCCATCAACTTCTACAAGGAAGTGTTTGGCGCCCGGTTGGTCAGCTCTACGGAAGCTGGCGGAGCCGTGGTCCACGCTGAGCTCGACTTCGGCAACGGCCACCTGCAGCTCGGCGAGCCGAACCCGGATTACCACTTGGTTCCGGCTCCGGAGGGCGACGACGATTGCTATTCACTGGGACTTTATTGCGAGGATGCGGACGCCTTGGTCCAGCGCGCCGGGCAGGCCGGAGCCACCATCCGGGAGCCCCTCACAACATTCGTTTCGGGGGACCGTTTCGCCAGCATCCGCGACCCGTACGGCGTCCGATGGTCCATCATGACCCGCGTCGAGGACCTGTCAGAAGAGGAAAGCAACCGCCGGGTCGAAGAATGGGCGGCACAGAGCCTGTAACCCTGCCAACCAGCCTAGGAGAGGCAGAGGCAGAACGGGTGCCCGGCCGGATCGAGGAACACCCGGAACGTCTCGCCCGGTTGGTGGTCGGCCTTGCTGGCTCCCAGCGCCAGGACGGCCTTTTCAGCCTCGTCGAGATCCTCCACCACCACATCGAAGTGCATCTGCTGGGGAATGGTCTGGCCGGGCCACACCGGCGCCTGGTAAACGTCTACTTGCTGGAAGGAAATACAGTTGCTGCCGTCGGCGGGACGGATGTCCATCCAGTCGCCCTCTTCGTTGGACACTTCCCAACCCAGCAGTTCGCCATAGAAGTTGGCCAGGGCGCGCGCGTCCGGGCAATCGATAACAACACTGGCGTGCTTCGCTATAGCCATTTCGCTAGACCTCATCTGCGGTTTTCTTCATGCGCTCAATGGCGCTCTTGGTGCCTCGCTGGGTAAGGACGTGGACCACGGCTCCTACTGCGGCGGAGACGACGGCAAAAACAAGAACGCCCGGAAGTGCATCGTCCAGGTCGGTCCCGTCCTTCGGAGCAGGCCTGCCCGTTTTCTTTTCCCAGAGTCCCTCAAGGGTTTTGTTCGCAAGCGCACCGGCTCCGAGGCTGATCACCAGGCCGAAAAGTTTAACCAGAAAGTTCACGGATTCTCCCTCGGGTTCAAAGATCGTCAATGCGTAGAAACACGTCAGGGCCGCTGTGACACAGCGGCCCTGACGATGTGAAAATTAGTCCTTCTTGAAGGCGTCTTTTACCTTCTCGCCGGCGCCCTTGAGGTCGCTCTTGACCTGATCGCCCTTGCCTTCGGCTTCGAGGCGCTCGTTGTCGGTCAGCTTACCGGCGGCTTCTTTTGCCTTGCCTGCGATCTTGTCGCCAGCGTTCTCCATCTTGTCATCGGCACCCATGCTTGCACCTCTTTCTTGTAGTGAACCTGTACTACTACAACATCACTAATCAGGATACTTATCAATCTCTTGGCGCAAAATGTCGCGAATTAGAGTTCGCCGAATCCGTCCGCCACCAAGCCGCGGACGTAGTCAACGGCCTTCTGCGCATCCTCGCCGCGCGCCTCAACATGGAGCGTGGCACCCTGCCCTGCAGCCAGGGTCATGAGTTCCATGATCGATGCTCCATCGGCGCCGTTGATGGTCACCTCTGCGTCCATTCCGGAAAGCCCTCCGGCGATCTTCGCAGCAGGCCGGGCGTGCATCCCCAGCGGATTGATGAGCTCGACATCGGCTGTCACGTCCGGTTCCTCCGCTCCCGCTGCCTCCGGCGCGGCGATGGCACCTCCGGCCGCTTCAGCGGCCTTCCGCACCTCCTCGACGCCGGCACCGCCCTGGGCAGCGACGGCCGCGGCAACGAGCCCCTCCACAAGTGGCGCGTCAGCCAGGTGCACCGCGTCCGGTTCGCTGGCAAACTCCTTCACCGACTCCGCGGTCATCACCGCCGAACCCAGATCCGTCAGCACCACCACGCCGTCGCCTGCGGCTTCGGCCAGGGACTGCTCGACGGCGGCCAGCACCTTCTCGAAGCTGGTGCCGATCCGCCCGTCGTCAGTTCCCCCGGCGGCGACGAGTCCGACGTCGGACGCCATCTGGGTGGCCAGCTCAACTGCACCCTCAGCGATCTTGCTGCTGTGCGAGACGACCACGATCCCAACCGTCATCCGCCGGTACCGCCGGATGCGCCGTCCGCCGCCGTCGCAGCCGCCCGGAGCAAAAGCGCCGTGGACGCAGCCCCCGGGTCCCGGTGTCCTGCGCTGCGTTCACCCAGGTAGCTGGCCCGGCCTTTGCGGGCGACGAGCGGGTCGGTTGCCACGGCACCTGTTTCCGCAGCCTCTGCAGCCGCCTGCAGGGCGGACAACGCGTCCTCGCCGTTATCCGCAGCCTTTTGGGCTGCTTCCACGGCCGGAGACCAGGCGTCCACCATGGTCTTGTCACCCAATTCGGCCTTTCCGCGCGCCACCACTCCGTCACGGGCAGCCGCCAAGGCGGACGCCACTGCTCCGGCGTCGAGCTCGACCGCATCCCCCAGCGAGGTGGCAGCACGGAGGTAGGCAGTCCCGTAAAGCGGCCCTGCGGCACCGCCCACCTTGGACATCAGCGCCATGGCCGCAGCCTTCAACGCTGCCCCGGCCGTTTCCGGTGGTGACTCGTTGAGTTTCTGCATAACTGCCTGGAAGCCGCGGTCCATGTTTTCTCCGTGGTCCGCGTCCCCGATTGCCCGGTCAAGTTCAATCAGTTCCACACGATGTTCGGCCATAGCCTCAGCTGAGAGATTCAGCCACCTCACGGCCCAATCAACACCCAACCCCACGTCTCACACTCCCCAACGAAGGGCCGCAGTATGGACGGGAGCGTCCCAAAGGGTGGTCAGTTCATCGTCCAGGCGAAGCACCGACACGGAGCAACCCTGCATCTCCAGGGAGGTCACGTAATTGCCCACCAACGAACGCTCCACAGTGGCGCCCCGTTCGGCGAGCACCTGCGCCGCCCGGCGGTAGACAATGTACAGCTCACTCAGGGGCGTGCCGCCCATGCCGTTGACGAACAGCAGGACCTTGTCCCCGGAGGCGATGGAAAGATCCTCCAGCACAGGTTCCAGCAGCCGGTCCGTGATGGCATCCGCGGGTTCCATGGCAATCTTGTGCCGGCCGGGTTCGCCGTGGATGCCGATTCCGATCTCAATCTCGTCATCAGCGAGTTCGAAGCTCGGTGTGCCCGCGTGCGGGACCGTGCAACCGGAGAGTGCCACGCCCATGGTCCGGACGTTCGCCACCACGCGCTCGGCGATGGCGGCTACGGCATCAAGGTCGTCGCCCCGTTCGGCGGCGGCCCCCGCGATCTTCTCCACGAGGACCGTCCCGCCGACGCCGCGCCGCCCGGCCGTGTACAGCGAGTCCTCCACGGCAACGTCGTCGTTCACGAGCACCGAGCGGACGGCCACGCCTTCGGCCTGGGCCATTTCCGCTGCGGTCTCGAAGTTCAGGACGTCACCGGTGTAGTTCTTCACGATGTGGACGACGCCGGCACCGGAGTCCACCGCGGTGGTCGCCGGGATGATCTGGTCCGGTGTGGGCGAGGTGAATACGGCTCCCGGCACTGCGGCGTCCAACATGCCGAGTCCAACGAAGCCAGCATGCAGCGGTTCGTGGCCGCTGCCCCCGCCCGATACCAAGGCGACCTTTCCCTTCACCGGCGCACCCTTGCGGACGACGAATTTGGGATCGGGGTGGACGTCCACGAGGTCGGCATGCGCCATACCGAAACCCTCGACGGATTCGTCCACCACCGCACGTGGATCATTGATGAGCTTTTTCATGGTCGATGCTCCTGAGCCTGCAGTGGTCTGGTGCTCTGACCCTACTACCGGCAGCCGCGGCCATGGTAGGCCTCCAAGGGGTCCTCTTAGCCGCCTTGTTTGGCAACGTCGGAGGGCTCCCGATCATGGCTGGCCTGCACGTCGGGCCAGAAGTCGGAGGAGATCTCGTGGGACGGGTGCCCTCCGGACCATCCCGACTCGTGGAGCCAGGAACCGTAGGGGATCTCAATCTGGAACGCGGAGAAGTCCGGGAACGTTACTCGGTCTTGCACGGCGCGTTCCTAGTTACCCGGCACGGCGTCGCCGCCGGTCGTGACAACGTCCTCGAGCAGTACGGTCTGATCGATGACCGGCAGCCCTACGACATGCCCAAAGCTGAACATGTTGTCCGGGTCGACTTCCGCTTTGGCCCTCTTCAGGCGCTCCCGGATGCTTGGCGCCCAAGCCCGCTCGCGGTCCTCGGCATCAACAAAGTGCCCGTGCAGGTTCACGAAAGTCGAACCGCTGGAGGCCTCGCGCAGATCCTCCTGGACGGCGTCGTACACCTGCGGAAGCAGCTCCGCCAGGGGCGGGACGGCCATCCCTGCCATGAAGAAGCTGAAGGCCGCGTCGCGGCCGCTGACGCTGTCCTTACCGTCAGCCGATACTGCCAGCGCACCGCCCAAGAGGCGGAGCTCTGCCATGAGGACGGGACTTTCGACGCCGGGACCAAAGTGCCGCAGGATGGCCTCCTTGGCCTGGCCATCCAGCCGGTCCAGCAGGAAACCCCGTTCACGGGCCGGAACCGGCTGGTCGGGGTCCTGGTGGATTGAATCGAACTGCGTTGACTCAAGCGGACCCGTGGCATCCATCATGAAGGGGGCGCACTGGCGCATGGGCTCCAGAAGTTGGGTGGCCACTGCCGCATCACCTTGGTACGCATAACGGAGGTGCACCACGAACTTCCCGCGGAGTGGTTCCGGGATGATGTCCATGTCCGGCAGCCGCAGGAAAGCCAACGACGCCGATGCTTCCGTTGGGAGGGTGTCCACCCACCGGCTGAACTGATCGAGGACGGTGGCAGCATGCTGGCCGTCAAAATAGACGCCGCCGGCAAAGATGTCTTCGCCGGGAAACAGGTGGAACTCGATTGCCGTGACGATCCCCAGGTTGCCCTTTCCGCCCCTGAGGAGGAAGAACAGTTCCGGGTTCTCGTCCTTGGACACGCGCCGTTGGGTGCCGTCGGCCGTGACGAGTTCGAAGGCGATGACGTGGTCGGAAGCGAAGCCGTACTTGCGGCCCATGATTGGCAGGCCGCCGCCAAGCGTGTAGCCCACCACGCCCACGTCCGTGGTGGAACCGCACAGACCCATCAGGCCGAAGGTTGCAGCGTGGTCAACCACCGCCTTCCATCGGACGCCCGCACCAACGCGGGCGGTCCTTTCGACGGGATCTATGCTCAGTTCCAACATCCGGCGGGTGCTGATCAGCAAGCCGCCCTGAATTGCATTGGAGGCACCGTGGCCGGTGGACTGCACGGCAACGGGCATGCCCTGCTCCGCTGCCCATTTCACCGCGGTTGCAACGTCCTCGGCGTCGAGGGCGCCGAACGCAACATCCGGCTGGTGCTGTGTTGAAAGGTTGAAGGCCGCTACTTCTTCAGCGAACCCTGGATCGGTAGGCGTGAACACTGGACCGCGGACGCTGAGCTTGAGTTCTGAAACGCTTGAAATGCCTAGAAAGGACGCGTGGGACTGCATGATCTTCTCTCGATGAACCGATGTGGCGGAAGCTCCCCAGCAAGCCTGAATCAGTTTATCCATCAAATTTAGATAAGAGAAGATATTTTAAATCACCCATAATTTTGGCGCTTGTCCGGGAATTGTTGGAGGTGGGGCTAGAGGTGCTTGATCATACGGGTGTTGCCCAAGGTATTGGGTTTTACCCGGGCAAGATCAAGGAACTCCGCTACCCCTTCGTCATGCGAGCGCAGCAGTTCCGAATACACCTCGGGATCAACGGCGGACTGGTCGGCCATGACTTCGAATCCATGGCGGACAAAGAAGTCCACCTCGAACGTCAGGCAGAATACGCGGCTGACGCCGAGGGTCCGCGCCTTTTCCACGAGGCTTTCCACCAGAACGTGGCCCACGCCTCTGCCCCGCCAGGAGTCTGCGGCCGCGAGTGTGCGGATTTCGGCGAGGTCTTCCCACATGACGTGCAGGGCGCCACAGCCAATAACTTCGCCGTCGTCCGACTCGGCGATCTGGAACTCCTGGAGGCTTTCGTAGTACGCCACGGTCTCCTTGGAGATGAGGATCCTCTCCTCGGCCAACGGCGCTACGAGCCCCTTGATCGCCGCGACGTCGCTGGTACGGGCAGGGCGAATGCTGAAGGCGGAATCCACTCCCCCATCCTAGCCACGAACCCGCCCCCGCCCGCTCCAGCGACCGCCTGCGTCGAAGCAAGTCCGGACCAGCAGGTAGGAACCAGTCCCCATGAGCAAGAAACCGCCCACGCCCACAACCGTCATGTGCGCCGCGACGCCCGTCATTAGCACCACCAGTCCGATCATCAGGGCAAAAGAACCGATGAAGCCCTCGGCAGGAAGCCTCTGCCGATCAAAACCGGAAGCCAGCTTGCGGGCCAGTTCCGGGTCCTCAGCCATCAGCTGCGACTCCAGTCCTTCAAGTATGTTGCGCTCTCTGTCTGACAACTGCACTGGGCCCTCCTCCGGGGACCCAGCCTGTCGTTGCGGGAGATGGGTCCCAACCACTGAAAACCAACGCCACCTTGAGCGTTGCGTGACGTTTGAATGTTCTCGTTTCCACGAGTTGCGCGCGCCTTTAGCCGGGCAGGGAAGCGGCCTTGGCCATGTGCGATGCAACGGGCTCCAGGATGTCCAGCTTGCACGGTACGGCTGCCCGCCCTGCGACCCCCGGCAGTTCGCCCTTCAACGCGGCAGAGCGCAGTTCACGCAAGGCCGTCCCGCCCACAGCGGCGCCGGTAAGGTCGAGCACAACGCCCCCACGGCCAGGCAGGGCCGCTGCGCGTCGCGCCACCGCATATATAGCTGTCAGATTGTGCTCACTGACGCGGCCCCGGATCAGGACGCGCGCGCCATCCAACTCCAAGTTGAGGCGAACCAGGAACCTTAGCTTCAATCCCCGGGTGGAGGCCGGACCGCCTCGGCGCGGTCCGGAACGTTTGGAGGCCGTCTCACCGCCTCTCGCCATTGCAGTACGCAGGGACTGCCGGGGCGAACTGCGGGTCAGCGGCGAGTGCGCCTTTCCGGCCTGCTTGGATTGCTCCTCGATGATGGATTTGTCCACGATGTGTCCGGTGGCTGCATTTTCGCGGACCGCCATGATGGCCTTCGCCGCCTGCATCTTCCCTGGGAACGCCCCTGACACCGCCAGGATCTCCCGTTCGTCGCCGGTCAGGCGAAATCGGAAGTCATTGCCGTCCTTGTAGATTTCGAATTGTCCCGCCATTGGAAGGCCCCTTCTCTTGAACTCCGGCAGCGGCCCCCAGCCCGCCTTTGTCCCTGCGGTCTCCCGCACACACTCGGAAAACCATGACTTCAGCCTTGGATAACCGTTGCTATATAAACAATATAGTTGCTAACTCCGCAACAAGTCAAAGGCGTCGGTTGGTTCGTGGTCAGCGAGGTCCTGCTTAAAAGTCACTAAAATGGGAGCATCCGGTTCCTCCTCGGAACGTCACTCTCTGCTGCCAAGAGCAGCTGACCCAAGCACCTAGGACAGACATGCCCGGCAGGCCACGGCTTAATGACGAACCACTGCAAGGAGCTGCGGCATCGCTGCTGAATGGCCTCGGGGTTCTGCAAGCGTTTTCGCTTGAACGCCCCGTGTTGGGCGTGACGGAGATTGCGCAGAGAGTAAATCTCCACAAGAGCACTGTTTCCAGGATCCTCACCGGCCTCGCGAACGCGGGCTATGTGGAGCGTGACGAAGAGACCGGACGCTTCCGGCTCGGGCTGGGTTTGATCACCCTTGCCGGACCCCTGCTCGCAGAGCTTGACGTTCGCCGCGCCGCGCACGCCGATCTGCAGGAACTAGCCGCAGCAACGGGCGAAACAAGCGCACTGACCGTATGGAACGGCATGGCGGCCATAGTGGTTGAAGAGATTCCCAGCCCGCACCCCGTGAAACACACAGCGCCGATCGGGACCCGCTACAACGACTACGAGAGCGCCTCCGTACGCGTGTTTCTCGCCCAGCTTGCTGCCCCCGACGTGGAACAAGCACTACAGGCAGGGTGGATCACCCGACGGCCGGCGTCCGGACTGGAGGCTGACTTCGGGCAGCACCTGGCCACCGTGAGGGAGGACGGCTACGCCATCAACGACGGGTTCACCTCGCAGGAGGAGGTTGGGATCTCCGCGGCGGTACGCGACTACCGGGACGAGGTAGTCGGGTGCATCATGCTGTCTTCACCCCGGTCCCGGACGGATCCCGAGCGCATCGCACTGTACACAGAAAGAGTCTTGGCCGCCGCGCGGACCGTCTCCGCCCGCCTGGGCCACCTGCCTAAGGTGGCCCCGGTCCCGGCACCATGAACTGAATCCCGGAGGCGCGCCGGCAGCTCCCTAGAGGCCGAGCTCCTCCGGCAGCTCCACGCCCCGCCCCAGCACCTGCTTGGCCAGGAAGTGCTCAACCACCCCGTACCAGATCTTCGCGTGTTGGGGTTGGAGCACCCAGTGGTTCTCGTCCGGGAAGTAGAGGAACCGGTGCGGGCTCTGGCCATTCTCGTCGGCCGGAAGCTGGGAGGATGAGAGCAACTCGTACCAAAGACGCAGCCCTTCCCCGATCGGCACCCTGTAATCCTTGTCGCCGTGGATCACCAACATGGGCGTCTTGATGTTTCCCACGTTCAGGTGCGGCGAATTCTCCATCGCCATCTCCGCAGTCATTTCCTTGAGCCAGTACTGGGCCGCGTCGGTGGTGGGGCCGAACTGATCCAATGCCCACAGGCTGGCATGAGTGACGATCGCATTGAATCGATCAGTCTTCCCGGCAACCCAATTCGCCATGTAGCCGCCGAACGAGCCGCCCATTGCAGCGGTCCGCGCTTCGTCGATGTCCGGACGGGCCACCACTGCATCGGTGATGGCCATCAAGTCATCAAACGGGCGCTTTCCCCACTCACCCCATCCGCGCTGGATGAAGTCCTGCCCGTAGCCGGTGGACAACGCCGGGTCCGGCAGCAGCACGGCATACCCCTTCGCCACCAGCAGCCATGGGTTCCAGCGCCATGTCCAGGCGTTCCAGGAACCGAGCGGACCGCCGTGGATCCAAAGGAGGAGGGGTGCCGGCTGATCGCCCGTCGCATCGTCCGGCAGCGCAAGATATGCCGGTACCCGTGAACCGTCGGCAGCGGTCCCCTCCACCCGCTCCAAGCGACCGGGATGCACCGGACGTTCCGCCGGAGCAGGCAGGCGGACCACGTCGCCGGTGGCAGCATCGATCCGAACAGCTTCAGGCGGGAAGTCGTAGGAACTCCGGAGCGCGAAGACGCTTGCCCCATCCGGGGAGACGGCCACGTCCGTGTAAGCCGCCGCATCCTTCGTCAGTCGCGTCACCGCACCGTCAGCGACGTTGATCCGGAAAACCGGCGACGCGCCGTCGTCGTCCGCTGTCACCAGGACGGCACTGCCGTCCGGAAGCCAGGCAACCGGGTGCGCCCAGCGGTCCCACTCGTGTGCGAGCGGGGCCAGTTCCGTGGTCTCGCCATCTGAAACGTCCAGCAGGTGCAGTTTGACCTGCGGGGCCTGGGTGGGCGTGGTGTCGCTTTCGCTCTGCACAACCAGGGTGCGGTTGTCAGGGCTGACCGGCCCGGGGAAGTAGCTCATGCCTTCGCGGTCCAGCAGTACCTTCACGGCGCCGGTGGATACGTCGACGGCGGCGAGCACCTCGCGGCTGTCAGCCTTGGCGAGCGCCTTGGTGAGGCTCGTGTAGATGGTCTTCCCATCGGGGCTCACCACGGTTTGTGCTACCCGGAGTGAACCTCCGACGCCGGGGGTCAGGTTCCGCAGTTCTACCGGCGGTTGGGCATCCACGGTGGAAGGCTTCCCAGGCTGGTTCTGTTCGCCGGGTTCCACAGCGAAGATGCGCGGTTGCGACGGGCCCAGGTCCGCGTCCCAGTATCGGACGGGGTAGCCGCTGTGCAGGATCGCCGAAACTTTGTTGTCCTTGCGGGCTTTCCGCCGCTCCTTGTCATTCTCTTCGTTGGTGGAACCGGCCAGGACCTCCGCCACAACGAACGTCGCATCGGCGTCCTTGGCGGCGAGGACTGCATTGACTCCGCCTGCCCGCGAGTGCACCACCCGGGCCTCTCCCCCGTCCGCCGGCAGCAACCACAAGGCGCTGACAGGGTCCTCATCGGGGGTCTCCGGGTCGGGGCGCGCCGACGTGAAGTAGAGGTCGCCGTTGGCTGCGAAGGCGGCGCCGGCCTCTCCCTTGGCACTCCTGGTGATGCGCCTGGCCTGCTTCTCCCCGGCCGGGTCCAGCTCCCACAGAGCCGTGACGTATTCGGTTCCCTTGCCATTGAGGGTGGCAACGGTGGTGACCAGCCGCTTGCCGTCGGGGCTGAGGGTGAGTCCGCCCACGCGAGGAACTGAAAGATAGTGCTCCAGATCGTGGAAAGGCGTCTCCGGTTGCCTGCCCGGGTTGTGAGAGTCAGTCGAGTCCATGCTCTGATTCAACAGGGAATGTGCCGCGCATCACAGGGTAGTTCACTAAGAGTGAAACAGTGCTTTCACATCCTTTGGACTCTCCGGAGTGCATCCAGCACCGGAGCCACGCCGTCTTCCGCGGCGATGCTGGCGGCCAGGACCCGCGCCCGGTCAGCGTACGACGGCGTGCTGACCGCGGCTTTGATTGCCGCTGCGAGGCGCCCCGCTGCCAGTTGCTTGAAAGGGATGGGCCAAGGGCCTGCACCAAGGGCGGCCACCCGGGAGGCCCACAAGGGCTGGTCCGTGAAGACCGGTACGCAAACGGTCGGGACCCCGGCGAGGAGACCAGCCGCCGTCGTACCTGATCCGGCATGGTGCACGACGGCCGCCATCTGCGGGAAAAGCCACTCATGCGGCACATCCCCGACGCTGATGGCGTCAGGCTCCTGCACGCCCCCGCCCTGCAAGACGGCGCGCACACCGGCGAGCCTGACGGCTTCCAGCGCCAGGTCTGCGTCCAGCTGCGCGCCGCTGCCAAATCCCACGTAGACAGGGGGCGGTCCGGCGGCAAGGAAATCCACCAATGAGGAGTCCGGTTTCCACTCCGGCCTTGCCGGCGGCCACCAGTAGCCGCCCATCGTCAGGCCGTCATGCCAATCCGCCGGGCGCGGCAGGACCGTGGGGCTGATGCCATGGAGGATGGTCGCCTTGTTGCTGCGCCGACGTCGGTCAGCGGCCTGGCGCGACAGCTTCGGAAGCCCCAACTCCCGGCGTATACGTGCGCTCGGGGCGTCGTACGGCGCGGGTCCGCCAGCCACCCGTTCGCCAATCAGCCTGTTGCCCAGCCGCCCCAGGTTGCGGGCGGATCCCAACATCACCGGCGGATACGCGGCGCTTGGCTCAACGGGCTGCAGGTGGGCACCGAGGACCGGGATGCCCAGCGCTTCACCGACGTCATAAGCGTAGGGCGCCACGGAGTTGGCCATGATGAGGTCCGCTCCACGTTCTGCCGCAGCCAAAGTTCCCGTGGCTGCCTGGTCCATGTAGGTGCGCAACCCACGCCAGGACTCAAGCATCCCGCTGACGGCCGGCTCCGCTCCCGCCGAACCGCGTTGGATAATCCGGGTCAGGCTGCCAGGGAGTTCCCTGTACTCGCATCCTGCCGACACCACCACCGATTCGTAGGCAGGATTGCCGGCCACGGCAACCTCAAACCCGTGCTCCTGCAGCTTGCTGCCCAGTCCCGCCATGGGAGCCACGTCTCCCCGCGTTCCCGGGGCCACCATCAATACCCGCATCAACCCTCCTGCTGCCTGTTACCCGGGCCCGCGGGATTCCAGATCCCGACAACAAGCAAGTGCCCCGCACACTCCTAGGAGAATGTGCGGGGCACTCTGCTTTATGGCGCTTCCACCTTTATGCGGACGGAGCGATCTCCGGAATCCGCGGCTTGGCGTTGCCTTCGAACGTGAACTTGGCGTCGTCACCTTCACCCTCGACGTCCACCACAACGATGTCGCCGGTGTGGATGTCGCCGAACAGGATCTTCTCGGACAGCTGGTCCTCGATCTCGCGCTGGATGGTGCGGCGCAGCGGCCGGGCACCCATTGCGGGGTCGTAACCACGGGTAGCGAGCAGGACCTTGGCGGCCTTGGTGAGCTCGATGCCCATGTCCTTGTCCTTGAGGCGACGCTCCAGGCGGGTGACGAACAGGTCCACGATCTCGATGATCTCGTCCTGCGTCAGCTGCGGGAACACCACGACGTCGTCAACACGGTTGAGGAACTCGGGACGGAAGTGCTGCTTCAGCTCTTCCGTGACCCGGGCACGCATCCGGTTGTAGCCGGTCTGGGTGTCCGTGCCGGACTGGAAGCCGGTTGCGACGCTCTTGGAGATATCGCGGGTACCCAGGTTGGTGGTCATGATGATCACGGTGTTCTTGAAGTCCACCACGCGGCCTTGGGAGTCGGTCAGGCGGCCGTCTTCGAGGATCTGCAGGAGCGAGTTGAAGAGATCGGCGTGCGCCTTCTCAACCTCGTCGAACAGCACCACGGAGAACGGACGACGGCGGACCTTCTCGGTCAGCTGGCCGCCTTCTTCGTACCCGACGTAGCCCGGAGGGGCACCGAAGAGGCGCGAAACCGTGTGCTTCTCGGAGTACTCGGACATGTCCAGCGTGATGAGGGCGTCCTCTTCACCGAACAGGAACTCCGCAAGTGCCTTGGCGAGTTCGGTCTTTCCGACGCCGGTGGGGCCGGCGAAGATGAACGAACCACCCGGACGCTTGGGGTCCTTCAGGCCTGCACGGGTACGGCGGATAGCCTGCGACAGGGCCTTGATGGCCTCGTCCTGGCCGACGACCCGCTTGTGCAGCTCGTCTTCCATCTTCAGCAGGCGCGAGGACTCTTCCTCGGTGAGCTTGAAGACCGGGATGCCCGTGGAGTTCGCGAGGACTTCTGCGATCAGGTCCTCGTCAACCTCGGAGATGTCGTCCATGCCGCCGGACTTCCAGTTGCGCTCCTTCTCTGCGCGCTCGGCAATGAGCTTCTGCTCCTTGTCGCGCAGCGAAGCGGCGCCTTCGAAGTCCTGGGCGTCAATGGCCGATTCCTTCTCCAGCTTCACGTCGGCGATGCGCTCGTCCATGGCCTTGAGCTCCGGCGGAGCGGTCATGCGACGGATGCGCAGGCGGGCGCCCGCTTCGTCGATGAGGTCAATCGCTTTGTCCGGCAGGAAGCGGTCCGAGATGTAGCGTTCGGCCAGCTGCGCTGCGGAGGCGAGGGCGCCGTCGGTAATCGTCACGCGGTGGTGTGCCTCGTAACGGTCCCGCAGGCCCTTCAGGATCTCGATCGCGTGCGCAACCGAAGGTTCCTTGACCTGGATGGGCTGGAAGCGGCGCTCCAGCGCAGCATCCTTCTCGATGTGCTTGCGGTATTCGTCAAGCGTGGTGGCACCAATGGTCTGGAGTTCGCCACGGGCCAGCATCGGCTTGAGGATGGACGCAGCGTCAATGGCGCCCTCTGCAGCACCCGCACCAACCAAGGTGTGGATCTCATCGATGAACAGGATGATGTCCCCACGGGTGCGGATTTCCTTGAGGACCTTCTTCAGGCGCTCTTCGAAGTCACCACGGTAGCGGGAACCTGCAACCAGGGAGCCAAGGTCCAGCGTGTAGAGCTGCTTGTCCTTGATGGTCTCCGGAACGTCCCCGCGGACGATCGCCTGGGCAAGGCCCTCGACGACGGCGGTCTTGCCGACGCCGGGCTCACCGATCAGGACCGGGTTGTTCTTGGTGCGGCGGGAGAGGACCTGCATGACGCGTTCCATCTCCTGCTCGCGGCCGATCACGGGATCGAGCTTGTTTTCGCGTGCAGCCTGCGTCAGGTTGCGGCCGAACTGGTCCAGGACCACGGAACCGGCAGGGGTGCCTTCCTGCTGGCCCTGGCCGGATCCCGAACCCGCGGTTTCCTTGCCCTGATAGCCGGAGAGCAGCTGGATAACCTGCTGGCGCACACGGTTGAGGTCCGCGCCGAGCTTCACCAGCACCTGGGCTGCCACGCCTTCGCCCTCACGGATGAGGCCGAGGAGGATGTGCTCCGTGCCGATGTAGTTGTGTCCGAGCTGAAGGGCCTCGCGAAGCGAAAGCTCCAGCACCTTCTTTGCACGCGGGGTAAAGGGGATGTGACCGGACGGAGCCTGCTGGCCCTGGCCGATGATCTCCTGCACCTGTTCCCGGACGCCGTCGAGCGAAATGCTCAAGGACTCAAGCGCCTTGGCGGCAACACCTTCACCCTCATGGATCAAACCCAAGAGGATGTGTTCAGTACCGATGTAGTTGTGATTGAGCATCCGTGCCTCTTCTTGGGCAAGGACGACCACGCGACGGGCACGGTCCGTAAATCTCTCAAACATTTCGCCACACTCCTAGCTACGACGTACTTTGATGCTACGTGCCGAAGCAGGACTTTTGGAGCGTGTTCGCCACAGGGGAAACATGGACCCCTGCTCCCGCCCGGGAAGCGGGTTCTTGAACGTCCGCGTTAAAACCAAAGCCCCGGCACTTGGCCGGGGCTTTGAGGCGGCGACTCAGGAATTCGCCTTCTGGTACGCTTCCTGAATTTCAGCTTGAATGCGTCCGCGACTGTTTACCGTGTAACCGTTGTCACGGGCCCACTGGCGGATCTGCGCGGAATCCTGGTTACGGGTGGCTGCAGTGCGGCCCCTCGTTGCGCGTCCGGAAGAGGTCTTCCGGGCTTTGGCGACGTAAGGCTCCAAGGCTTGACGCAGGGAAGCAGCGTTGGCCGAAGACAAATCCATCTCGTAGCTCACGCCGTCCAGGCCAAAACGGACAGTTTCGTCAGCTGCCCCTTCATCCAAGTCATCGACAAGGATGATTTTTACTTTTTGTGCCATGAGTAGCCTCTCTTTTGGAGGGTTGATAATCAGAAATCCCCATGTTGTATTTCTGATTATCGTTCACAGCAACCATGCGCGTCAAAGGCATATGTGGATAAAACCCCAATGCCAGCCAATTCACAGGCTATTTAGCGGCAGGGCCCTCGGCATCAGGACCCGAATTGCGCAGATTTGCTTCCGCCTGCGCCCGGGCTTCAGCCTCGCGCTCGGATTTGTCGGCATTGAATATGGACTTCATGGCAAACCAGAAGATCAAACCAACAACAACGGAGGGCGCCAGGACGGCAATGTACTCCATGATCAGTGCCCCTCAGGCTTCAGCAACGGGAACAGGATGGTCTCCCGAATGCCCACGCCGGTAAACATCATCACAAGGCGGTCAATGCCCAGGCCAATGCCGCCCATCGGTGGAGCGCCGTATTCCAGGGCGCGGAGGAAGTCCTCATCCAGGTGCATGGCTTCGTCGTCACCGGCCGCTGAGCGCCTTGACTGCTCCACGAGACGCTCGCGCTGGATGACCGGGTCAATCAGCTCGGAGAACGCCGTGCCACGCTCCATGCCGCCGATAATGAGGTCCCAGGCTTCGATCAACCGGCCGTCCTCACGGTGCGGACGGGCAAGGGGCTGCGCCGACGGCGGGTAATCATAAACGAACGTCGGGTTCAACAGGGTTGGCTCGACGATTTCCCCGAACAATTCCACCGCGAGCTTCTCGGCATCCCACTTGGGATCCACCTTGACCTCATGCTGGGCTGCAATGTCCCGCAATTCCTCCACCGTGGTGTCCGGGGTAATTTCGACCCCCACTGCTTCGGAAAGCCCCGGGTACACCGCAAGCCAGGACCATTCGCCGTCGAGGTTGATCTCGCCGGCTTCCGTCTGAATGGTGCGCGTCCCCACGACGTCAGCCACATTCAGGATGATTTCCTTCATGCGCTCGGCCATGACGAATTGGTCCGCCCAGGCTTCGTAGCATTCCAGGGTGGTGAATTCCGGGCTGTGCGTCGAATCCACGCCTTCGTTGCGGAAAACCCTGCCCATGTCATAAACGCGGTCAATGCCGCCCACCACAGCGCGCTTCAGGAAGAGCTCGGTGGCAATGCGCAGCGTCATCTTCTGGTCAAAGGCATTCATGTGGGTTTCGAAGGGGCGGGCCGTTGCGCCGCCATGCACCAATTGCAGCATGGGGGTTTCGACTTCCACATAACCGCGGCGGTCCAGGGTGTCCCGGATGGAGCGGGTAATTGCAGCGCGCGTGTAGACCATTTCACGGGCTTCGTCGCGGACCATCAGGTCCACGTAGCGCTGACGGACCCGGGTCTCCTCGTTGAGTTCCGCGTGGAGCACCGGGAGGGGCCGGAGGGCCTTGGACGCCATGGACCAGGACTCGGCCATGACGGACAGTTCGCCACGGCGGGAAGAGATCACTTCGCCCTTGATGAACACGTGGTCGCCCAGGTCAACCAGGGCCTTCCATTCGGCCAGAGCTTCCTCGCCGACGTTCGCCAGGCTCAGCATCGCCTGCAGGCGTACGGCCTTGCCGTCCACGCCGCCTTCCTGGAGGGTGGCGAAGCACAGCTTGCCGGTGTTGCGGATGAACACGACGCGTCCGGTCACACCGACGACGTCGCCGGTGGTGTCGTCCGCCTCGAGGTGGGCGTACTTTTCACGAATTTCGGCAAGGGAATGAGTCCGCTCAACGCCCACGGGATAGGCCTCCGAACCACGCTCAATCAGCTTGGCGCGCTTCTCCATACGGATGCGCATCTGTTCGCTGGCATCGGCAGGCTCTGCGGAGGTGTTCAGGGCGGGGGTGTTTGCGGAAGTCACAGTCCTTAAGTTTACCGCTGATTACGGGCCACTACTTCCGGACATAGACTCGGGCTGTGGAGACGTGGACTGTTGAAACGAACGACGGCGGTGGGCAGCTTGAGGTGCACACCTTCCGACCCCTGTCGAATGCCGCCATTCCGGGGTCGCAGGCACCCGCTGAACCGTCCGGCGTCGTCATGATCCATGGCACCCTGGTGACCGACTCCCTGTACTGGCCGTTCGCGCGGAACCTGAGCCGCATGCTGAACCGCCCCGTTCATTGCTACAACCGACGCGGCCGAGGGAGGTCCGCACCGCAGCCGCCGGACTACTCAGTGGAGACTGAGGTTGCCGATCTCGCCGCAGTGATGGACAAGAGCGGTTCCACTGACGTGGTGGCTCACAGTTATGGCGGCTTCGTTGCCCTGAACGCGGTGCTGAAGTCGAAGATGAACCGCCTGGTGACCTACGACGCCGCGGTGTCCCTGTCCGGCAACCTCCACGGCCGGTGGCGCCCGGAACTGGAAGAAGCCGTCACGGCGGGGCAGCTGGACCAAGCCTGGGCCCATCTGGTCCAGGGCCTGGGCACCGCAGGACCCATTTCCTACCTGCCCATGAGCGCATTGCGAACACTCAGTATCATCTCCGCCCAGACCCGGCTGGGGTTCGAGATGCGGTCGCTTCTGCCCACCGCGGTGACCGAGATGCGCGCGGTCCTGGCAGCGGACGTTTCACTCAACGATTTCCGGTCACTGCACACACCGACACTGATGTTGAGTGGAGGGTGGAGTCCCTCGTACTTCGCCGAAACCGGGAGAACCCTCGCCAACGCCGTTTCCGCTATCGACTTCGCGATCGTCCCCCTGCAATTCCACGAAGGTCCGCTGCGTCCGGGCCGGCGGCTGGCCTCCCGGGTGGCACGGTTCCTCTCCGGAGGTCACGTCCCCGCGTCCGTAGGCGCCTAGGATAATCCGGGTGAGGGAACAGGAAGTCAGAACGCACGACGGCGGCAAACTCGCCTTGTACAGCTACGGGACGGCGGACGCGCCCGGGGAACGACGCGTGATCCTGATCGGCGGGGCATTCCTGACAGCTTTGATTTACCGCCCGTTCTCTGTGGCCTTGGCGAAGGGACTGGGCGAGGGCTGGGCCGTGGACGTCTATGACCGCCGCGGCCGGGGCAAATCCACAGACCAGCCGCACAATTACTCCATGGCCACGGAGATCGCCGACGTCCGGACCATCATGGACGCCACCGACGCCCGGAACATCCTTGGCCACAGCCTTGGCGGGGCGGTCGCCCTCAACGCTGCACAAGCCTTTGCCGGTACACGCAATGAGCCGGCCAAGCTCGCCGTCTATGACGCCGCCGTGAACATCGACGGCAGCATGGACACGGACTGGCTGGACGGCTTTGCCGATGCCGTGAATAAAGGCGACGTCAGCCGCGCCATGGCCCGAATGAAGCGGGGAATGAATCCCGGGACCGCGCTCTCCCGCGTGCCCGAGCCCATCCTCGCAGGACTCATGGCAGTGGTCTCCAGGACCAAGGTCAACAGACTGTTCCGCGATCTCCTGCCTTCGGGCGTAGGAGAACTCAAGGCTGCCTTCGAAGCCGACGCCACGCCCCGGGACTTCTCCGTACTCCCGCCCACGACGCATTTCATGGTGGGTAAAAAGAGTCCGCAGTTCTACAAGGTGGCTGCGTCCCGGCTCAACAGGGCGGTCCCGGGCAGCACGCTTGAGGTCTCGCCAAAAGGCTTCCATGGTTCGGTCCCCGCGGCCGTCAAGGAACTGGTCAGCGATATCTCCGAGTACTTCAAGAAGTAGGTTTCAGCGGTCGGTGGACACAGTGTTCGTGTTCAGGTGCCTCAGCTAGGCTCGGTTCATGACGCGCGAGATTATCACCACACCTGACGGCGGACACCTCGAACTCTTCACCACGGGCGGTGACCTGGCGGCGAAGGGGTCCGGCGTCGTCGTCGTGCCCGCCTCCATGGTGACGGCTTCGGACTACACCCGGTTCGCGCAGAAGCTGAGCGAATCCCTCGGCCGTCCCGTTCATACGTTCAACCGCCGGGGGCGCGGCGACTCGTCTCCGCAGCCGGAGGATTACACACTCGAGGCCGACATCCGGGACCTGGATGCCGTCATGAAGCACACCTCCAGCACCGATGTGTTCGGCCACTCGTTCGGCGGCGCAGTGGCGTTGCACGCCGCTCGGACCCTACCCGTGGAGCGCTTGGCCGTCTACGACCCCGCAGTTTCCGTCAACCACAGTGTCAAGGCGGACTGGACCCCGGAGTATGAACGCGCGACGGCGGCCGGCGACTATGACCGCGGCCTTGCCGTATTGATCAAGGGGGTTGAGACCGGCGGCGCTTTCTCGCGCATGCCGTTGTCCATGCTGACACTGGCCACCAAGCTGACGGCCGGCACTCCACTGGGTAAGCAGATGCGGGAGTTGATGACCTGTGGCGTGCGCGAGATCAAAGCAGTGATCGCGGCGGACATGCCGGCGGAGCCGTTCCTGGAGTTGCCGCTGGAGACACTCATTGTGGTGGGCGAGAAGAGCCCGGCGTACTTCGGGGTGGCCTGTGGCCAGATCCACGACGTCCTGTCCGGCTCCAGCTACACCATCCTCCCGGGGTTCGGCCATGACGGTCCGAACAGGGCTCCGGACAAGCTGATCACGGAGTTGTCGGAGTTCTTCGCGGGGTAGCCCGTCTGGGTGGTTAAACGCTGAAAGCCCCGTCTGTTGGCGGGGC
>NZ_JAPDNV010000024.1:0-53010 GCF_026013155.1 Paenarthrobacter sp. PAE-2 | reverse complement strand
GCTTGAGGTGCTAGTCCTCGAAAGGGGGTGGGGGTTCAAGTCCCCCTCCGCGCACCAAGGCAAGGCCCGGAATCCACGGATTCCGGGCCTTCTTTGTTCCTGATCCCTTGCGGCAGCCATGGTGGCCGGTGACGGCGGCAAGCACCCGTGGTGATTGCCGCCGTCGTATGTTCTTGCGTCAGTTGAGGGCAGCCACGGAACCGGTAAAGTGCCGGCGGCCACTGCGCGGATTCCACGCCACATAGTCCGAACGCTGCCACGCCCCTGATTCGGTCTGCACAGTGGAGATGTCCAACGCCACGCGGCCGGGCAGGAAGACGGGTGCCTCGAAGGCCACCTCCCAAACAAACGCCTCTGCTTTCACGGAACCGACGTCTGCCAACGCACGCGATGCCAGGTACATGCCATGGGCAATCGAACCGCGAAGGCCCAGGGCTTTGGCTGACAGTGCGCTGAGATGAATCGGGTTGAAGTCGCCGGAAACGGCTGCGTAATTACGGCCGGTGTCCACGCCGAGCTGCCACAGCGCGGTGGGGAACGGCGGAGAGAAATCCGGCTTGGCGGCGCCGTTGGGACTGCCCGGCTTGTCGATTCCCGGCAGGAAGACTCCCTTGGACAGGTAGGTGGAAACGCCCCGCCACAGCAAGGAGCCCGACCCGCTGGAGCGGACCTCGGCAACGACGTCCACCTGCGTTCCCACCCGGTGACCGGACAGGTTTTCCGTCCAGGCGCGGATGTCCAGTGCGTCCTGGAAGTGGATGGGGCTCAACTGCTCGATCCGGTTCCGCACATGGATCATGCCCAGCAGCGGAAGGGGAAAATCTTCCCGGTTCATCACGCTCATGGCCACCGGGAACGCCAAAGCATGGACAAACCCGGCTGGGAGGACGTCACTGGCCGTCTCCCCTAACAGGTGCTGGTACGCCGTGAGGTTCGCGACGTCGGGCACGACTGCCCGCACTTCGTGGCTGACTTCAGGGAGTTTCCCTTCGGGCATTGATCCCAGGACGCGCCGGCGGGCTGCTGTCGCAGCGGCGTTGACGTACAACTTGGACAGCGAGGGAAGATCGCCAAGGATGATGGGCTGCGTCTGGGTCATGCGCCCACCAGCTGCTGCCCGCAGACGCGGAGTACTTCCCCGGAGATACCGCCGGCTGAATCGCTGGCGAGGAATGCTATGGCTTCGGCAACATCCTGCGGTTTGCCGCCCTGCTTCAGGGAGTTCAGCCGGCGGGCAGCTTCGCGTACTGCCATCGGCATCCGTGCAGTCATCTCGGTTTCGATGAATCCGGGAGCCACGGCATTGATGGTTCCGCCGAAAGGTTCCATCAAGGGCGCTGTGGCCCTGACCATACCGATGACGCCGCCCTTGGAGGCGCCGTAGTTGGTCTGGCCCCTGTTGCCGGCGATGCCGCTGGTCGAAGAAACGGAGATGATGCGGGGTGAGTCCTTGAAGTGGTCGGAGGCCAGCAGTGCCTCGTTGATCTTCAACTGTGCGGCGATGTTGACGTTGATGACCGATTGCCAACGCCCCGGGTCCATGTTCGCCAGCAGCCGGTCGCGGGTGATGCCCGCGTTGTGCACCACGATGTCCAGCTTCCCGTGGCGTTCGACGGCGTGCTCGATCATGCGTTGGCCGGCATCGCTTCGGCTGATGTCCAGCTGCAGGGCCGTGCCGTGGATCCCGTTGGCCACTGCCGCCAAGTGGTCGCCCGCGGCGGGGATGTCCACAGCGACTACCGTGGCGCCGTCACGGTGCAGCGTTGCAGCGATGGCCGCCCCGATCCCCCGTGCCGCGCCTGTAACCACCGCGACCTTGCCCGCCAGCGGCTTATCCATGCTGCTTGGCAGCTTTCCGGTCGGCGAAGAAATCGTGAGGAACTGCCCATCGACGTAGGCGGAACGTCCGGAGAGAAAGAACCGTACGGCGCCCAACGCTGACGGGCTGGTGGTAGCCAGCTCTTCGCCCAGCAGGATGCCGTTGCCCGTGGCGCCGTTCCGTAGTTCCTTTGCCAAGGAACGGAGGAAGCCATCGATTCCCTGACGGGCGGCGGAAGAGGCCGGCGTGGGCGCCGTCCGCGGAGTCCGGGAGACAGTGATGACGCGGCCGTTCGGAGCCAGGTCCCGCAAGGACGTTCCGACGCTCAGCACCGGCTTGCCCAGGTCCTCGGGGTGTTGCACTGCATCAAGGACGACGATGATGGCTCCCAGCTTTTCCTTGGGAAGCGCGTTCCGCCGCACATCCAGCCCCCATCCCAGGAGCGTGGTGGCGAGGTCGTCGGCGCCTACACTGTCGCCGTTGACCAGCACGGGGCCGGTGATGAGCGGATCTCCAGGGTGGTACCGGCGCAGGATGGCCGGCTGGGGCAGGCCGAGCCGCTTGGCAACATCCCGGCCGATGCCGCTGTTGACGAGCTGAGTGTATTTGTCCGTCACGGTTCCCCCTACGCTGCTTCCAAAATGGCGACGACACCCTGGCCGCCGGCCGCGCAGACGGAAATCAGTCCGCGGGCTGGCCTGCCGTCAACCTTGCCGGTCCCGTGCAGCTGCTTGGCCAGGGAGGCCACAATCCGGCCGCCCGTCGCGGCGAACGGGTGACCTGCGGCCAATGATGAACCGTTGACGTTGAGTTTCGCCCGGTCCACCTTGCCAAGCGCGCCCTCGAGGCCGAGGCGCGTCCTGCAGAACTCCTCATCCTCCCAAGCTGCGAGTGTGCTGAGGACCGTGCCGGCGAAGGCCTCGTGAATTTCGAAGAAGTCGATGTCTTCGAAGGTCAGGCCATGGCGGGCCAGGAGCCGCGGGACGGCGAACACCGGGGCCATGAGCAGGCCGTCCTTGCCGTGCACGAAGTCGACGGCGGCAGCCTCGCCGTCAAGCACTGTGGCGAGCTTGGGTAGCCCATGGTTGTCTGCCCATTCTTCGCTGGCCAGCAGCACGGTGGAGGCACCGTCGGTCAGCGGCGTGGAGTTGCCGGCGGTCATGGTGGCTTCGGAGCCGAGGTTCTTCCCAAAGACGGGCTTCAGGGAGGCGAGCTTGTCGAGGCTGGTGTCAGGACGCAGGTTGGAATCGCGGCTGAGTCCCCGGTACGGGGTGATGAGGTCGTCGAAGAAGCCGCGTTCGTAGGCCGCTGCCAGGTTGCGGTGGCTGTTGAAGGCCAGTTCGTCCTGCGCTTCACGGGAGATCTTCCACTGGGCGGTGGTCAGGGCCTGGTGCTCCCCCATGGAAAGGCCCGTCCGCGGCTCCCCCGTGGAAGGAGCGTCGGGCGCGAGGTCCTTGGGGCGGATCTTTCCGAGGAGGCGCAGTCTCTGGATTGGGGTCTTGGCGCGGCTGAGGTCCAGGAGGATTTCCCGGAGTCCTTCGCTGACGGCGATCGGTGCGTCAGACGCGGAATCGACGCCCCCGGCGATCGCCGAGTCCAGCTGTCCCAGCTTGATCTTGTTGGCCAGGCCGAGGACCGTTTCGAGGCCGGTGGCGCAGGCCTGTTGCAGATCATAGGCCGGTGTTTCCGGCGACAGGGCGGAGCCAAGCACCGCCTCGCGGGTGAGGTTGAAGTCCCGCGAGTGCTTGAGTACGGCTCCTGCGGCAACTTCGCCGATCCGCTCCTCCTGAAGGCCGAACCGTGCAATCAGGCCATCCAGTGCGGAGGTGAGCATGTCCTGGTTGGAGGACTTCACGTAGGCCCCGCCGCTGCGGGCGAAGGGTATCCGGTTTCCGCCCACGATCACGGCGGGCCGGACCGTCTGTACATCACGTGCGGCATCGGCAAGGCGGTCGGTTGCAGCCATGGTTGTCTCCTTCGGCAAAGGGGCTAGTTACTGATACCCAGCGTACCTGATACGCTGGGTATCGTGAACATCTCCCCAGCAGATTCCCGTGTCGGCCCGTCGGAAGATCCTGCCGGCGCCATCGACGGCAGGGCTGCCCGCTGGCACACGCACCGAGAAGAGCGTCGGCGGGACCTCATCAAAGCCGCCCGCAAGGCCGTCCATGCCTTGGGCAGCGATGCCTCCATGGAGGACATCGCCGGAGCTGCCGGAACGTCGAAATCCGTGTTCTACCGGTATTTCGGGGACAAAGCGGGGTTGCAGCAGGCCATGGGCGAGGTGGTCCTCGGCCAGATGCAGCGGCGCATGAAGGAAGCTGCCCAGTCTGCCCAGACCCCGCGCGAGGGTCTCTTTGCCATGGTTTCCGCCTACCTGCAGATGGCTGAATCAAGCCCCAACGTCTATGCCTTCATTACCCGGCTGACTCCAGGGGAAGCGTCGGCCCAGGATGCGATCGCAGCGTCCGGGGCTTTGGGCAACTTCTTCGAGCAAGTCACTGAGATGATCGCGACTCCGATGCGCCAGTACTTGGGCGAGGACAAGGGAGCGCTGATCGAGTACTGGCCCACCGCGGCTATTGGCCTGGTCCGGAACGCCGGCGAAATGTGGCTGGGAAGCCCGGCCAGCGACACGAAGCCCAACCAGGCCACCATGGCCGCCAACATCACCGACTGGCTTTGCCTGGGCATCGCTCCGATGCTCGCCACCACCTGACACCAGCAATGACGCATTAGTTGTCCCGGACTCACAGAAGGAAGAACCATGACAGAAGTAGTGGACCGCGCATCATCACCTGCATCGCCCGGTAGTACAACCGCGGCGGCGGATGGCGCCAAGGTCGCCGTCGAACCCCGGGTAGACGTTGCAGCCCTGGGAGAGCAGCTTCTTGGACGATGGGCGGACATCCGCCGGCATGCACGGGACCTGGCCGGCCGTGAAGTGGTGCAGAAGGTCGAGGGACTGACGCATACGGAGCATCGAAGCCGTGTCTTTGGGCAATTGAAGTACCTCGTGGACAACAACGCCGTACATCGTGCGTTCCCTTCCCGCCTGGGTGGGTCGGATGATCACGGGGGCAACATCGCCGGCTTCGAGGAACTCGTCACAGCCGACCCCTCGCTCCAAATCAAGGCGGGCGTGCAGTGGGGCCTGTTCGGTTCCGCCGTGATGCACCTCGGAACCAGGGAGCACCATGACAAGTGGCTCCCCGGAATCATGAGCCTCGAAATTCCCGGATGCTTCGCCATGACCGAAACCGGGCATGGGTCCGACGTCGCCAGCATTGCCACAACGGCCACTTATGACGAAGAGACCCAGGAATTCGTTATCGACACGCCCTTCCGGGCCGCGTGGAAGGACTACATCGGCAACGCCGCCAACGACGGCCTGGCCGCCGTCGTCTTCGCCCAGCTCATCACCCGGAAGGTCAACCACGGCGTGCACGCCTTCTACGTGGACTTGCGCGATCCGGCAACGGGTGACTTCCTTCCGGGCATTGGCGGCGAGGACGACGGCATCAAGGGCGGGTTGAACGGCATCGACAACGGACGCCTCCACTTCACCAACGTCCGGATCCCCCGCACCAACCTGCTGAACCGTTACGGTGATGTCGCCGTCGATGGAACCTACTCCTCCACCATCGAGAGCCCCGGCCGCCGGTTCTTTACGATGCTCGGCACCCTCGTCCAGGGACGCGTATCACTGGACGGTGCTGCCGTTGCGGCCAGCAAGGTGGCCCTGCAATCGGCCATCCACTACGCCGCCGAACGTCGCCAGTTCAACGCGACATCACCCACCGAGGAAGAGGTGCTGCTGGACTATCAGCGTCACCAGCGCCGGTTGTTCACCCGCCTGGCCACCACCTATGCGGCAAGTTTCGCGCACGAACAACTGTTGCAGAAGTTCGACGACGTTTTTTCCGGAGCATACGACACCGACGCCGACCGGCAGGACCTGGAAACCCTGGCCGCGGCCCTGAAGCCGTTGAGCACCTGGCACGCCCTGGACACACTCCAGGAATGCCGTGAGGCCTGTGGCGGAGCCGGCTTCCTGATCGAAAACCGTTTCGCTTCCTTGCGGGCAGACCTGGATGTCTACGTCACCTTTGAGGGCGACAACACCGTCTTGCTGCAACTGGTGGCCAAGCGCCTCCTGGCCGATTACGCCAAGGAGTTCCGTGGCGCCAACTTTGGCGTCCTGGCCCGGTACGTCGTGGACCAAGCTGCGGGCGTGGCCTTGCACCGGACAGGCCTGCGGCAGGTCGCGCAGTTCGTGGCGGATTCGGGTTCGGTCCAGAAGTCGGCCTTGGCACTGCGCGATGAAGAAGGGCAGCGCACCCTGCTGACGGACCGGGTCCAGTCCATGGTGGCCGAAGTCGGCGCTGCCCTCAAGGGCGCCGGCAAGCTCCCGCAGCACCAGGCGGCGGCACTGTTCAACCAGCACCAGAATGAGCTGATTGAAGCCGCCCAGGCCCACGCAGAGCTCCTGCAATGGGAAGCCTTCACGGAGGCATTGGCCAAAGTCGATGATGCGGGAACCAAGGAAGTGCTGACCCGGCTTCGCGACTTGTTCGGGTTGTCCCTGATCGAGAAGCACCTCTCCTGGTACCTCATGAACGGGCGGCTCTCGATGCAGCGGGGGCGCACGGTTGGCACTTACATCAACCGGCTGTTGGTCAAGATCCGGCCGCACGCACTGGACCTCGTGGACGCCTTCGGCTACGGCCCGGAGCACCTTCGGGCAGCCATTGCCACCGGAGCCGAAGCGACTCGCCAGGATGAAGCGCGGACCTACTTCCGCCAGCAGCGCGCCAGCGGCAGTGCCCCGGCGGACGAGAAGACGCTGCTTGCGATCAAGGCAGGCAAGTCCCGCTAGGCGTCCGTTACAAACGCCTTAAGCGCTCGACGGCGCCGTTCCCGATTTTTGGGGGCGGCGCCGTCGTGCGTTTGTTCCGTGGACTCCGGAGCTTAGGAAAGGACCGAGCGGTAGACCTCAAGGGTGGTTTCGGTGATCGATTCCCAGGAGAAGTGCTCCTCCGCCCGGCGCCGTCCGGCAGCGCCCATTTCCCGGGCCCGGGCAGGGTCGGAGACAACCTGGTTGAGCGCGGCGGCGAAGTCCGCTACGAACTTCTCCGGATCGAGCGGCGTTCCCGTGCCGTCGGTGACCTGCTCGAGCTCGACCAGGAGGCCGGTCTCCCCGTGCTGGACAACCTCGGGAATGCCACCGGTGGCACTGGCAACCACTGCCGCCCCGCACGCCATGGCTTCCAGGTTGACGATTCCCAACGGCTCGTAGATGGACGGACAGGCGAAGGCAGTGGCGTGGCTCAGGACCTGGATCAGCTCATGGCGGGGCAGCATTCGCTCGATCAGGATGACGCCGTCGCGCTTGGACTGGAGTTCCTCGATCAGTTGTGCTGTTTCGGCGGCCAGTTCAGGAGTGTCCGCAGCACCCAGGCAGAGGACCAGCTGGACATCCTCGGGCAGGCTGGACGCTGCACGCAGGAGGTAGGGCACGCCCTTCTGGCGCGTGTTGCGGCCCACGAAAACGACGCTTGGCTTGCCGGGATCGATCCCCAACGCCCGGACTGCGTCCTCTTTTTCGTCCCGCTCCCACAGGGAGACGTCGATTCCGTTGTGGACAACCCGCACCTTGCCGGGATCCACGTTGGGGTAGCTGCGCAGGATGTCCTGACGCATGCCTTCGGACACGGCGATGATCGCCGCTGCTGCCTCGTAGGCGGTCTTTTCCACCCAGGAGGACAGGGCGTAGCCGCCACCGAGCTGCTCGGCCTTCCAAGGGCGCAGCGGCTCAAGGCTGTGCGCGCTCAGCACATGCGGGATTCCGTGCAACAGCGAAGCCAGGTGGCCGGCCATGTTGGCGTACCACGTGTGCGAATGGACCAGGTCCGCTCCAGCGATGTCCGGCACTATCCGCAGGTCCACGCCGAGAGTCTGGACAGCGGGGTTCGCATCGCCCAGATCCTCCGGGGTTGAGTAGGAGTCGACGGTAGCCCCGTGGTAATCGGCATCACGCGGCGCACCAAAGGCGCGGACGTGGAGATCAACGTGCTTTGCAAGCACCCGGCTCAGTTCGGCTACGTGGACTCCGGCACCACCATAAATTTCCGGAGGGAATTCTTTAGTCACAATGTCTATACGCACGCTAACCAACGTAGTCGTTCCGGCGTATGTGTTCTAGTGTGAAAGGGTCCGGAAAATCGGACTTTTGGGGGCTACGAAGTCGTACGGGGAGCTGTGACCATGGCGTTGAAGAAAGTATTGGCTATCGTGCTGGCGGGCGGCGAAGGCAACCGCCTGATGCCGTTGACGGCGGATCGGGCCAAGCCAGCCGTGCCGTTTGCCGGGGGGTACCGGCTGATTGACTTTGCATTATCCAATCTGGTCAATTCCGGATATTTGAAAATCGTTGTGTTAACCCAGTACAAATCGCACAGCCTGGACCGCCATATTTCGGAGACCTGGCGCATGTCCACGCAGTTGGGCCGCTACGTCGCCTCGGTGCCGGCTCAGCAACGCGTCGGCAAGAGCTGGTTCCTGGGCAGTGCCAACGCCATTTACCAATCCCTGAACCTCATCCATGACGATGCGCCGGACATCGTGGTGGTGGTCGGCGCCGATCACGTGTACCGCATGGACTTCTCGCAGATGGTGGAACAGCACATCGCGAGCGGTGCGAAGGCCACGGTGGCTGCCGTCCGCCAGCCACTGAACATGGCCAACCAGTTCGGCGTGATCGAAGTCGACCAGGACGATCCCCAAAAGATCGCCGCCTTCGTGGAGAAGCCCGCCAGCACTCCCGGCCTGGCCGCTGATCCAACCCAGTTCCTGGCGTCGATGGGCAACTACGTCTTCGACGCCGATGCACTGGTGGAGGCGCTCCACGTGGATGCGGAGCGCCTGGACACCAAGCACGACATGGGCGGGGACATCATTCCCTACTTCGTGGACAAGGGCCAAGCCGGAGTCTACGACTTCACGCTCAATGACATCCCCGGAGCCACCGACCGTGACCGTACCTATTGGCGCGACGTGGGCACCATCGACTCGTTCTACGACGCCCATATGGACCTCATCTCCCCCGTCCCCATCTTCAATCTGTACAACTCCGAGTGGCCGATCTACACGCGGCAGAGCATTTCCCCGCCGGCCAAGTTTGTTCGCGGCGGAAACAGCACCGTCGGGACCGCCCTCGATTCAATCGTGGCCAGCGGCGTCGTGATCTCCGGCGGCATCGTGGAGGGGTCCGTGTTGTCCAACGACGTCTTCGTCGAGGCCGGCAGCCGCATCCAGGATTCGGTGCTGATGGACAAGGTCCGGGTCGGTGAAGGAGCCGTCATCAAGCGGGCCATCCTGGACAAGAACGTCAAGGTGCCTGCCGGCGCAGCCATCGGCCTCGACCCGGCACTTGACCGGGCCCGCGGCTACAAAGTCACGGAGTCCGGCATTACCGTGCTGGCCAAGGGGCAAATTGTTCCCGAACCTGACGAAGCGGAACTGGCATTGTCCTCCGAGTACCGCCGGAGCCTTCCGGAAGCGCTCAAGGCCGCCACCCAGGACGATCCCGTCATCCGCGATTCGGCGGAGAAGGTCGTGGCAAGCGTTCAAGCCCGCGTGATCGACCCCGCATCACAAGGCGCATCCAGCTAGTCACCCGCACCGGCATGACGGAACCGGAGGCAGGCCCAAGGGTCCCAAGGCTGTAAAATCAGGTCAATGAGCTCCACCGATCTGACGCCTGAGGAGATCCAGGCCTGCCTCAAGGTTTTAAGCACCATCCACGCCTATGACGAGGAACACCCTGATTACGTAGCCGTGCGTCGTGCCACCGGCAAGATGTTCAAGGCAGTCAAGCGCCACCGCCGTGTCACCAAGAGGGACCAGATCGCCGAAGCCGACAAGGCAGTGATTGCCCTGACGGCCACGGCAGCGCCGGACCGGATCGACGACGAGACCCGGGGCAACAAGCTGGCCCCCTCCGCTACGGGCGAGATCGCGGGCCACCTCATCCGTTCGCGTCCCTGCTACATCTGCAAGCAGCACTACACGCAGGTTGACGCCTTCTACCACCAGCTCTGCCCTGATTGCGCTGCCTTCAGCCACAGCAAGCGGGACGCCAGGACCGACCTCACGGGACGCCGCGCACTGCTCACCGGTGGGCGCGCGAAGATCGGCATGTACATCGCCCTGAGGTTGCTCCGCGATGGAGCCCACACCACCATCACCACGCGTTTTCCCAAGGACGCCGCCCGTCGCTTTGCCGCCATGGAAGACAGCGCCGAGTGGCTGCACCGGCTGAAGATCGTGGGCATCGACCTCCGGGACCCGGCCCAGGTCATGGCCCTGACCGACTCGCTGAACGAGGCCGGTCCCCTGGACATCATCATCAACAATGCCGCCCAGACCGTGCGCCGTTCGGGCAATGCCTACAAGCCCCTGGTTGATGCCGAGGATGAGCCGTTGCCTGCCGCACTCGAGGCGGCGAACGGCGGGCCGGAACTCGTCACGTTCGGGCACGCGCATGACAAGCATCCGCTTGCTTTGGCGAGCAGCGTTACTGAGCACCCGGTCCTGGCGGGCGACGCCATTACGTCTTTGGCACTTTCTACCGGCTCGGCTTCCCTGCAGCGGATCGAGTCGGGGACGGCCATCGACGCCGGAGGCCTGGTTCCGGACCTCGCCTCCATCAATAGCTGGACCCAGGTGGTGGACGAGGTAGACCCCCTGGAGATGCTCGAAGTCCAGTTGTGCAACGTCACGGCGCCCTTCCTCCTGGTCAGCCGGCTGCGCGGCGCCATGAAGCGCTCCACCGCCCGCCGGAAGTACATCGTGAACGTTTCAGCCATGGAGGGCCAGTTCTCCCGTGCTTACAAGGGTCCGGGCCATCCGCATACCAATATGGCCAAGGCTGCCTTGAACATGATGACCCGCACCAGCGCCCAGGAAATGCTGGACACCGACGGCATCCTGATGACCGCCGTCGATACCGGCTGGATCACGGACGAACGGCCGCATTACACCAAGGTCAGGCTCATGGAGGAAGGCTTCCACGCTCCCCTGGACCTCGTCGACGGCGCAGCCCGCGTCTACGATCCCATCGTCATGGGCGAGCAGGGAGAGGACCAGTACGGCGTCTTCCTCAAGGACTACAAGCCCTCCCCCTGGTGATACCACTTACGCCAGGCGCGTGATCTCCACCGAGACGGACAATGCGGACCCGCCGCCTCCGGAGAGGATGCCTTTGAGCGGCGGGACGTCCCGGTAGTCGCGGCCCTTGGCGACGGTCACATGGTAGTCGCCCGCCGGCTTGTGGTTGGTGGGGTCCCAGCTGCGCCATTCGCCGTCCCACCATTCCAGCCAGGCGTGGGACTGCCCGGCGACGGTCTCGCCGATGGCTGCCGAGGATCTGGGGTGGATGTAGCCGGAGACGTAGCGGGCGGGTATGCCGCAACTCCGCAACGCACCGATGGCCAGGTGGGCGAGGTCCTGGCACACGCCTTGGCGCTGTTCCCAAGCCTGTTCAGCATTGGTGGTGACTCCGGTGGTGCCCTTCATATAGGTCATCTCACCCGCCATCCACGCGAACACAGCCATGGCTGCCTCGTGCGGATTGAGGCCCTCCACGACGCCGGGAATGATGCCCAGCACTTCCGTGCCCGGTCCTGTCAGCCTGGATTGGGGCAGCCAGTCGCTGAACTCGTCCTGGATCTTTGCCGAACGGATCTCGTCCCAGCCAACAATATGGTCGTCGCTGGGCAGGCGTTCGCTCCGGTGCACTTCCACGGTAGCGGTGGCAAGGACTTCGAGGCTTTCGTGCGGGACCTGCATATCGAAGGCCGTGACACGCGTACCCCAATAATCCCGGTAGGTGCTGACCGAAGCGTGGGCAGGAGAAACCTTCAGGGACGATTCCAGGACCACCTGCTGGCTGTCCGTCAGCGGCGTCATCCGGGCCTCGTTGTAGCTCAGCGTCACGCGGCGGTTGTACTTGTAGGCCGTCTTGTGGACGATGCTCAGCCGGGTCATGAAACTTCTCCCACCCAGGCGTGTTCGTCAGCCTGATTGAAGTACTTACGGGAAATGGCGTCCGAAGCCTGGGTGACTGCCTTTTGCACACGCTCCATGTGCTCCGGAAGTTCGGACATGAGGTCATCGGTGCGGTGGAACTCCAGGAAGGTACGGGCCTGGCCGACGATCCGGCGAGCGTCATTGATGAAGCCCACGCGTTGCGCCGAGGGGTCCAGCTTGGCGAGGCACTCGTCGGCATCGCGGAGCGCATAGACGATGGAGCGCGGGAAGAGGCGGTCCAGCAGCAGGAACTCGGCAGCATGCTGGTCTCCGAAGGCAGCCCGTCGGGTGCGGATGAAGGACTCGTACGCTCCGGCGCACCGCAGCATGTTCACCCAGGACATCCCTGCGGACTGGACATCACGCGTCGACAGCATGCGGGCGGTCATGTCCGCCCGTTCCAAGGACCGCCCGAGGACCATGAAGAGCCAGCTTTCATCGTGGCTCACCGTGGTGTCCGCCAGGCCCCGGACCATGGCAGTACGTTCAAGTACCCAGTTGCAGAAGCGGTAGGTGCCCACCACGTCCTTGCGGTGCTGGTTGAGCCCGTAGTAGGTGGTGTTGAGGCTTTCCCACAGGGACTGGGAGACAGTTTCCCTGGCCCTCCTGGCATTCTCCCTGGCGGCACCGAGCGACCCGGCGATCGAAGAAGCGCTCTGCTTGTCGTAGGCGAGGGCGTGCAGCAGCTCGGGAAGCCCGAAGTCGTCATTTTGCGGCTTGGCACCCATGACGGCCAGGAGGTCCCGCGCAACGCTGCGCTGTTCCTCCAAGGGAAGGTGGTTAAGCCGCTCGAGGTGGACATCCAGGATCCTTGCGGTCCCGTCGGCCCGCTCGACGTAGCGGCCGATCCAGAAAAGTGATTCGGCAATACGGCTCAGCATGGGGCTGTGCCTCCTTCGCATGGTGCATATCGAAGTTCTGGGGAATGGTCGGACATGGCCGGGATCACTGCTGTTGTTCCGTTTGGCGGTCCCGCCAATTGCTTTCAACCGGCCATACGGATACCTGTTCGCGCACAGTCACCGACTGGCGGGGGATGATTTCCGCCGGCAACTGCGGCGAGTCGGCAAGGACCCAGGTGTCCTTGGAGCCTCCGCCCTGGCTGGAATTGACGATCAGCGATCCTTCCTTAAGGGCCACCCGGGTCAGTCCCCCGGGCAGGACCCAGACGTCGTCGCCGTCGTTGACGGCAAACGGACGCAGGTCCACGTGGCGGGGCCCGAACTTGTCCCCGGACAACGTCGGCACCGTGGACAGTTGCAGGACCGGCTGGGCGATCCACCCGCGGGGGTCCTCGATCACACGCTTGCGCAGGGCATCAAGTTCCTCCTTGGACGCATCGGGACCGATCACCAGGCCCTTGCCTCCGGAACCGTCAACGGGTTTGACCACCAGTTCGTCCAAGCGGTCCAGGACGTATTCCCTTGCTTCCTTTTCCTCGAGCCGGAACGTGTCAACGTTGGCAATCACGGGCTCTTCGTGGAGGTAGTAACGGATCAGGTCAGGGACGTAACTGTACACGAGCTTGTCGTCGGCGACGCCGTTGCCGACGGCGTTGGCTATGGTCACTCCCCCTGCCCGCGCTGCGTTCACCAGGCCGGGGCAACCGAGCATCGAATCGGAGCGGAACTGCAGCGGGTCCAGGAAGTCGTCGTCGATGCGCTTGTAGATGACGTCAACGCGCTGCTCACCAGCCGTGGTCCGCATGTAAACGCGGTTTCCACGGCAGATCAGGTCCCGGCCCTCCACGAGTTCGACGCCCATGAGCCCGGCCAGGAGGGTGTGCTCAAAGTAGGCGCTGTTGAAGACGCCGGGGGTCAGTACAACAACGGTCGGGTCATCGACTCCGGCGGGGGCGGTCTTGCGGAGCGCGGACAACAGCCTGCGCGGATACTCCTCCACCGGCCGGATGTGCTGCTGCCCGAACGCTTCGGGCAGGCCCTTGGCCATGGCCTGGCGGTTCTCCAGGACGTAGCTGACGCCCGACGGCACGCGGACATTGTCCTCAAGGACGCGGAAGGTGCCGGCGGCGTCACGGACGACGTCGATGCCCGAGACGTGCACGCGGACCCCGCCTGCGGGCTCGAAACCGTGGACGGCCCGGTGGAAGTGGGCGCTGGTGGTCACGAGTTGGCGCGGAATGACGCCGTCGGCGACCACCGACATGCGGCCGTAGACATCGTTCAGGAAAGCTTCCAGCGCCTTGACCCGCTGGGCGACTCCACGTTCCAGCACGTCCCACTCGTCAGCCGGGATCACGCGGGGAACGATGTCGAGCGGGAATGGCCGTTCCTCCCCCGCGTAGTCGAACGTGACGCCGCGGTCCAGGAAGCTGCGGGCCATCGAGTCGGCCCGGGCGGTGACGTCGGCCAAGGAAAGTTCCCGGAGGGCGCCGGCTACCTGACCGTAGGATTTCCGGGCAACGTGCCCGCTGGTAAACATCTCGTCGTAGGCACCGCTGCGCGCAGCGGCCTCCGAATAATCCTGGAAGAGGTCAGACATGGGAATTAGACAATCACCTTTTTGGGTCGAGCGCATTTCGGGCCCTTCGTGTCGCGGGTTTCCGGGCCTTCCGGCGGGCCGGGCGGCCGCACGGATCATGATTAGATAGCTGTGTGTCGAATCACAACCTCTCACGCGACGAAGCCGCTGCCCGTTCAGCCCTGATTACCACCCACAGCTACGACGTCACCTTGGACGTCCGCGAGGCGGCCGATCCCGCCGTCGAAGGTTATCCAAGCACCAGCACCATCACCTTCACCGCCGCGCCCGGGTCCGCGACTTTCCTGGACTTCATCAGCGGTGGAGTGCAGTCGGTGGTCCTCAACGGCCGCTCCCTGGACGTCAACGCCGTTGTTGACCGGGACAGGATCCTTCTTGAGGACCTGGCCGAGCGGAATGAGGTCACTGTCACCGGGATAGCCCTGTATAGCCGCTCCGGCGAGGGCATGCACCGGTTCTTCGATCCCGCAGACGGCCAGTGCTACCTCTACACCCAATACGAGCCGGCTGACAGCAGGCGCGTCTTCGCTAACTTCGAGCAGCCCGACCTCAAGGCCTCCTTCACCTTCCATGTGATCGCCCCCTCCAGCTGGGAGGTTGCCTCCAACGGCGCCGTATCGGCCGGCACTCCGCTTGAGGACGACGGCGTGACCCTGTGGGACTTTGCCGCCACCAAACCTATGTCCACGTACATCACTACGGTGCTTGCCGGACCGTACTTCAAGGCAACGGACCGCTGGGAAGCAACGCTCGACGACGGCACCCGGCTCGAGGTGCCGCTGGCACTGTATTGCCGCGCGTCCATGCGGGACTCCTTCGACACGGACGAGCTGTTCAAGCTCACCAAGAGCGGCCTGGAGTTCTTCAACCGGCTCTTCGACTACCCCTATCCGTGGGGTAAGTACGACCAAGCCTTCGTTCCCGAATACAACCTTGGTGCCATGGAGAACCCCGGGCTGGTGACATTCACGGAGAAATACGTCTACAGCTCCCGGGCAACCGACGCGCAGTACCAGGCGCGGGCTAACACCCTCATGCACGAGATGGCCCACATGTGGTTTGGCGACCTGGTGACCATGACGTGGTGGGATGATCTCTGGCTGAAGGAATCCTTTGCCGACTTCATGGGCACGCTCGGCGTTGACAGGGCAACCGACTGGGACACCGCGTGGATCAACTTTGCCAGCAAGCGGAAGGCGTGGGCCTACGTCCAGGACCAGCTGCCCACAACGCATCCCATCGTTGCGGACATTCCGGACCTGGAGGCGGCGAAGCAGAACTTTGACGGCATCACCTACGCCAAGGGAGCTTCAGTCCTGAAGCAGCTCGTGGCTTACGTGGGATTCGATGCCTTTGTGGAAGGTTCCCGCTCATACTTCCGCAAGCACGAATACGGGAACACCTCGCTCCAGGATCTGCTGGAAGCGTTGAGTACGGCGTCCGGGCGTGACCTCACGGTGTGGGCCCGCCAGTGGTTGCAGACCTCCGGTATTTCCACCATCACCGCAGAGATCGTGGAAGACGACGGCGTCCTCGGGGCGGTAACGCTGCAGCAGGATGCGGTCGACCCCTTGACCGGCGACCAGGCGTTGCGGCCCCACCGCATGCGCCTGGGTCTCTATGAGGCGGATGAGGCGGGCGCGCTGGTGCGCACCGAAAGCTTCGAGATTGACGTTGCCGGTCCCCGCACGTTGGTTCCCGAACTGGCGGGCAAACGTCGGCCTGCGTTGTTGCTGGTCAACGACGACGATCTCAGCTACGCCAAAGTACGTCTTGACGCGGGATCGGAGCAGACGGTCAGGAGGGCCCTTAACAGGATTCAGGATCCGATGGCGCGCGCACTCTGCTGGACGGCCCTCTGGGATTCTGCCCGTGACGGTGTAACACCTGCTGCTTCCTACATCGCTGCCGTGGAGCAGTTCGCACCGGGGGAAAACGGCATCGGCGTGCTTCTGAACGTCCTCGGCAACGCAGCCCTCGCCGTGGACCGCTACGTGCCTGCCGTGAGCAGGAGCTACATCCGGGAGCAGTTCCTGGGCGTGGCTGCACGTCAGCTGATGGTGGCGGCCCCCGGCTCGGACCAGCAATTGGCCTGGGCCAGGACGTTGGCCGAGGTTTCCCGCGGCGGCGCCAGCCAACTGACGTTGGTGCGGGCCCTCCTTGAGGGCAGCACCGTGGTGGAGGGTTTGTCCGTGGACGCCGAACTCCGATGGAGCCTGTGGCAGGCCCTCGCGGCCAACGGAGAGGCAACGGAACAGCAACTGGACGCCGAGCTCGCCAAGGACAACACTGCCTCCGGACACGCGGGCAGGGCGCTGGCCCTGGCGGCCCGGCCGATTGCCGGCGTCAAAGCATCAGTCTGGGAAGCGGTGGTCCACGGTACCGACTTGTCGAACGAAATCCTCGGGGCAACCATCAGCGGGTTCACCCTCGCCCCGCGCGAGCTTCTTGAGCCTTACATCGAACCGTACTTCGAGAACCTCGAACGAGTGTGGCAAGAGCGCAGCATCGAGATCGCCGGTCGTATTGTCCGCGGCCTCTACCCCGGTGCGCAGGACCTGACTCCAGGCACCAGGCCGGCCGGGCACCCCGTACTCACCAGGACCGACCATTGGCTGCACGAGCACAAGCAGGCGCCCCGTGCCCTCCGTCGCATCATCACTGAGCAAAGGAGCCACCTGCTGCGGGCCCTGACGGCACAGGCAACCGGCCACGTTCACACCGCTTAGGGCACGCGGTTCATCCAGGCACTGGTTCCGAATTTCGCGTCGACACGTTTGCCTGCCTCGTTGAGTTCATGGGCGGACAACTGCGACTCCGTGGCGCCGTAGCGTTCCGTGAACACTTCCTGCATGGCATCGATGATCGCTGCGCGGGCGAGGCCGGTTTGGCGGCGCAAGGGGTCCACGCGCTTCTTGGCGCTGCGGGTCCCCTTGTCCGAGAGCTTTTCCTTGCCGATCCGGAGGACTTCCACCATCTTGTCGGCGTCAATGTCATAGCTCATGGTGACGTGGTGGAGCATGCCCCCGTTGGCGAGCCGCTTTTGCGCTGCCCCGCCAATCTTGCCCTGTTCGGTGGCGATGTCGTTGAGCGGAACGTAGAACGCGGTGATTCCGAGTTTTTCCAGGGCAGCCATGACCCATGAGTCCAGGAAGGCGTAGGAGTCGGCGAAGCTGATGCCATCCACCAGGGTCTGGGGAAGGTAAAGGGAGTAGGTGATGCAGTTGCCCGCTTCCATGAACATCGCTCCCCCGCCGCTGATGCGACGGACCACGGTAATGCCGTGCTTCGCAACGCCTTCCGGGTCCACTTCATTGCGCAGCGACTGGAAACTGCCGATCACCACTGACGGTTCTTCCCAGTCCCAGAAGCGCAGGGTGGGATTGCGGCGTCCGGCAGCGACCTCTTCGGTGAGTACCTCGTCAAGGGCGACGTTGACGTGGGTGGGCAGCACAGTCGGCGGTATGACCTCCCACTCATGGTCGGACCACGCGGTGGCCTTGGACAGTGCCCGGCGGACGGCAACGGCGACGGCGTCGGCGGAAAAACCGAACAGCACCGTTCCGTCAGGAAGGCCGGCGGTGATGGCTGCCGCGATTTCCCCGGCAGGCATCGTTTCAGGCAATCCGGTCAGGGCTGCATTGATGTCCTCAAGGGCCTCATCCGGTTCAAGGAAGAAGTCGCCGCTCAGGGATACATCGGCGAACCTGCCTTCCCTGAGCGCCAGATCCACCACCACCAGCTTCCCGCCGGGAACTTTGTATTCGCCGTGGAGGCGGTTGCCGTCGTCGTGGTTTTCCTGGTCCGGAAGAGAAGTCATGGAGTCCATCTTGCCGGAAAAGGCAAAGGCCCGCATTGCCGTGGAACGGCGATGCGGGCTTTTGAAAAGACTTGGGGTGAAGTGGGTTACTTCTTGCCGCCGAAGCCCTTGAAGCGAGCGTTGAAGCGCTCGACACGGCCAGCGGAGTCCATGATGCGCTGCTTGCCCGTGTAGAACGGGTGGGACTCCGAGGAGATTTCGACGTCGATGACCGGGTAGGTGTTGCCGTCTTCCCACTCGATGGTCTTCGAGGAAGAAACGGTGGACTTGGTCAGGAACTTGACGCCGGAAGCCAGGTCGTTGAAAACAACAGCTTCGTACTTCGGGTGGATATCAGACTTCATAATTGGACCTTTGTTCGCGCAGCTGGATTTTGCCAGTTGCCAGGTATGAATGGAGGCGGTCCGAAGAAGGAACTAATTCAACGTCCGGACCAACAAGCAATCATACCCGAAAGTCGGGACCGCCACGAACGGGCATCAGTCCCGGGGCCGCAGCTCCCAGAAGGCGACCGCCGAGGCGGCAGCCACGTTGAGGGAATCGACTCCCGCCCGCATGGGTATCTTGACGGCAATGTCGACGGCGGCGAGTGTCTCCGGGCTCATGCCGGCACCTTCGGTGCCGAGCACCAAGGCGAGCTTGGGGATGTTGCGGGCCGCCACCTCGTCCAGGTCCAGCGCATCATCGGTCAGTTCCATCGCTGCCACCGTAAAGCCCTGCTCCTTCAGCAGTTCCAGGTCCCCCGGCCAACTTTCCAGGCGGGACCACGGAACCTGGAACACGGTACCCATGCTGACCCGCACGCTCCTGCGGTACAGCGGGTCGCCGCATCGTGGCGAGACAAGGACGGCGTCGACACCAAGGGCCGCTGCCGAACGGAAGATGGCACCTACGTTGGTGTGGTCGACGATATCCTCGAGGACAGCCACCCGCTGTGCGCTTGCGAGCAGTTCCGCCAGCGGCACCGGAGCCGGGCGGTGCATGGCCGCCATCGCTCCGCGGTGCAGATGGAAACCGGTGATCTCCTCCAGGAGGGCTGCCCTGCCGATGAAGACGGGCACGTCGGGATGGGCTTCGAAAACGTCACGCAGGTCCTCAAGCCATTTTTCGGCCAGGAAAAACGATCTCGGCTGGTGTCCTGCGGCCAGCGCGCGGCGCAGTACCCGCGAAGACTCGGCGATGTACATTCCCTCCGCAGGTTCGCGAAGTTTGCGAAGATGGACGTCGGTGAGCGTGGTGTAGTCCGAAACGCGGGGATCGTCGGCTGATTCAAGGTAGTGGAAGGTCACTGGAGAGTCATTTCGAAGGATCCGTGCATCATTTCACGAGGTTGGCGATCATGAAGCCCAAAGCAACGATGCCCAGGGTAAAGATCACGCTGCGCAGGACCTTGGGAGAGAGCTTGCGTCCCACCTTGGAACCGATCAGCCCGCCGATCGTCGAACTGACGGCAATGAGCAGCACAACGAGCCAGTTGATCCGGTCGAAAGCAAAAATCAAGTAGGAGATGGCCGCCACCATGTTGACGGTGAGGGTCAGGATGTTCTTCATCGCGTTGGCGTTCTGCATGGTGCCGGAGAGGAAGACACCGAGGATCCCCACCAAAAGGATTCCCTGTGCTGCAACGAAGTAACCGCCGTACACGCCTGCGAGGTAGACCAGTGCCACCAGGAGGAACCCGTGGCTCTTGTCCTTCAAGGCATGTTCAGGATTCTGTTCCCGGTTCTTGATCCACGCTTGAAGCTTGGGCTGGAACATGACCATCAGCAGCGCCACTACCAGCAAGACCGGTGCGACGTACCCAAACACCTTCTCCGGCAGGTGAAGCAGCAGCCACGCGCCCGTAATGCCACCGAGCAGTGAGGCGGGCATGAGCTTCAACAGCTGCCGCCCCCTGCCGGCCAATTCGCGCCGGTAACCCCAAGCGCCTGCGGCAGTGCCCGCCACAAGCCCCATGGCATTGCTCATCGAAGCCACCACCGGAGCGACGCCCAAGGCGATCAACACCGGGAAGGTCACCAGGGTCCCGGAGCCTACGACTGCGTTGATGGTGCCGGCCCACAGGCCCGCGAAAAAGACCAGAATGCTGCTAAGAAGTTCCACAGTTGGTATACGCGTCCGGTCTAGCGGCGGGCGGTGGCGGTGTAGCGGCCGGACTTCTCCGTCACGTCAAGATCGAGCCCGAAGGTCTTGCTGAGGTACTCGTCCGTGAGGACTTCCTTGATGGGTCCGGCAGCCACGATTCCACCCTCGCGCAGGAGCATGGCGTGGGTAAAGCCCGGGGGCACTTCCTCGAGGTGGTGGGTGACGAGCACCATCGCGGGGGCGGCATCGTCCTGCGCCAGCTCACTGAGTTTGTGGACGAGTTCTTCGCGTCCGCCGAGGTCCAGGCCCGCGGCCGGTTCGTCAAGAAGGAGGAGCTCGGGGTCGGTCATCAAAGCCCGGGCGATCTGGACACGTTTCCGTTCACCTTCCGAGAGCGTGGCGAAGGTCCTGTTCAGGAGCGGCCCCATCCCCCAGTCGTTCAGCAGCGCAAAGGCGCGGCGTTCGTCGTCGCGCTCGTAGCCTTCGCGCCAACGGCCTGTGACGCCGTAGGCCGCAGTCACCACCACGTTCAGGACGTTCTCCTGCTCCGGGATCTGGTTGGCCAGCGCCGCCGACGACAGGCCTATGCGGGGGCGAAGCTCAAAGACGTCGACGCGGCCCAGTACCTCGTCGAGGATGCCGGCCTTCCCGCTGCTCGGATGCAGACGTGCGGCGGCAATCTGAAGAAGCGTCGTCTTCCCGGCGCCGTTGGGGCCCAGGATGACCCAGCGTTCGCCCTCATTGACCTGCCAGTCAACCTTGTCCAGCAGTGCCTTTTTGCCTCGGACAACGCTGACGGAAGCCAAATCCAGAACATCACTCATAGGAGTAGACACTAGGACAAAAATGAAGATGACTGATAACCGGCGCGGATGCCTCTTTGTGAAGCAAAACGAATTCGGGTGGGTGCGGCTCCGTCGATAGGATTGACGGCATGACTTCGAACTTGGCTGCGGTCAGCTATGGCGTGAATGTGAATCCCGAATCCCTGGATGAGGTGCGTAAGGCGCTGGCCGCTTTCGGTGCCACGGTGTGGTCGGAATCCAGTACGTCGTCAACAACACAATCCGGCGATGCCCGCTACGAGGTGCACACCATCAGTTTCTCTGCCGAGGCCGGCACTGCCGAAGCCCTGGGAACGCTTCGCCGCCTGGTGTCCGACGCGACGCCGGCCGGAATCGATGTGGCGGTTGTTCCTGAGGCCCTGCGCGAGGCCGGGAGGAAGCTGCTGATCATGGACGTCGACTCGACTCTTATCCAGCAGGAAGTCATCGAGTTGCTGGCCGCCCACGCCGGAAAGCGCGACGAAGTGGCCGCGGTCACCGAGGCGGCCATGCGTGGCGAGTTGGATTTCGCCCAGAGCCTCCACGCCCGCGTAGCCGTGCTGGCCGGTTTGCCCGCCGCCGTCGTCGATTCGGTGCGTGACGAGGTCCGCCTCAGTTTGGGTGCGGCGGAACTGGTGGACGCGTTCAGGGCCGCCGGCCACGTTGTGGCCGTTGTTTCCGGAGGTTTCAACCAGATCCTCGGACCTATCGCCGGGGACCTCGCCCTGGATCATTGGATTGCCAACGAACTGGAGATCGTCGACGGCGCTTTGACAGGTAAGGTTCTTGGCGCAGTGATCGACAGGGCAGCGAAGGAAAAATACCTGCGCGAGTGGTCTGCAGCTGCGGGCATCCCCCTTGAACACACCATTGCCGTGGGCGATGGCGCCAATGACCTTGACATGCTGGGTGCCGCGGGTATCGGCGTTGCCTTCAACGCAAAGCCGGCTGTTCGGGCAGTGGCCGATGCTGCCGTCAACATGCCTTACCTCGACGCAGTACGGCACATCGCCAACGTCTAGCTCTGCTTTGGGGCCCGTCGACGTCACGAAAACCGTGTAGGACATACCTATAGGGCGTGACCATCGCAAGGGCGTGGCAGCTTCACTGCCTCCCATGTCTGCGGCGGTTGCGCCACAGCGCGTGGCATGGCACCTGATCCAGCCTGGTGCCGTCCCCGTGTTGTACCGTCTGCCGGCGTGTTCCAGTTCGTGTGGCAGGCAAAAAAGTGACCGGTCAGCTCGGCGGCTGACCGGTCACTTTTTTGCGCCATAGGGGCGCGCGGAATTGAAAATCGCAGTGTCACTATTCGTGACGCGAAATTATCAAGTTTTATCCAAGTCTTTATGGAAATTCCGTTCAATGCGAACGTTTTCCCTCATTGCAATTAGCGCATGGTATGTTCCTATTTCCAACAGGAAATCCGCTGTCCTTTCCGGCTGCGGAAGATCAGTGCTAGGGCATGGTGTGAGCGGTTCGCGTAACGCATGGAAGTGGTGGAAACGCCGCGGGGAAGTAAAGCCGCCGGAAGATCATCACAATGTTCCCGACGACGGTTTAGTGCCCTTGCATGAAATCTTTCCTGAGGAGACCATCGGTTACCAACCAGAACAGGAAAATGTAGATATGAGCTCGCTCGATGACGCCGTAAAGCAGTTGTTGTCCATTGAAGGTGCGACTGCCGCGGCCGTGGTGGACCACACCAGCGGAATGGCTTTGGCGCAGGGCGGAAGCCCCGGTTTTGACCTGGGGGTTGCCGCCGCAGGTAACTCCAACGTCGTCAGTGCGAAGATCCGCACGATGGCGGACCTTGGCCTTGACGGCGACATCGAGGACGTTCTCATTACGCTGGAATCGCAGTACCACCTGATCAACGTTTTGAACTCCAACGCCGCGAAAGGGCTCTTCGTATACCTGGTGCTTGACCGGACGTACGCAAACTTGGCGCTGGCGCGGCACAAGCTCAAGAACATCGCGAAGGTGATTTCAATCTGATTCCACCACAACACGTCTGATTCGACAGCAACAAGAAGGGGTGGACCGGCCGGAAGGCGGGTCCACCCCTCTTTGTGGAAGATTGAATGCTGCTGCCGGGCAGCGGAAGAACCTCGCTACCCGGCAGCCTTCTGTCATCCCGGCAGGAGCGTGTCTGTCACGCCTTTTGAACGGCGGGCCTGGCTGTTCCCTGACTCGAACTTGTCACCCAGCATGTGGTGCACCAGGACATCCTCATTGGTGTTCGCATTGGCTTCGATGGATACAAGCTCACCGTCGCGCATCACACCAATCCGGTGGCACCATCCGACGAGCTCGGACAAGTCGGAGGAATGGAGGATAACGGCCACTCCCGTTTCACAGAGCTCACGGAGCATCCTGTAGACAATCTCTTTGGCGCCAATGTCTATGCCCCGGCTGGGGTGGCTAAGGATCAGGATGTCGCAATCTGCGGCCATCCACCGGGCCAGGCGTACTTTCTGGTGGTCCCCGCCTGAAAGCGTGCTCAGTGTCCCCTGGATGTTGCCGGTTTTGATGCGCATCTGCTGAACGACGTCGATCACGCCGCGCAGCTGACTGACCTCATCCTCCACCGAGGATGCTCCTGCCTGCCGGTTCCGGCCCTGCTGGAGTTCCTCGGCAATGCTGGGGTCCTCGTGGAAGTTTTGGTCCGAATCCGGGAGGAATCCGATCTTCTTGCCCCGGGCGTCAGATTCGGTCCGAGGATCCACCTGCTCGCCATTGACATGGATTTCCCCGCACGTCATGGCGCGGACGCCTGCCAGGGCTTCAACGAGGGCGTAAGTTCCAGAGCGATGGGTACCCACCAGGCCAAAGATCTCCCCCTTTGCCACGGTGAAGGTCACGTCCCGAATGTCTTCCGCCACGCTGAGGTTGACCACCCGCAGAACCTCCTGATTTTCAAGGAGGCGGTTGGGGCGGTCGGAGCCCTCGGGTTCTTTCTGCAGCAGGAGGAGGGCGAGCTCTTCCACGGTGCACTGGGACGCATCAAGGATCCGGTGCACGACGCCTTCGCGGAGAACGGCAATGCGGTGGGTAATCGAGCGCACTTCATCCAACCGGTGGGTGATGTAGATGATGGCGCGTCCTTGGCCTGTCAGCATCCGCAGCACCTTGTGCAGCACTGCTACGTCGTGGTCCGGCAAGGAGGCCGCCACCTCGTCCATGATGACCAGCTGTGCCTCTTCCGCCACCATACGGAGGACTTCCACCAAGGCCTGCTCGGCACGGACCAAGACTCCGACTTTCGCGTCAGGGTCCAGGTCGACCCCCACCTCCGCGATGAGCTTTGCTGCTTGGGCACGGAGCTCGGGATGGGGCTTATCGGCCTGGAACGTCCTGCGGAAGATGGCCTTGGAGACGGTCAGTTCAGGGTCAAGTCGAAAATTTTGGGGAATGAGGCCCACGCCGCAGGCTTGGGCTGCTTCCAAGGAGTCGGGGTTGAAGTTTTCGCCGGCGAGGCTCATGCGCCCGCCGTTGGGTAGATGGGAACCGGTCAGGATGTCCATCAAGGTGGTTTTACCCGCCCCATTGGTGCCTATCAATCCCAGAATCTCTCCACGGTGCAGCGAAAAGCCTACACCGCGAAGGATGCGCCGCTGGTCGTGTGACGCACGGATATCGTCCACGTGCAAGAGAAGGTCCACAAAAGCTCCTGGTTTCGCGAAATCGGCGCTGGCGGCCGGAGAAATTCTTTTGGTGCGCATCGGTCCGGGCGGTGGGGCGCATTCACGAACGGAGCACATTGCCGAGTCAATCAGAAGAGACTTTGTAATGCAAAAAATGGTTCGTGAAACAGAAATTCGCAAAACGTGATGGGAAAACATGGAACTTTTATTGAATTGGTAAGTGACTCCAATCCCACGCAGCGGAAAGAGTGGTCAACAACAAAGAGGGGGCCCGGGACATTTTGTCCCGGGCCCCCTCTTGAAAAAGGCTTTACTGCTCTGACTTCCCGAAGTAGTCAGCGCCGCCTACGTATTCGGTGTGTCCCGTTTCGACGTCCGCGGTGACCATCTTGGCTACTTCGGCGGCAAACTCTTCCACCGAGTACAGCTTCCCGGCCTCGGCGCGCCTGGCCTCGATGGCGCCGGGATTTGAACGGTCCAGGAGCGTCGCGGTCACCGTGCCCTCGATCATGTCCCCGGACACCACCACCAGCTTGATGCCTTTGTTGGCGAGGTCAGGCAGCAGGGCTCGCAGGGCGTCTTCCCCGGCCCGCTTGCTCTTGGCAACGGGCTCGTACTCGGGCATGGTGGGTACGGTCTCAACAAAATGCGCCTGGTGACTGGTGACGAAAACCACCCGGGAGCCCTCCGGCATGAGCGGAACTGCAGCATTGAGCATGTTGATCTGTGCATCACGGTTCAGCTTCAGGGCGTACCCCTCCTCCATCCCGGATTCCATGCCGCCGGAGGCGTTCAACACCAGGATGTCGAGAGAGCCGAATTCCTCCATGGCCGTACTGGCGAGGGCGTGAACGCCTTCTTCCGTGGTGAGGTCTGCGCCCACTGCCGCAGCGCGACCGCCCGCGGCCTGGATATCAGCCACCACCTTATTGGCGCGGGGCGCCTTCTGGCGGTAGTTGACGACGACGGCGGCACCTTCGGCCGCGAGGATCTTGGCAACCTCTGCGCCAATGCCGCGGGAGGATCCCGTCACAATGGCTGTCTTGTTATCAAGCGTTCCCATGCGTGCTCCTTCTGTTCACTTCTTCCACATCGTTGGGCCCTGCTTCCACCCTGCCGGCGGCAAAGTGGAATGCGTGTTGTGGAGCCCCCACAAATTGTTTGTCCCGGTGCGTCGGCGCTAGTGGCCCATGCCAAGGCCGCCGTCAACGGGGATAACGGCGCCGGAGATGTAAGCCGCCTCATCGCTCGCAACCCAGCGCACAACGTTGGCAACCTCCGAAGCCTCCGCGAAACGTCCCGCAGGAACGTTGGCAAGGTAGGACTTCTGTGTCTCTTCCGGAAGCTCAGCCGTCATATCCGTGTTGATGAACCCCGGTGCTACGACGTTTGCCGTAATGCCTCGGCTGCCCAGCTCCCGCGTCAGCGAACGCGCCATGCCCACCATTCCGGCCTTGGAGGCGGAGTAGTTGATCTGGCCCGGAGCGCCGTAGAGGCCGGAGACCGAGGAGATCAGGATCACCCGGCCCTTGCGCAAACGGATCATTCCCTTGGAAGCCCGCTTGATGACCCTGAAGGCGCCTGTCAGGTTGGTGTCCAGAACGGACGTGAAGTCGTCCTCGCTCATGCGCAGCAGAAGAGTGTCCTTGGTGATTCCGGCGTTGGCCACCAGAACCTCCACCGGGCCGTGGGCCTCCTCCACGATCTTGAAGGCTGCATCAATGGAAGCCTCATCCGTCACATCGGCTTTGACCCCCAGGACGCCTTCAGGCAAGTCGGTTTCGCTCCTGTAGGTAACGGCTACCTTGTCTCCATTTGCGAGGAAAGACTCGGCAATGGCCAGTCCGATTCCGCGGTTACCGCCGGTAATAAGGACGCTGCGGCCGCTGGGTACTGCTTCAGGCATGAATGGGCTCCGAATTCTGCGGACTCTACCGCGATGACGAGGGATTTCCTGCCTCGATCTTAGCCGCCGCCTCCCGCAACGCGCTGGTAACCGCTTCTGCCAGCGCGGTTTGGGTGACTCATCGGATCGGTGAGAGAATTAACGGGAGCCTTTGGAGCGTGATTATTCAGCTGTGACACGAGAGAACAGTCCCCTGCAGCAGGTGCCCGGGGATCCGGACGCCTACTCGAGCGACCCCGAGGTCCATAGCATCACTGATGCAGCAGCTGCACACTCCGAGGACATGCGCGAACGCATGATCAAGTATTCAATAGCCATGGGCATTCGCATGGTCTGCATCGTCCTCATTTTCGTAGTGGATGGCTGGTTCAAGATCCTCGCCGTGGCTGGAGCTGTTTTCCTGCCCTGGATCGCGGTAGTCATCGCCAACGGCAGCGACAAAGCCGAAGTCCACAGTGATTCATTGCTGGACTACGTCGCCGTGCCGGAGATTGAAGGCACCAACGTAGCCGGCAGCGATGAAGAACCCGAAGCGGATGACTCCGTCACCCTCCTCCAAGGCGAACTGGTGGATGACGAAACTCCCACGGGCGACGATGCATCAAAGGAAGCCGGGAACGCCGGCGACGAACGGGCGGCTTCATGAACATTCTTAACCTCGGCGGCTTGGGCGGCGAGGAATCCCCGCGTGCCTCGGCGCCTGAACAATGCTCGCGCAAGGGATGCCGGGCAGCGGCCGGTTGGCAGCTCCTGTGGAACAACCCCAGAATCCATACACCTGAGCGCCGCAAGGTATGGCTGGCATGCAACGAGCACCGGGCCTGGCTTGAGGATTACCTGCAAACGCGGGGTCTGTGGAAGGAAACCGTGCCTTTCGGATCCGCGGAAGCGATAGTGGGCGGGACAGACTGAATGTACCGTTTCCTGTTCTCCAGCAAGTGGCTGGGCTACTTTGTCCTGGCCGTCATCTTCGCGACGGCTTGCGTCTTCCTGGGCCGCTGGCAGATGGATCGGCGCGCCGAGACGCTGGCTGAAATTGACCGCGTAGTCAGCAACTACTCAGCCACCCCGGTGCCATTCGCCGACGTGAAGGACCAGTTCCGCCACTTGGATCCGGACCGTGAATGGACCCAGGTGGAGTTGCGCGGCAGCTATGACATCGACGGGCAGCGGGTAGTCCGCAACAGGCCGCTCAATGGCCAACCCGGCTACGACGTCGTTGTTCCATTCCGCCTGACCACCGGTGAAACAGTGATCATCGATCGCGGCTGGCTACCGATTGGCAACAACACTCCGGGAAGGCCCGACGTCGTTCCCTCACCTCCTGCAGGTGAGGTCACGGTCGTCGCCCGCCTCAAGCCGTCCGAGCCGAAACTGGACCGCGGCGCGGTGGAAGGCCAGCTCGCTTCCATCGACCTTCCGGGATTTGCCGAGGAACTGCCGTACACCATCGAAACGGGTGCCTACGGGCAGCTGGCCAGTGAGACTCCCCCTGTGCAGCCGATGCCCACGCCGTTTCCCAAGCCGGCAACTGAAGAGGGAACCCACCTTTCCTACTCACTCCAATGGTTCGCTTTCGGAGTGCTGATGTTCATTGGCTTCGGCTACGCTGCCCGCCAACAGGCACGTAACGCGGCAATCGATGCTGAAGACGATGAAGACGACGACGTCATCGCCGCTGCAGGTCCCCGGAAGCGGCCGGCACCGGCCGCGCGGCGAAACAAGAAACCCACGTCGGAAGAAGAGGAAGACGCGATTCTTGATGCCCAAGGTTACTGAAAAGATTCCGGAGCCGGTCCTGTCGGTCAAGGCGGCGCTCACGGCGCTTGGCGTTGCGGATACCGTCCGGATCTTCGACGAGGAAGTTCCGACGGCGGCAGCCGCAGCTTCCGTTCTGGGCTGTGAGGTCGCTGCCATCACCAACAGCCTCATATTCGAGGTGGACGGCGAACCTCTTCTGATCCTGGCGAGCGGCGCAGCGAGAGTCGACACGGCACACGTCGCCCGCCGGCTGGAAACGGGAAAGATCCGCCGCGCCAAACACCCGAATTCGTCCTGGCGCACACCGGCCAGGAAGTGGGCGGCGTGGCACCAGTGGGCCACCCCGGAAAGATCCGCACCATCCTGGACAACTCATTGAGGGATCACCACGAACTGTGGGCAGGCGCAGGAGACCATCACTCGATGTTCTCCATTACCTACGAGGACCTGCGGCGAATCACCGACGCCGAAGAACTCGACGTCCGCTAGCCCGGCTGCGCCCGCGGTGCGGGCTTACGCCAGCGTGATCAGATCGAGGTAGTCCTCGTTCCAAAGGTCCTCTACCCCGTCGGGAAGCAGCACAACGCGTTCCGGATTGAGCGCTGCAACGGCTCCTTCGTCGTGGCTGACCATGACGACGGCTCCGGTGTAGTTCTTCAGCGCGCCCAGGATTTCCGCGCGGCTGGCGGGGTCGAGGTTGTTGGTGGGCTCATCCAGCAGCAGCACGTTTGCGCTGGACGCGACGATTGTAGCCAAGGCCAAGCGGGTCTTCTCACCGCCGGACAGCACTCCGGCAGGCTTGTCGACGTCGTCACCGGAGAAGAGGAAGGAACCCAGGATCCCCCGGACCTCCGCATCCTTCATATCGGGTGCGGAGGAACGCATATTCTCGAGCACCGTGCGGTCGTGGTCCAGGGTTTCGTGTTCCTGCGCGTAGTAGCCGACCTTGAGCCCGTGGCCCGGGATGATCTCTCCCGTATCCGGTTTGTCCACTCCCGCGAGCATGCGCAGCAGCGTCGTTTTGCCTGCACCGTTGAGGCCCAGGATGACCACCTTGGAGCCCCGGTCGATGGCCAGGTCAACGTCCGTGAAGATTTCCAAAGACCCGTAGGACTTGCTCAGCCCCTCGGCGGTGAGCGGAGTCTTGCCGCAGGGCGAGGGCTCAGGGAAGCGCAGGGCTGCTACGCGGTCCTGCTCGCGCACCGCCTCGAGTCCACTCAACAGACGCTCGGCACGCTTGGCCATGTTCTGGGCCGCCACGGCTTTGGTGGCCTTCGCCCGCATTTTGTTGGCTTGGTCCAAAAGGACCTGGGCCTTCTTTTCGGCGTTGGCACGCTCACGGCGGCGGGCACGCTCGTCAGTTTCGCGCTGCTGGAGATACCGCTTCCAGCCCATGTTGTAGTAGTCGATCTGGGCACGGTTGGCGTCGAGGTGGTAGACCTTGTTCACGGTCGCTTCGAGCAATTCCACGTCGTGGCTGATGACGATCAAGCCGCCTTGGTGATTCTTAAGGAAGTCACGCAACCAGCTGATCGAGTCGGCGTCGAGGTGGTTGGTTGGTTCGTCCAGCAGCAGTGTCTCGGCGGACGAGTAGAGGATGCGGGCGAGTTCCACACGTCGCCGCTGGCCACCGGAGAGGGTCTTCAGCGGCTGGTTCAGGATGCGTTCCGGCAGTGCAAGGTTTGAGGAGATGGCTGCAGCTTCAGCCTCGGCTGCGTATCCGCCTCCCGCCAGGAACTCCGCTTCAAGGCGGTCGTAGCGGTTCATGGCCTTGCGCTGGATTGCGGCGTCCTCGCTGGACATCTCGGCCTGGGCCTTCTTGAGCTTGCCTACGACGGCATCTAGGCCACGGGCCGACAGGATGCGGTCCCGCGCCAGCTGTTCCATGTCCGGGGTGCGCGGGTCCTGTGGCAGGTAGCCGATTTGCCCGCTCCGGGTGACTTTGCCGCCGGCAGGCAGACCTTCCCCGGCGAGGACACGGGTGAGAGTAGTCTTGCCGGCACCGTTGCGGCCGACGAGTCCGATTTTGTCCCCTTTGTCCACCCTGAAGTTGACCTGGTCCATCAGCAGGCGTGCGCCGGCACGAAGTTCTAGGTCCTGGACGTTAATCAATTCGGGTGATGCCTTTCAACGGGGAACGCCTGCGGCACCGGGCAATCCGGTGGAAGCGGCGGGAACTGCTGTGAGAACAGCCTTATCAAGTCTACCGGCAGGCTGGAGGGCCACAAACACGACGGATATTTCCCGGAACACTGCCCCACTCTCCAAAGAACCGCGGCTGGTCTTTGTGGAGAGGCTCCAAAATGGCCTACCGCCGCTCTCCGTACCCTCGAAAGAGTGGGCAGTGCCCGCTTAGAACGCACCAACTTTTCCGCAGAGGATCCCCAATGACCCAGACCCATTCCACCAAGGGCCCCGGCGCAGCGGCCCGTCGCCGTTGGAACGCCACCGACCTCGGACTCGTGGCCGTTTTCGCGGCCCTCGTGGCCACCTCCGCCATCGTTCCCGGCATCCCGGTCGGCGCCCTCGGGGTGCCGATCACGCTTGTCACGTTGACGGTGATGCTCAGCGGTCTGGTGCTGGGCGCAGGGAGGGGCTTCGCCGCCGTCGGGCTTTATGTCCTGCTGGGTCTGGCAGGTCTGCCCATCTTCAGCGGCGGACGCAGCGGACTTGGCATCCTCGCAACACCGTCTGCCGGCTATATCATCGCTTTTCCCTTGGCCGCGGCAGCCACCGGGTACTTGACGTCGTTGATCATCCGCAAGACGGTACGGTTCCGCGCGGCGCTTCTCTTTGCAGCCACCATGGCCAGCAGCGTCCTGATCATCCACGCATTGGGGATCGTGGGCATGATGGTTAACGGCAAACTTGACCTTCCCAAGGCCTTCCTCGCGGACCTCCCGTTCTACCCGGGAGATATCCTGAAGAATGTCCTCGCGGTGGTTATCGCCGTGGCACTCCATAAGGCATTTCCTGACGTCCTGGTGCGCCGGGTTAGAAGGGCAGGCTCCACTTCTTCATGAACTCCATCAACTTCAGCAACGTCTCAGTCGCCGTCGCAGTAGATGGCAGCGACGTGCCCAAGACGCTGCTGCAGGATGTAACCCTCGATCTGCGCGAAAGACGGATCGGCGTCATCGGGGCCAACGGCTCCGGGAAGTCCACACTGCTGCGCCTGGTCAATGGGCTCGTGGAGCCGAGCCAAGGATCAGTTGTGGTCCACGGCCACAACACCGTCCACGACGTCCGCAAGGTCAGGGCAAACGTCGGTTTCGTCTTCACCGATCCCCTCTCCCAACTGGTGATGCCAACAGGCCGCGAGGACGTCGAGTTGTCGCTGAGGCGGAGCATCAAGAACAGGAAGGAGCGGGCTTCCCGCGCAGAGTCCGTTCTGGAACGGTTTGGAATCCTGCACCTGGCGGACCAGAGTATCTACGAACTTTCGGGCGGGGAACGGCAACTGCTCGCGCTGGCAGCCGTGCTGGCGGTCGACCCCGCGGTTCTGGTCCTCGATGAGCCTTCCACGCTGCTGGACCTCAGGAACCGCGAATTGCTGCGCCGCACCATATCCGGCCTGGAGCAACAAGTCATCATGTCCACGCACGATTTGGACCTCGCCGCCGACATGGACCGGGTATTGGTGGTCGAAGCCGGGAGGATTGTGTTCGACGGCGGTCCGTCCGCTGCGGTGGCACATTACCGTGCGCTGTGCGCGGCCAGCCTGGACGGTCCGGGCCGATGAGGGGGCACGGCTTCCTGCTGGCGAACTATGTCCGCGGAGACTCGCTCATCCACCGCACTCCCCTCTGGGCCAAGTTCCTTGTGGTGGCCGCATGCGGGACTGCTTCGTTCCTGATCGTCGACTGGCTGGTATCCCTGCTGGTCCTGGCACTTTTGTGCGGGATCTTCCTGCTCACGGGGGCCGGCTTCCGGAGGCTCCTGCGGGCTGTATGGCTTGTAGCGCCGATCCTTTTTGTCATCGGGGCATTCCAGTGGTGGCAATTGGGCGGCCCTACGGCTGCACGCATCGTGCTGAACGTGCTGGTATGCGTGGTGGCGGCGTCCATCCTGACGGCCACTACCCCGGTCCAGGACCTGTTGGACGGAGTGGTCCGGTTGGCCCGGCCCTTCCAGCGCTGGGGCGCGGATCCGGAGCGTTTCGCCCTCACCATCGCCATCATGCTCCGGAGTATCCCGTTCATAGCCGGTGCCTTCAGCGATGTGCGGGATGCGGCGCGTGCGCGGGGATTGGAACGAAACCCGAAGGCCCTCATCCTGCCGGTTTTCATTAGCACTGTTGCCTATGCGCGGCAGACCGGCGACGCCTTGGCCGCACGTGGTCTCGGCGAAGCCGACGATTACCCGGACCCGCCTCCGGGCCGGAGCTAGAACCGAAGGTACTTCACCAAAGCCGCGGTACCCATGCCCCCGGCGATGCTGATCATCGCAATACCCGTGACCTCCCGCTGCCGAAGTTCGTAGTCCCGCCGCGCCTGCGCCAGCAGCCGGGTGACCAGGACCGCGCCCGAGGCGCCGTAGGCATGCCCCAGGGCCAGTGCTCCCCCATCGAGGTTGGCGCGTTCAGCCTCAATGCCCAGATGGTCGAGGCAAGCCAGCGTCTGCGAGGCGAAAGCCTCATTGAATTCGACCAGATCCAGCTGCTCCGGATCCACGCCCTGGCGCGCCAACAACTGCTCCGCCGCGAAAGCTGCCCCGATGCCCAGCAACTGTGGGTCGACCCCTGAAGTGCCGCTGTCCAGGACAAGCAGCCCGTCCTTCACGCCCATGAGGCGGGCCCGCCGCAGGGAGGTGACGACGACGGCGGCCGCTGCGTCAGCGTCGAAGCAGGAGTTCGCGGCCGTGACGGACCCTTCGGGTACAAAAGCTGCCGGGAAGCGCGCCATCAGCGCAGGACGCAGGTTGGGCTTGGGGCCGTCGTCCGCGGTTACCGGCCGGCCGTCGACGTCCAAGGGCACTGTTTCGGCAAGGAAGGTGCCTGCAACTGTTGAAGCGACTGCCCGCTGGTGGCTCCGGAGGGCGAAGTCATCCTGCCGGTCGCGGCTGATCGCGAAGTGCCGGGCGACGTTCTCGGCCGCCACGCCCATGTCCGGGTCGCCGAAGGTACGCGGCACGAAGGCGGCCCGCGAGTAGAAGTCCAGTCCGCCGTCGTCATTCCTCTGGGCTCGCGCCGGAGCGGTACTGACGCTCTCCACGCCGCCCGCCAAGTACAGTGGATCGCCGCCGGCGGCCACAAGCCGCGAAGCCAACGCAATGGCGTCCAAACCGGAACCACACTGCCGGTCCACCGTGATGCCGGGGACGGAGACAGGCAGGCCTGCCTGGAGGGCGGCAAAGCGGGCCACGTTGCCGCCACCGCCCACCGCGTTGCCCATCATGACGTCGTCCACGTCCGCAGGATCAGCACCCGTTTGTTCCATCAAGGCTGACAAGACGGGCGCCAGCAGGTCGGCGGCGCGGAGTCTCTTCAAAGCGCCGTTCGCCCTGCATACCGGTGTACGGAGCGCGGCGATGATCACTGGCTGGCGGGAGGGGTCGATGTCCCCTAAGCGGTCGTTCTGCCCCGACGGCCCGGACGGGTCAGTGAAGGGGCTGGATGCGGGCATCATGGTTATTTATCCAGTCCAACAGGAGCGAACGGCTGATCTTTCCCCGATCCGTGATGGGCAGTTCGGAAAGGACGTAGTACTGCAGCGGCCATTTGTCCCTGGCCAGCAGACCGTCAAGGCCGGTACGCAGTTGCGTCGCCGTGACGGCTCCATAGGCGGGTACGACGGCGGCAATCACCTTTTGGCCGCGGACGTCATCCGGTGCTCCTGCCGCAACGGCCACCTCAATCCCCGGAACTGACGCCAAGGCAAGTTCGACCTCGTGCGGATAAACGTTCTTCCCGGCCGTGATGATCATGTCCGAACGCCGCCCAAGGATGTGCAGCACGCCGCCTTCAAGGTAGCCCTGGTCCCCAACGGTGTACCACCCGTCCAAGCACCGGAGGGCCTGGCCGTCGTCACCCCAGAGGTACCCGTTGCTGACCATTCCGCTGCGCACGCTGATGTTGCCGTGTGAGCCGTCCGGCACGGGCACTCCATCATCATCCAGGATGCTCAATTCCACCCCGGGGAACGGGCGCCCGATGCCCGTTCCTCCTACGTCCAGAGGTTGACCTGCCGCCAAGCGGGTTCCGGAAACAAAGCTGAGCTCGGACGCGCCGTAGTACTCGTAGAGCGCTGCGTTTGGTGCCCACCTGCGGGCCGCTTCAAGGGTGCGTGCATCCAGCTTGGAACCTGCGCAGACGATGCTGCGGACGCCGGAGGCATCCACGTCGCCGGCCAAGCCGCGTTCGCTCAGCAAACGCAGCATGGTCGGCGTCACGATCAACCGCGTGATGCCGTCGTGGCTGATCGCGGCGTGGGCATCGCCGACGTCGAAGGATTCAAGGGTGTAAAAGGCCGAGCCGGCGTACAGACACTCTGACAAGGCATAAAGGTTGAGGCTGGAAGAAAGTGGACCTGCGGCGAGGGTGCGGTCGTCTTGCGTGAGACCGAAGAATTCGATGGAGGCGTCGAAGGAAACGCGCCACGAATGCCTCGAACGGGTGAACGCCTTTGGCACCGAGGTGGTTCCGGACGTGAGTCCGACAAGGAACGTCGATGAAGGATCGCCGTCACACAGCACTCCGCCGGAATCCCGGCCCGATCCCGTGATGCGCGAGGCGACTTCGTCGATCATCGCCGGCGGCCACGACGGATCCAGGACCGCGCACCGGCGCTCCCCCGCCAAAGCCGCAGCGTAACGGGCCACGAACTCCGTGGAATTTCGCTCGGCGAGGACCGTGGTGTCGGTCGTGGTGGCGAGCAACCCGGTTGCTGCGTCGCGCAACTCCGACCAGGAGAGCCTGCTGCGCCCGACCACCACGGCAGTGTGGTGGGGGCGGTCATCGGCCCACAGTTGAAGGTTGTTCAGGAAAGGCATCCCCGCAATTTTACGGCAGTGTGCGCCATCGGACACCAATAGTGACGTCTATTCTGACTGTATGAGTTTCAATGACGGCGCACAGCTTGATCCATCGCAGGTAGAAGACAGACGCGGCAGCGGGCTGGGCCGTGGGACCAAGATCGGAGGCGGAATCGGTGGCGGGATCGTAGTACTGCTGCTGGCGCTCCTTGGCTTCAATCCCAACATCCTTGGGGACCTGGGTGGCGGCAGCCAACCGCCGGCCATAGAAAGCGGCAGCGGCGGCAGTGTTAACGAATGCCGGACAGGCGCCGACGCCGACAAGCGCCTGGATTGCCGCATCACGGGAACCGTGAACAGCCTCAACGCTTTCTGGCCTGAGTACCTCGCCGACTACAACGTCCGGTACTCGCAGCCGGGAACCGTCATTTTCGACCAGGCCACCAATACCGGCTGTGGAGCGGCCACGACTGCCGTTGGCCCTTTCTACTGCCCGGCGGATGTCAAGGCCTACTTCGATCCGGGCTTCTTTGACGAACTGGTCACCCGATTCGGTTCCTCCGGCGGGCCACTGGCCCAGGAGTATGTGGTGGCGCATGAGTTCGGACACCACGTGCAGAACATCCTCGGCAACCTGGACCGCGCCCAGCAGGACCCGCAGGGACCGCAGTCCGGAGCCGTTCGCGTGGAGCTCCAAGCAGACTGCTACGCAGGGCTCTGGGTCCGGCACGCCTCCTCGCAGGCGGACCCAACCACAGGCCAGCCCTTCCTGGATCCCATCACCCAGCAAGACCTGCAGGATGCCCTGTCGGCTGCCTCCGCCGTCGGCGATGACCGCATCCAGCAAGCGGCCACGGGCAGGGTCTCACCCGAGTCCTGGACCCATGGTTCCAGCGAACAGCGGCAGAAGTGGTTCTACCAGGGCTACTCCACCGGCGACATTAATAAGTGCGACACATTCGGCGTTGCAGTGCCATAGCGGTCGCCACCACGCAAGAATGGCTCCGGGCACAATGCCCGGAGCCATTCTCTGTGTCCGCATTCAGCGGGAAGTTTGATCAGATGTTGAAGCCGAGGGCCCGCATCTGGTCTTTGCCGTCGTCGGTGATCCGCTCAGGACCCCATGGCGGCATCCACACCCAGTTCAGGCGCCAGTCATCGACGATGCCGTCCAAGGACTTGCCCACCTGCTCTTCCAGCACGTCGGTCAGCGGGCAGGCCGCCGTCGTCAGTGTCATGTCGATCAGGAGCGCGCCGTCTTCATCGGAGTACTTGAGCCCGTAGAGCAGGCCCAGGTCAACGACGTTGACACCGAGTTCGGGGTCGATGACGTCCTTGAGCGCTTCCTCGACGTCCTCGAGGCTGGTGCGCGCAGCGTTGATTTCGGTCATAAGGTGATCCTAACTAGGCCTGAGCGGCAGGAGCAACAGCGACGCCCGAACCTGCGGCGTAGCGATCGTAACCCTCTTCTTCGAGACGGTCGGCGAGCTCCGGGCCGCCTTCTTCGACAACCCGGCCGTCAACGAATACGTGGACGAAGTCCGGCTTGATGTAGCGCAGGATGCGGGTGTAGTGCGTGATGAGCAGGGTGCCCATGTTGCCCTGTGCATGGGCGCGGTTAACACCTTCGGAGACAACCTTGAGTGCGTCGACGTCCAGGCCGGAGTCGGTCTCATCCAGGACAGCTAACTTCGGCTTGAAGAGCTCGAGCTGAAGGATCTCGACGCGCTTCTTCTCGCCACCGGAGAAGCCTTCGTTGACGTTGCGCTGGGCGAAGTCGGCGTCGATGCGGAGTTCCTGCATGGCAGCCTTGACATCCTTGGTCCAGGTGCGGAGGGCAGGGGCCTCGCCATCGATGGCGGTCTTGGCGGTGCGCAGGAAGTTCGTCATAGTGACACCCGGAACCTCAACCGGGTACTGCATCGCCAGGAAGACGCCTGCCCGGGCGCGCTCGTCGACGCTCATTTCCAGGACGTCTTCGCCGTCGAGGGTGATGCTTCCGCTGGTGACCGTGTAACGCGGGTGGCCTGCGATGGTGGAGGCAAGGGTGGACTTGCCTGAGCCGTTCGGACCCATGATGGCGTGGGTTTCGCCGGTCCTGATGGTCAGGCTGACGCCCTTCAGGATCTCCTTGGTGCCCTGCTCCGTCTCGATGCTGACGTGCAGGTCCTTGATCTCAAGAGTAGACATGCTCTTCTTTCTTTCCGTTCGTAAGTCTGGAGGTACTCGGCGCGCTCAGTAGTTGTTGACCGGGGCGCCGTTCACAACGTTGGTCACGTCCACATAGACGTCGTCGCCATCGATGGTGACGGCGAAAACGGGGACGGGGTCGTAGGCAGGCAACTGAAGGGGCTGGCCGCTGCGCAGGTCGAACTGGGAACCGTGGCCCCAGCATTCGATGGCGCAGCCCTCGACCTCGCCCTCGGACAATGAGATGTCAGCGTGCGAGCAGGTGTCGCCGACGGCGTGGATTTCGCCCATCGAGTCCTTGACGATGGCTACCGGGTAGTCGTCGATCAGGACACGCAACGCCTGCTTGACCTTGATGTCGTTGGCGTTGCAAACCAGTTCGCCCTTGATGTGATCACTCATGTTTGTTCTGTTGCCTGTCGTGTCGGGAGACGCTAGTTGTCTGTCGCAGAGAATTAGTTGTCTGTCGCAGCGAGTTCGCGCTCAACCGCAGCGGTCAGGCGTTCCTCGATGGCAGGGACCTTGATCTTCTGGATGATTTCGTTGAGGAAGCCGCGGACCACGAGCCTGCGGGCAACATCTTCCGGAATACCGCGGGCCATGAGGTAGAACAGGTGCTCATCATCAAAACGGCCTGTGGCGCTGGCATGGCCCGCCCCCTCGATGAGGCCGGTTTCGATCTCAAGGTTCGGCACGGAGTCAGCGCGGCAGCCATCGGTCAGCACCAGGTTCTGGTTCTTCTCGTAGCTGTCTGTACCCTCGGCGTTCTTCTGGATCAGAACGTCGCCAACCCACACAGTGTGTGCACCCTTGCCCTGGAGAGCGCCCTTGTACAGGACGTTCGACACGCAGTTGGGCTGTGCGTGGTCAACGAAGGTGCGGTGCTCCAGGTGCTGTCCTGCATCGGCAAAGTAAAGGCCGAAGAGTTCAGCCTCGCCACCGGGGGCGGCAAAGCGTGCCGTCGGCGTCACCCGGACGAGGTCACCGCCAAGGCTGACCACGATGTGCTTGAACTTGGCATCGCGGCCGATTTTTGCCTGCTGCGAGGACGCGTGAACGGAGTCGTCGTTCCATTCCTGCAGGGAAACGACCGTGAGGTCGGCGCCGTCTTCGACGATGATCTCCACGTTCTCGGACACGACGGCGGAGCCTTCGTGGCCCAGGACAAGCACGGCCTTGGAGAACTTCTGCGCAACGACAACCACGTGCTGGGCGGCTGCCTCGGTGCCGGCGCCCGCGAGGGTCACCGTGATCTCCGACTCAAGAGACGTCTCCGAAGGAACCGTGATGACCGTTGCTTCCTTGAAGTTTGCCCAGGCGTTGGCGGAAACCCGGTCTTCCGGAATGCCGGCCAGGCCGATGCGCTGGTCATCGCGGCCCACGGTCTCCACCGTGACACCGGCGGGGGCGGACACAGTGGTGGTGGGAGCTGCGCCGGTCAAGGCTTCGGTGTGGAGGCCGCGCAGGCGGCGAAGCGGCGTGAAGCGCCAGTCTTCTTCCAAGCCGGTCAATGCCTTGAAATCGTTCAGTTCATAAGAGGTCAAGCGACCGGCCCGGGAGCTGTCCGGAACGCCGACGCCGCCGCCATGCGAATGGCTCTTGGCCGAAGCGCCCGCGAGCGGACCTGCGGAAGGCTGTTCCGACGTCGAACCTGACGCGTTGATGGGCGAAAGATTCTCGCCCTCCTCCGTGAAGCCATCGATAAAGGGCTGGGCTGAAGGCGCGCCGATACGGGCCTTTTCGGTAGTGATATCAGTCATTGTTAACCGACGGATCCTTCCATCTGAAGTTCAATCAAGCGGTTCAGCTCAAGGGCGTATTCCATGGGCAGCTCGCGGGCGATCGGCTCAATGAAGCCGCGCACGATCATGGCCATGGCCTCGTCCTCCGGCATGCCGCGGGACATCAGATAGAACAGCTGCTCTTCGCTGACGCGTGAAACGGTGGCCTCGTGGCCCAGTACGACGTCGTCCTCGCGGATGTCGATGTACGGGTAGGTGTCCGAACGGGAGATCGTGTCCACCAGGAGGGCATCACAACGGACCGTGTTGGCTGAGTGCTTTGCGCCCTCGCGGACCTGGACCAGGCCGCGGTACGCAGCACGGCCGCCACCGCGGGCCACCGACTTGGAGATGATGGAGCTCTTGGTGTTCGGCGCGATGTGGACCATCTTGGAGCCGGTGTCCTGGTGCTGGCCCTCACCGGCGAAGGCGATGGACAGGGTTTCGCCCTTGGCGTGCTCGCCAACCAGGTAAACGGCCGGGTACTTCATGGTCACCTTGGAACCGATGTTGCCATCGACCCACTCCATGGTGGCGCCTTCTTCGCAGATGGCACGCTTGGTGACGAGGTTGTACACGTTGTTGGACCAGTTCTGGATGGTCGTGTAGCGGACGCGGGCGCCCTTCTTCACGATGATCTCCACCACGGCCGAGTGCAGTGAATCCGAGGTGTAGATCGGAGCCGTGCAACCCTCGATGTAGTGCACGTAAGAGTCTTCGTCCGCGATGATCAGCGTACGTTCGAACTGGCCCATGTTCTCCGTGTTGATGCGGAAGTAGGCCTGCAGCGGGATCTCCACGTGGACACCCTTGGGCACGTAAACGAAGGAACCGCCGGACCAGACCGCGGTGTTCAACGAAGCGAACTTGTTGTCGCCCACCGGAATGACCGTGCCGAAGTACTCCTGGAAAATTTCCGGGTGCTCCTTCAGTGCGGTATCCGTGTCCAGGAAGATGACGCCCTGGGCTTCCAGGTCCTCGCGGATCTGGTGGTAGACAACCTCGGACTCATACTGTGCGGCAACACCGGAAACGAGGCGGCTGCGCTCAGCTTCGGGGATGCCGAGCTTCTCGTAGGTGTTCCGGATATCCTCCGGAAGGTCTTCCCACGTTGCAGCCTGCTTCTCTGTAGACCGGACGAAGTACTTGATGTTGTCGAAGTCGATGCCGGAGAGGTCTGCACCCCAGGTAGGCATGGGCTTGCGATCGAAGTACTTCAGGCCCTTCAGGCGCAGGTCGAGCATCCATTCGGGCTCGCTCTTCTTCTCGGAGATGTCACGGACAACCTCCTCGCTCAGGCCACGGCGGGCGTTGGCGCCGACGTCGTTCTTGTCGGCCCAGCCGTACTCGTAGTTGCCGATACCGTGCAACTCGGGATTCTTTTCCAGAATCTCCGAGATCACAGTGCCGTCAGCTACTGCCTTCTCTGCTGTTCCTTCAGCTAATTGACCCGTCATCACGGCCTTTCTTGCTGGTTGTTTGATTCCTGGGACGGGCTTCCCGCCGGCACTGCAGTGCCTGGGAGCACTGTGGCCGAGGGGCGCCCGGTAGGTATATGGGTGGTGCAGACGTGACCGCCTTGCGCCAAAGTGGACAGCCTGCGCACGTCGACGCCCACCAAACGGGAAAACACTTTGGTCTCCGTATCGCAGAACACCGGGAATTCGGCAGCCAGTTGCTGGATTGGGCAATGGCCCTGGCACAACTGGACGCTGGAGAATTCGGCCGGCAACGGAGCTTTGGCTTCAATCGAGTGTGCCGACGCTACGTAGCCGTCGCGGCTGAGTGCCTGGGACAGTGCCATGGCGCGCGAGGTGATGTCGTCCCCGGCAGCTTCCACCTCGGGTGCGTAGCGGCTCTCCAGCTCTGCGAAACGTTCTTCCGCATACTCACGGACGGCGTCTGCTCCGGCGATGGCCTCGAGCTTGCGCAGGGCCGAGCTTGCGATGTTCAGGTAATCGTCCCCGAGCTTTGACTGGCCCTGGGAACTCAGGACATAGCGGCGTGCCGGGCGACCGGCGCCGGAGCCTGCCTTCGCCACCCGCTTCACCTCGATGACGCCGTTGCGCTCAAGGTGGTCGAGATGCCTCCTGACAGCCGCCGGCGTGAAGCCGAGCAGATCGCCCAGTTCGGCGGCACTGACCGGACCGTTTTCGAGCACGGCGCTGAGCACGCGGTCGCGCGTGCGATCTTCAGCGTCCGGCAGCGCGGGAGCCGCCATGGGGGCTCCGGCTGGTGCCGCATGCCGCTTTGATGGCATGGAAACGGGGGTGCTCACGGAATACACAACATAATCATGTCGTAATTTGTTTCCGGTCTCTAGTAAGGCGAGACTGACCTCACCTTCCCAACCGCATGTGACCGTACTACTTCGCGTAGAATACTTTGGTGCGATCCACCGACTCCCCTGTCCTCAGCATAGACGGACTCGTCAAGGATGTGGGCCCCCTGGCCTCCCTCGACGGCAAGATGCTCCGTGTAGTGAGTGACCTTTCCCTCGTGGCCGGTCGCGGCGAAATCACCGCGCTCCTGGGTGCCAACGGGGCCGGTAAGACCACCACCCTGGAATGCGCACAAGGCCTGCAAAAACGCACCGGGGGCACCATCTCCCTCCTTGGCCAGGATCCTGATACCGCCGGTGCGGAACTGAGGTCCCGCGTTGGCGTGATGCTCCAAGACGGCGGCCTCCCGCCGTCGGCCCGCCCCCTGCCGCTGCTGCGGCATATTGCCGGCATGTACCAAAAGCCCATGGACCTTGGCCTCCTGGTTGACCGTTTGGGCATCGACCAGTTCAGCCGGACGTCCGTGCGCCGCCTCTCCGGTGGGCAGAAGCAGCGGCTGGCCCTGGCGGCAGCCCTGGTGGGCAACCCCGAAATCCTCTTCCTCGATGAGCCGAGCGCCGGACTGGATCCGCAGTCGCGCCAGATCGTCTTTGAGCTCATTGCCGAGCTCCGCGACGCCGGCATGGGAATTGTCCTGACGACCCATTTGATGGATGACGCGGAACGGTTGGCCGATTACGTCTACATCATCGACGGCGGCCACAACGTCGCCGAAGGCACTGTCGCAGAGTTGCTGGCCCAGGAACATTCAGCGGATATCGCCGACAGGACCCTGTACTTCGACATTCCGCCAGGGCTCGAACTGGGGGCTGCCCTCAGTGCCGGACTGCAGGTGACGCAAACCCGTGCGGGAAGTTTTACTGTCAGCGGGGCACTAACACCGGCGGACCTTGCTTCGCTGGCAGCCTGGTGGGCGGAAAAGGACATCCTGCCTGCATCGCTTCGCCTTGAGGCACGGAGCCTCGAGGACGTATTCCTGGATATCTCCGGAAGGGATCTTCGATGAGCCCGCTCCTCGGCACCAATGCCGGTCCCGCATCCCTGACGCGACGCATCCTGCAGCAGGGACGCTACGAGACCATCACCATGCTCCGCAACGGCGAGCAACTTATCCTGGCCATCATCCTGCCGCTCCTTGCATTGCTTGGATTGGTTGTCACGCCGCTGCTGGACGGTTTGGGCGGTGCGCGTGTGGACATCGCCACCCCCGGCATCCTTGCCCTCTGCGCCATGTCCACGGCGTTCACCGGACAAGGGATCGCCACCGGCTTCGACCGGCGCTACGGGGTACTTCGGTTCCTTTCCACCACTCCCCTGGGCCGCGGCGGGCTCATCGCCGGCAAGATCCTCGCGGTGTTGGTGGTGTTGTTCCTGCAGGTTGTGGTGGTCGGCGTCATCGCAGCGTTCCTGGGGTGGCAACCCCACCCATCAGGTTGGCTTCCCGGGCTCGCGATCCTGGTTTTGGGCGCCGCGGCTTTCACGGCCCTGGGCCTCCTGGTGGCCGGCACCGTCCGTCCCGAGGCGACGCTGGCCATCACCAACTTGTTGTGGATCCTGCTGGGCGCACTGGGCGGCATTGTGGTTCCCGCCGAACGCTTGCCTGGTCTCGCCCAGGCCATCGTGCATTTCCTGCCCTCCGGGGCGTTGGGAGAAGCACTCCGGGACGCTTTCCAGTATGGATTGGTTCCCGTCCCCGCCGTCGTAGTCCTCTTGCTGTGGACGGTTCTTGCCGGAGCCGCAGCCATCCGCTGGTTCAAGTGGAACTGACCCCAGAAGAATCGAGAATCCTGTGAGCACGGCATCGCGCCTTCCAAAGACCGTACAGCGGCTTACGTCCAAGCTGCCCACGGAGGTGAACCGCGCCGTACGCCGCCTGGCGGTCCTCTCCTTGATCGGCCAGACAGTCCTTGTTGTTACCGGTGGTGCCGTGCGCCTGACCGCATCCGGGCTGGGCTGCCCGACCTGGCCGCGTTGCACCGATGACTCCCTGGTCAACACCCCTGAGATGGGCATTCATGGCTTCATTGAGTTCGGCAACAGGCTCCTGACGTTCGCCCTTGCCGCGGTAGCCGCGTTGATGCTCGTCTACTTGTGGAACCTCCGCAAAGAACGCCGGGACCTCTTCCTGCTTGCCTTGGGCCTGCTCGCAAGCATCCCTGCGCAAGCAATCATCGGTGGCATCACGGTCCTTTCCGGCCTCAACCCGTGGGTGGTCGGGCTGCATTTCCTCGTCTCCATGGCGCTGGTTGTCGTTGCCACGCTCCTGGTCAACAGGGCATTTGGCCGGACCGGGCAGTTCATGAACAGGACCCTGGCACCGCTCCCGTCCATCCTCCGTCCCGCGATGATGGCCGTCCTGGTCTTCTCCACTATCGCGGTCATGCTCGGCGTGGTGGTGACGGGTGCCGGCCCCCACGCCGGCGACGCCGACGCTCCCCGGAACGACCTCGACTGGGACCTGTTCTCCCACATTCATGCCATCCCGGCCTACATCATCACGGCTGGTTCGCTGTTCGCCGTATACCTCGTGTTGCGGCACAAAATCAGCGGCCCCTTCCGTACGGCTGCCTTCCTCATGCTCGCGGTCACAGCTCTCCAGGCCGTGATTGGCTTCACGCAGTACTACAACGGCATCCCCGCGCTGCTGGTGGGTGCCCACATGCTGGGTGCGGCACTGCTCATGAGTGCCTCGACCAACGCTGCAGACCTCGCCAAGGCCAGCCCGGCTAAATAGCCGGAGGCGGCCTGTAACTCGGGGGTTCCTCTGTCACGTCCCATCGGGGTTTCGGGGGTTCCTCTGTCACGTCCCGTCGGGGTTTCCGAGGATGCTCTCCCATGACGCAGACGGGACTTGAGCGGCTGCATCCGGGGCAGGCTGCCGCCAGGTCTTCAAATTCGAGATGGAATTCTTCGCACTCATGCTCAGCGCGTGCGGGACGGCTTGGGTCTGATTTCGACGGGTATTACGAAAGCCCGACGCCGAAGTGCCGGCGTCGGGCTTTTTACGTTTGCTGGCGTCTGGACGACATGACCCGGACGGCCTCAGCTGCAGAGGATGTGGCTAAGTGCCTTGGGATGTGGGAGAGGAAACGGCCAACCGGGTTGGGATGTGGGAGAGGAAACGGCCAACCGGGTTGGGATGTGGGAGAGGAACGTTGGGCGGGTAACAACAAAGCCCGACGGCGACGCTCGGGAGGCGAGCGTCGCCGTCGGGCTGTGGCGGGTTGGGCCGCTTTAGGCGACTAGCCGCCGATGAGGGGTGAGCCGACGAACGGGTCGACGGCCAAGGCGATGAAGAGCAGCGTTAGGTAGCTGATGGAGCCGTGGAAAACCTTCATGGCGCCCTTGTTGGAGACGTCCCCGCCCTGTGCCCGCTTGTAGAGGGCGTGGCTTTCGTAGAGGAACCAGGCGCCGGTGGCAACGGCTGCAATGGTGTAAACCCACCCTGCTTCACCCACCGGAATCATCAGCAGCGAGCAGGCCACCATGGCCCAGGCGTAAAGGACAACCTGCACCGAGACGACCTTGGCGCCCGCAATGGCCCCGAGCATGGGGACCTTGGCGTTCCGGTAGTCCTCGCCGTAGCGCATGGACAGCGGCCAATAGTGCGGCGGAGTCCACAGGAAAATCACCATGAACAGTACGATGGCCGGCCATTCAACGGTGTTGGTGACTGCGGACCATGCGATGAGGACGGGGAAACAACCTGCCGCGCCTCCCCAGACGATGTTCTGGGCGGTGCGGCGCTTGAGGATCATCGTGTAGATGACCACGTAGAAAACGATCGCGCCGAGGCCCAGCCAAGCGGAGAGCGGGTTGGCGCCGAACCAGAGAATAGCGATGGAGGCCGCGCCGAGGAGCCACGCGAAGACAATCGCTTCACGCGGGCTGACCTCACCGGTGACCAGCGGACGCTTCTCCGTACGGTGCATGAGTTTGTCGATGTCGCGGTCGATGTAGCAGTTGAACACGCCTGCGCTGCCGGCAGCGAAGGCACCTCCCACGAGGGTTGCGAGCATGAGCCCGATGGACGGGAATCCCCGCTGGGCAAAGATCATGGTGGGCAACGTGCTCACCAGAAGGAGTTCTATGACGCGCGGTTTGGTGAGAGCCAGATACGCCTTGAGCTTGCGGGAAAATCCAATGCTTCCCCGGGCCGGGGTCGCGTTGACGGGCGTATCAGTTGTGCTCACGACGGCAGTCACTCTGTTCTATGCTCTCGGGGTTTGCGCAGCGGCAGCGTCCTGATTCGCGGAATGAACCGCGGGCGCGCGAGCCGCTGGAGGCCTCCAAATATCATACCGTGGCCGGAAGCGGGCCCATGTCCGCAAAATACGCCAATGTTTCTGACTCTTCACTACCGGCTGACGCCATGGTGATTCATAAAAGCTGTTTTTCTGTCCAGTTAGTGGGATTTCCTGAGCTTTGGACCACATTTAGGGCTAAGCTGTGAAGCAGATCAGCGCGCGTCGATCTTCCGGGAAACCGTATTCTCGGACTGTCCGTGTGTCTGGAAGAAAGATCAACGTTTCAATGGTGAACGGCTGGTAGACACATTGCAGCGGGCGCCATCTGAGCTTCCTGCGCGGTCGTGTATCCGCTATCCCGCCGTCAGCACAGAGAGGGGCTCGGTTTTCGTGCCACATTTGGAAGAGCAAGAACTGTCCTGGACCGATCTGGACCAGAAGGCTGTTGACACCGTTCGCGTGTTGGCTGCCGACGCTGTGGAGAAGGTCGGGAACGGCCACCCGGGTACGGCCATGAGCCTGGCGCCCGCGGCTTACCTGCTTTTCCAGAAGCTGATGCGCCACGACCCCAAGAACCCTGAGTGGATTGGCCGTGACCGCTTCATCCTCTCCCCCGGCCACACCTCCCTGACGCTCTACATCCAGTTGTTCCTCTCGGGTTACGGCCTGGAACTGAAGGACCTTGAGGCGTTGCGTACCTGGGGCTCCCTGACCCCGGGCCACCCCGAGTACAAGCACACCGCAGGCGTGGAAATCACCACCGGCCCGCTGGGCCAGGGCCTCGCGTCCTCGGTCGGGTTCGCTTACTCCCAGCGCCGCCAGCGCGGTCTGTTCGACGCCGATGCTCCCGCCGGCGAGTCGCCGTTCGACCACACCATCTGGGTCATCGCTTCCGACGGCGACCTGCAGGAAGGCGTGACCTCCGAGGCTTCCTCGCTGGCCGGCCACCAGGAACTGGGCAACCTCGTAGTGATCTATGACGAGAACCACATCTCGATCGAAGACGACACCGACGTTGCGTTCACCGAGGACGTCCTGAAGCGTTACGAAGCTTACGGCTGGCACACCCAGCGCGTGGACTGGACCAAGACCGGCGAGTACGTCGAAGATGTCCAGGAACTCTACTCGGCCCTGCTGAAGGCCAAGGCAGAGACCACCAAGCCGTCCATCATCTCGCTGCGCACCATCATCGGTTACCCGGCCCCGAAGAAGCAGAACACCGGCAAGATCCACGGTTCGGCCCTCGGTGCGGAAGAAGTGGCCGCGCTGAAGTCGGTCCTCGGTTTCGATCCTGCGAAGTCCTTCGAGGTCGATGAAGAGGTTCTCGCCCACGCCCGCAAGGTTGTTGAGCGCGGTTCCGAAGAGCGCGCTGCCTGGCAGAGCAAGTTCGAGGCATGGCAGGCGTCCAACCCGGATGGTGCCGCACTCCTGGAGCGCATCGAGGCCAAGAAGCTGCCCGTGGGCATCGACGCAGCCCTGCCGGTGTTCGAGGCGGGCAAGGACGTTTCCACCCGTGCAGCTTCGGGCAAGGTCCTGAACGCGATCGGCCCGGTCCTTCCCGAACTCTGGGGCGGTTCTGCCGACCTCGCCGAGTCCAACAACACCACGATCGAGGGCTCGCCGTCGTTCATCCCCACCTCGCGTTCCACCGACGCTTGGAAAGGCAACCCCTACGGCCGTGTGCTGCACTTCGGTATCCGCGAGCACGCTGCTGCCTCGATTGTGAACGGCATCGCCCTGCATGGCCGCACCCGTGCGTTCTCCGGCACGTTCCTGATCTTCTCCGACTACCAGCGCCCGGCCATCCGCCTCGGCGCGCTGATGGGTGTTCCCTCGCTGTACGTCTGGACGCACGACTCCATCGGCCTGGGCGAAGACGGCCCCACCCACCAGCCTGTGGAGCAGCTCGCTTCGCTGCGCGCCATCCCGGGCCTGGATGTTGTCCGCCCGGGCGACGCCAACGAGGTTGCCGCAGCCTGGAAGGTCATGCTCGAGAACCACGAGAACCCGGCAGGCATCGTCCTGACCCGCCAAAACATCCCCACGTATGCACGCGGTGAAGGTGAAGCCAGCGGTGACACGTTCGCGTCCACCGCCGGCGTGGCAAAGGGCGGCTACGTCCTGGCCGAAGCTTCCAAGGGCGGCGAAACGGTTGACGCCCAGGTGATCCTGATCGGCACCGGTTCCGAGGTCCAGCTGGCCGTCGCAGCCCGCGAAGCCCTCCAGGCCGAAGGCATCGCCACACGCGTTGTCTCCATGCCGTGCGTTGAGTGGTTCAACAAGCAGGACGAGGCATACCGCGAGTCCGTCCTTCCGTCCGATGTGAAGGCACGCGTTTCCGTCGAAGCCGGCCTTGCCCAGGGATGGCGCGAATTCGTTGGGGACGCCGGCCGTTCCATCAGCCTTGAGCACTTCGGCGCCTCCGCCGACTACAAGCGGCTCTTCACGGAGTTCGGCATCACCGCCGAAGCCGTTGCAGCCGCTGCCAAAGACTCGCTCGCAGCCGTCAACGCATAACTGACTGCGAACTTCGAAGGAGATAAAAGACATGACCAGCACTCCCACGCAGCAACTCTCCGACGCCGGCGTTTCCATCTGGCTCGATGACCTCTCCCGCACCCGCCTGGACACTGGCACGCTGCAGAAGCTCATCGACGAGAAGAACGTCGTTGGCGTAACCACCAACCCGTCCATCTTCCATGCGGCGATCACCGCCGGCACGGACTACGATGCGACCATCGCAGCGAAGGCTGCAGAAGGTGCCAGCGTTGAAGAAACAATCTTCGCCATCACCACCACCGACGTCGCCGATGCCTGCGACCTCTTCGCACCTGTCGCCGCCGCCACCAACGGTGTCGACGGCCGCGTTTCCATCGAGGTGGACCCCCGCCTCGCCTGGGACACGGAAGGCACGATCGCCGAAGCGAAGCAGCTGTACGCCACGGTGAACAAGGACAACGTCCACATCAAAATCCCCGCCACGCTCGAGGGCCTCGAGGCCATCACGGCCGTCCTGGCCGAGGGCATCAGCGTCAACGTGACCCTGATCTTCTCCTTGGAGCGTTACCGGGCAGTCATCAACGCTTTCCAGTCCGGCTTGGAGCAGGCGAAAGAAAACGGACACGACCTCTCCAAGATCCACTCGGTGGCATCCTTCTTCGTCTCCCGCGTGGACACTGAGATCGACAAGCGCCTGGACGCCATCGGCACGGACGAGGCCAAGGCACTCAAGGGCAAGGCCGGTGTGGCCAACGCCCGCCTTGCCTACCAGGTCTACGAAGAGCTGTTCTCCACCGAACGCTGGGCAGTCCTGGCAGAGGCCGGAGCCCTTCCCCAGCGTCCGCTGTGGGCCTCCACCGGCGTCAAGGATCCGGCCTACCCGGATACCCTCTACGTCACCGAGCTTGTTGCCCCCGGAGTCGTCAACACCATGCCCGAGAAGACCCTCGACGCAACCTTCGACCACGGCGTGGTTACCGGGGACACCGTGACCGGTACCTACGAAGAGGCCAACAGCACCCTTGATGCCCTCGAGAAGCTCGGCGTTTCCTACAACGACGTCGTGGCCCTCCTTGAGTCCGAAGGTCTGGATAAGTTCGTGGCCAGCTGGAAGGAACTGCTGGCCGACGTCGAAGGCGCACTTGCAACTGCACGGAAGGCTTCCTAACCAACAATGAGCACAATCAGCTTTGACGCCAGCGGTGCCGCGCAGCAGGCCATCGCCAAGCACATTGACAGCCTGGTCGAAGACCGGATTGCCACGCGGATTTTCGCCAAGGACCACACGTTGTGGGGCCCGGACGCGGAGTCGGAGTCGGCCATCCGCCTGGGATGGGTAGAGGCTCCGGCCGTATCCCAGCCCCTGGTAGGCCAGATCCTGGAACTGCGTGATGCCCTCCGCGCCGAAGGCGTCTCCCATATTGTCTTGTGCGGCATGGGCGGTTCCTCTCTGGCGCCGGAGGTCATTGCCGGCACCGCTGGCGTTGAGCTGACTGTTCTCGACAGCACCGATCCCGAGCAGGTTGGTGCTGCCCTTGCAGACAGGTTGGCGGAAACGGCCATCGTCGTTTCTTCCAAGTCCGGTTCCACTGTTGAGACCGATTCCCAGCGCCGGGTCTTCGAAAAGGCGTTCAACGATGCCGGCCTGGACGCCAAGAGCCGGATCATCATTGTGACGGACCCCGGTTCACCCTTGGACAAAGCCTCGCGGGAGGCCGGTTACCGCGCGGTGTTCAACGCGGACCCGAACGTTGGCGGACGTTTCTCGGCGCTGACGGCCTTCGGCCTCGTGCCCTGCGGCCTCGCCGGCGTGGACATCCAGGCCTTCCTCGACGAAGCTGAAGAAGCCGCTGAAGTGCTCAACGAGGACTCCGCGGACAACATTGGCCTGTCCCTGGGCGTCGCTCTGGGTGGAACCACTCCCCTGCGCAACAAGATTGTCATTGCTGAGGACGGCTCCGGCATTGTCGGTTTCGCTGACTGGGCAGAACAACTTATCGCCGAATCAACCGGCAAGCTCGGCACCGGCGTACTCCCCGTAGTGGCAGGTCCCGACTCCCCGGAAGCCCGGGGTGGCGCTGAGGACGTCCTGGTCGTCAGGCTTGTGGACGCCGACGCCGATGTTGAACTGCGCGGGAATGAGGTCGCCATTGCCGGCGGTCTGGCAACCCAGATGTTTGTTTGGGAATTTGCCACCGCCGTCGCGGGCCGCCTGCTGGGCATCAACCCGTTTGACCAGCCCGACGTCGAAGCAGCCAAGGTGGCTGCCCGCGGCTTGCTGGACGCCCGCCCGGAGCCGACGCCGGCTGCTTTCACCGATGGTGCCGTTGAGGTCCGCGGCGGTGAGTGGTTGGGCCAGGCGGCTACCGTCACCGAGGCCGTGCAGGCGCTGCTTGATCAGCTGGGACCTGATGGGTACCTGAGCGTTCAGGCCTACCTTGACCGCATCAGCCACGCGCCCCTCGAAGGCATCCGTGAGGAGCTTGCCGCTGTGAGCGGACGTCCGGTGACCTTTGGGTGGGGACCCAGGTTCCTGCACTCCACCGGCCAGTTCCACAAGGGCGGCCCCGCGATCGGCGTGTTCCTGCAGGTCACTGCGGCATCCTCCACTGATCTTGAAATTCCTGAGCGCCCGTTTACCTTCGGGGAACTTATCTCCGCCCAGGCATCGGGCGATGCCCAGGTCCTCGAAGGACACGGCCGGCCCGTCCTCCGCTTGCACCTCACAGAGCGTGCAGCAGGCGTGGCACAACTCCAGCAAGTCGTCGCTGCTTTGGCCGGCCAGGCCAGCGCACTCGAAAGCTAAGGCACAAAAGCAAACATGCCAGAAACTGAAAACGGCAGGAAGAACGCCGGCCTGCGCAATCCGTTGCGTGATCCGCGGGACCGCCGCCTGAACCGCATTGCCGGGCCGTCGTCGTTGGTGTTCTTCGGGGTTACCGGTGACTTGGCCCGGAAGAAATTGATGCCGGCCGTCTATGACTTGGCCAACCGTGGGTTGTTGCCTCCGAGTTTTGCGTTGGTGGGTTTCGGTCGTCGGGATTGGGATGATGCTGACTTCGCGGCCGAGGTGAAGGAAAACGTCAGGGCCCACGCGCGGACGAAGTTTGACGAGGCGGTGTGGGAACAGCTTGCTTCCGGTATCCGTTTCGTCAAGGGTGAGTTCGACGACGACGACGCGTTCGAGCGCCTCGGGGATGTCCTCGACGAGCTTGACCAGACCCGTGGTACCCGTGGAAACCATGGCTTCTACCTCTCGATCCCGCCGAAGGCCTTCGAGCAGGTCTGCCGGCAGCTGTCCAAGCATGGGTTGGCGCAGGCCAGGCCCGGGCAGTGGCGGCGTGTGGTCATCGAGAAGCCGTTCGGTCATGACCTCGAATCGGCGCGGGCGCTCAATGACATTGTGGAGTCGGTGTTCCCGCCGGATGCGGTGTTCCGGATCGATCACTACCTGGGCAAGGAAACAGTCCAGAACATCCTGGCGTTGCGTTTTGCGAACCAGTTGTTCGAGCCGTTGTGGAACGCGAACTACGTTGACCACGTGCAGATCACCATGGCCGAGGACATCGGCACCGGCGGTCGTGCAGGCTATTACGACGGTGTGGGCGCGGCCCGTGACGTGATCCAGAACCACCTCCTGCAGCTCCTGGCCTTGACGGCTATGGAAGAACCTATTTCGTTCAATGCCGATGATTTGCGTGCGGAGAAGGAAAAGGTCCTCGCTGCGGTGAAGTTGCCCGAGGACCTGTCCACGCATTCGGCGCGGGGACAGTTCACCGGTGGTTGGCAGGGCGGTGAGGAAGTCCTGGGCTATCTGGATGAGGACGGCATCCCCGCCGATTCCAAGACCGAAACGTATGCCGCGATCCGGGTGGACATCAATACGCGGCGGTGGGCCGGTGTGCCTTTCTACCTGCGTGCAGGCAAGCGCCTGGGCCGACGCGTGACAGAGATCGCCGTGGTCTTCAAACGCGCCCCGAACCTGCTCTTCCGCGATCACGCCGAGGACGACTTCGGGCAGAACGCTGTGGTGATCCGGGTCCAGCCTGATGAGGGCGCCACGATCCGCTTCGGGTCCAAGGTCCCGGGCACGCAGATGGAAGTGCGTGACGTGACCATGGACTTCGGCTACGGGCATTCCTTCACCGAGTCGTCCCCCGAGGCGTATGAGCGGCTGATCCTGGACGTCCTGCTGGGTGAGCCGCCGTTGTTCCCCCGGCACCAGGAAGTGGAGTTGTCCTGGAAGATCCTTGACCCGTTCGAGGAGTACTGGGCCGGGTTGAATGAACAACCACAACCTTACGCACCGGGCAGTTGGGGGCCGGCTTCGGCCGATGAGCTCCTGGCCCGTGACGGACGAACCTGGAGAAGGCCATGATTGTAGATCTTCCCGATACAACCACTTCGAAGATTTCCAAGAAGATCACCTCGTTGCGTGAGCAGGGTGGGGTGATCGCGCTGGGCCGGGTGCTGACGCTGGTGGTGGTGACCAAGTCCGGGCAGGAAGAAGAAGCGATCGAGGCCGC
>NZ_JAPDNV010000023.1:0-62606 GCF_026013155.1 Paenarthrobacter sp. PAE-2 | reverse complement strand
AACAAACGTGTGTAACTTTGGGTACACCCCGGTGCCGGTCGTGCGCGGCGGTTCGATTAAAGCCCGCCGGCGGCCCGCCACCTTTCGCGGGAAAGGTGACGGGCCGCCGTCGTGGGTCAGTCGTGAAGACTAGAGCGCTGCGTAAACCTCGCGCAGGAGCTTGGCGGTCTCGGACGGCGTCTTGCCGACCTTCACGCCTGCTGCTTCGAGGGCTTCCTTCTTGGCCTGTGCGGTTCCGGCGGAACCGGAGACGATGGCGCCTGCGTGGCCCATGGTCTTGCCTTCGGGAGCCGTGAAGCCTGCCACGTAGCCCACAACAGGCTTGGTGACGTTGGCCTTGATGAAGTCGGCTGCGCGCTCTTCAGCGTCGCCACCGATTTCACCGATCATGACGATCGCCTTGGTCTCCGGGTCGGCTTCGAACGCTGCCAGGGCGTCGATGTGGGTGGTGCCGATGATCGGGTCACCGCCGATGCCGATCGCGGTGGAGAAACCGAGGTCGCGGAGTTCGTACATCATCTGGTAGGTCAAGGTACCGGATTTGGAAACCAGGCCGATGGGGCCCTTGCCGGTGATGTTGGCCGGGGTGATACCAACCAATGCTTCACCGGGGGTGATGATGCCGGGGCAGTTCGGTCCGATGATGCGGGTGATCTGCTTGCCGTCGGCGTCAACCTTGGACTGGGCGAGGGCCCAGAACTCGGCAGAGTCCTGAACCGGAACGCCTTCGGTGATGACCACGACCAGGCCGATGCCGGCTTCGATGGCTTCAACAACGGCGTCCTTGGTGAATGCCGGCGGAACGAAGACGATGGAGACGTCTGCGCCGGTTTCAGCCATGGCTTCCTTGACGGTGCCGAAGACGTTGATTTCCTTGTCGCCGTGCAGGACCGTGGTGCCGGCCTTGCGGGCGTTGACGCCGCCAACAATGTTGGTGCCGGCCTTGAGCATCAGTGCGGTGTGCTTGGTGCCTTCGCCGCCCGTGATGCCCTGAACGATGACCTTGGAGTCTTTGTTGAGGTAGATAGACATTCTCGCGTCCCTTTACTTAGCTGCGTTGGCGAGCTCGGCGGCCTTGTCGGCGCCCTCGTCCATGGTGGCGGCCAGGGTAACCAGCGGGTGGTTGGCCTCGGTCAGGATGCGGCGGCCCTCTTCGACGTTGTTGCCGTCGAGGCGAACAACCAGCGGCTTGTTCGCGGAAGAACCGAGCTCTGCCAGTGCGCCCACGATGCCCTTGGCGACTGCGTCACAAGCGGTGATGCCACCGAAGACGTTGACGAAAACGCTCTTGACCTGGGAGTCGCCCAAGATGACGTCAAGGCCGTTGGCCATGACCTCAGCGGAAGCTCCACCACCGATGTCAAGGAAGTTGGCGGGCTTCACGTTGCCATGGTTCTCGCCGGCGTAAGCAACGACGTCGAGGGTGGACATCACAAGGCCGGCACCATTGCCGATGATGCCGACTTCGCCGTCCAGCTTCACGTAGTTGAGGTCCTGCGCCTTTGCCTTGGCCTCAAGCGGGTCAGCTGCTTCCTTGTCCTCCAGCTCAGCGTGGTGGACGTGGCGGAAATCTGCGTTCTCGTCCAGGGAGACCTTGCCGTCCAGGGCAACGATCTCGCCTGCACCCGTGCGGACCAGGGGGTTCACCTCAACCAGGGTGGCGTCTTCCTTCTTGAAGACGTCCCACAGCTTCAGGATCACATCGGAAACCTTGCCGCGGAGTTCTTCGGCAAAGCCTGCGGCTGCAACGATTTCGTCGGCCTTGGCCTGATCGATGCCGACTGCGGGATCAATGGCAACCTTGGCCAGCGCTTCGGGACGCTCGACGGCGAGCTGCTCGATTTCCATGCCGCCCTCAACCGAGCACATGGCCAGGTAGTTGCGGTTTGCACGGTCCAGGAGGACCGAGAAGTAGAATTCTTCGGCGATGTCGGCACCCTGGGCGATCATCACCTTGTTGACGGTGTGGCCCTTGATGTCCATGCCCAGGATGTTGGTTGCGTGCTCAAGCGCCTCATCGGCGGACTTGGCAACCTTCACGCCGCCAGCCTTGCCGCGGCCACCGACCTTAACCTGTGCCTTGACGACAGTAACGCCACCGATCTTCTCAGCAGCTGCCTTCGCTTCTTCAGGAGTGTGCGCCACGATGCCGGCGAGCACGGGTACACCGTGCGCTTCGAACATATCGCGCGCCTGATATTCAAACAGGTCCACGGTTTAGTGTCCTTCTACGTCGAAGTAGTTTCTGTCCAGCCGGAACCGCGATGACGCGAAGCCAGCTGCGGAAAGTACGCAGCGAAAATCCGAATCAACGTCCGGTCACATTGCGTAAGGTCCTCTCGGAACTTTAGCCCTTTGAGGAGTCCCGCCCCTCCCACACTACCGGTTAAGTGAGTAAGCTTACACTTCTATGGAACGTAGAAAATCCCCGTGATGACGGGGATTTTTGGCCCTCCGGAAGCCCCGTCGGTGTTCAGGATAGTTCCTTGAGGCTCCCGCGGACCGTCTTGCCGCCGTCGGAAACCAGCTGGTAGCCCTCGCGGCTGACGAAGAACGCCACCCCGCCGGAAACGTTTCCGCAGGCAACCCCGCTGTTGTAGGCCGAACAACGCAGGCCGTTGCGCTCAATGTTCTGCCCTTCGCTCAACTCCCGAAGCTGCGAGACGGGTCCGTCCTTGCTGCCTTTGGGGCCGAACTCCGCCTCCATCTCTGTTACGCCGGATCGACACGAGCCGTACACGGCACTGTCCGGAGTCAACAAGACCGTGCCGCCGAGGTATCCCAGGCCGGTGCCGCCACAGTCATCGGCGACGTCATCCACCTCGGGCTTGGGGTACGCCGCCAGCTCGCAATGAACCACCGGAACCACGGCAAACTTGTTGTTGGCCGAGTCCGAGTAGCTGTTCGGCTCGTAGGGCACGTTGAGGTGGCCGCCCCTGGCCGACGTCATGGCACAGACGATGTTGCGGTCCGGCGTCACAAAGGCCGTGACGTCATTGCCTGCAGCCAAGGAGGTCTGCTCCGTGACCGGGACCTGCTTCAACTGCTCCAGGGGAGGCAAAGGCTCCGGCGGAACGTAGTTGGGATCCTTGGTGGAGAAGGAACACGCCGTGCTGCTCAGCAGGAGCAAGGCGGCAGGGATCCCCAATACAGTCCGTCGCATGCGACCAATTATGCCGTGGGTGTCACGCATCAAGCTTGGTCAGCGGCGCGTAACGCAGAAGCAGCCGCTTCTCGCCGACGTCGAACTTCACCTTCGCTACGGTCTTGTCCCCGGCGCCTTCGACGCCCAGCACAACGCCGTTGCCGAAGCTGGTGTGGTTGACCTTGTCCCCCACGGCCACGGAAATGACCTCCTTTTGCGGCTGCACGCGGGTGCGTGCGACGGCGGCCGGAACGTCGGCGTCGAAACCCGCCGTTGGGCTGGCGGCAGCGCCGCGCGAGCCTCCCGCACCCCAGAAAGACCCGCCGTATTGCTTGGACCCGATGGGCGCGTTGCCCCACCCGCCCACCTGGCGGCTGGTTCCTTCACGCTTCCAGTCCACCAACTCCGAAGGAATTTCCTGCAGGAACTGGCTGGCCGGGTTGTACTGGCTCTGGCCCCACATGCTGCGGACCTCGGAGCGGGTGACATACAGCCGCTGACGGGCACGCGTGAGGCCGACGTAAGCCAAGCGGCGCTCCTCGGCGAGTTCCTTCGGGTCCGTGGCCGAGCGCTGGTGCGGGAAGATTCCGTGCTCCATGCCGGTCAGGAACACCACGGGGAACTCCAGGCCCTTTGCCGTGTGCAGCGTCATGAGCGTGACAACACCCAGGCGCTTCGCCTCGGCAACAGCGGCATCGATGTCGGCGCCGGGGGCGTCCGGGATCTGGTCGGCGTCGGCAACAAGCGAAACCTGTTCCAGGAACTCACCCAGCGTCCCTTCCGGGTTGTCCCGCTCATATTCCCGGACAACCGCAACAAGTTCGGCGAGGTTCTCTACGCGGGACTCGTCCTGGGGATCGTTGCTGGCACGGAGTCCCGCAAGATAGCCGGTTTGTTCAAGGACGGCTTCCAACGCAGCCGACGCTCCCGAACCCGTAGCAACCTCGGCGAGGTCATCCAGGAGTTTCACGAAGCCCAACACTGCGTTCACCGAACGCGTGGCCATTCCCGGTGCCTGGTCCGCCCGGCGGGCAGCGTCCATAAAGGAAGTCCGGTCTCGCTCTGCGAGGGCCGCAATGGCACCCTCCGCGCGGTCTCCGATCCCGCGCTTGGGTTCGTTCAACACGCGGCGCAAGTTGACGTCGTCGTCCGGGTTCACCAGAACACGCAAGTAAGCCAGGGCGTCCTTGATTTCCTTGCGTTCGTAGAACCGGGTGCCGCCCACAACCTTGTACGGCAAGCCGACGCGAACCAACACATCTTCGATGGACCGGGACTGCGCGTTGGTGCGGTAGAAGATGGCCACATCGCCCGGACGCAGCCCTTCCTCGTCCTGCAGCCGGTCGATCTCCTTGGCGATGAACTGGGCTTCGTCGTGTTCGTTTTCACCGACGTAGCCAATGATTTTCTCGCCGTCGCCCTCGGCCGTCCACAGCCGCTTTTCCTGCCGATTGGGGTTCCGGGAGATCACCGCGTTGGCTGCGCTGAGGATGTTCTGGGTGGAGCGGTAATTCTGCTCCAGCTTGATGGTCCGCGCATTCGGGTAGTCGTGTTCGAACTCCACGATGTTGCGGATGTCCGCGCCACGGAAGGCATAGATGGATTGATCGGAATCGCCCACCACCGTCAGTTCACTGGGGGCCACATCCGTGTCAGTGCCCAGTCCCACGATCTCCCGCACCAAGGCGTACTGGGCGTGGTTGGTGTCCTGGTATTCATCCACCAGGACGTGCCGGAAGCGCCGCCTGTACGACTCCGCGAGCGCCGGGAATGCCCGGAACATGTAGACGGTCTGGGCAATGAGGTCATCGAAGTCCATGGCGTTTGCCTGCCGCAAACGTTGTGTGTAGCCCTTGAAGACCTCGGCGACCGCAGTTTCGAAAGGATCGTTGTAGTTGGCCGAGGACGCGAAGGAATCATCGTCCACCAGCTCGTTCTTCAACGCCGAAATCTTGTGCTGTATTGCCTTGGGCGGGAACTTCTTGGGGTCCAGGTCCAGGTTCTTGGCCACGAGCGTGATGAGCCGCAGGGAGTCCGCGGAATCGTAGATGGAGAAGTTGGAGTTCAGCCCGACGTTGGCCGCCTCACGCCGCAAAATGCGGACACAGGAGGAGTGGAAGGTGGAAATCCACATGGCCTTTGCCCGGCCGCCCACCAAGGCTTCGATACGTTCGCGCATCTCCGCGGCGGCCTTGTTGGTGAAGGTGATGGCCAGGATCTCGCCATGATGCGCCCGTTTGGTGGCGATCAAGTAGGCAATGCGGTTGCTGAGGACGCGGGTCTTGCCGGAGCCGGCACCTGCCACGATCAGCAGGGGGCTGCCTGCATGCCTCACGGCTTCGTCCTGCTGCGGATTCAACCCCTGGAGAAGCGCATCGGCGGTAGGCATCCCGCCGTCGTGGTGACCCCAGCCGCCCGAGCCGGGGGCCTCCCCCGGCCCGCTGTTGTCCGTTCCCACCCGGGCGCCTCCCGCACCACCGCCGGGGCGGGAAAGCTCCGGCGCAGCCTTGACTGCGGCCCGGGGGCCTGCGTTGAAGGGTCCGTCTGCGTAGGGGTCAAACAACATATCCATGGTGCCTACCAGTCTAGGCGGTGGGTCTGACACTCCTTGGCCCGGGCCCGGTCCGTGGACGGGACCGGGACACTGAAAGCCAAGCGAACTAAGCGAACTGCGGCACTGAAGTAAGGGCCGCGCTCAACTCCCTGACCGCCGTCGAGCCTCCCGCCACGAACCAATTCAGCCCGTTGACCTGCACCACCGCAGTGTCCCCGCCGGCTGCCCGGACAATCGCCTTGCCCGGAAGCCAGTCCCATTCGGGGCAGCTGTGTTGGAACCAGCACCCGAGTTCACCGTCGGCGACGCGGCCAAGGTCACAGGATCCTGAACCGAACATCCGCAAGGATGCTGCGGTGATGGCGGCTGCATGCCATGGCATTGCGGTCCGGGGGTCGGCGAGCCAGGTCGGATGGATGTACGTGGCCGCGCACAGTTGGCTCACTGAGGTATCACCCGAACCGGAGATCGCTTCGCCGTTAACGGTTGCTGCGCGTTCTTCGCCGCCGAGCCAGAGCTTGTCCGTTTCGGGTTGGTAGATGGCGCCCAGGATCACGGACGGGTCCGCCACGGCATGGCCGCCGTGGTCCGAATCGTTCCGCTTGAGGGCTATGGCAGAGCACCAGTAGGTGGAGCCGTGCAGGAAGTTGTACGTGCCATCCACGGGGTCGATCACCCACGTCCGGCCACTGGTCCCGGCTACCGATGCGCCCTCCTCGCCAAGGATTCCGTCATCCGGCCGGCAGCGGCGCAACTGTTCCAGCACATAAGCTTCAGCGGCCCGGTCGGCTGCCGTGACGACGTCGGACACCGAAGTCTTGCGCTCGCCTTGCAGGCCGCCCATCCGCATCAGGAGCGCGAGCTGGCCTGCCTCGCGGACCAAAGCGCTGGCCAGTTGGTAATCGTCGAGGGATGGATCAAGTTCAGTTGCTGTGTGCCTGCCGGTGGTCATGGTTCCAGCTTATGTGGCGGGATAATGAATCACATGGCCAAGACCCCAGCGCAGCGCATCAAGAAACACGGAGCAAAGGCAGTGGTTCCGGAACACTCGTTGCCGCCCGTCATTAATCCCACCACCGCCCGGACGCCCCAGAAGGCGCAGAGCAACTCGAAACTGATTGTCATCGCCGGCGTGGTGGCCAGCCTTTTCCTGTTCTGGTACCTGCACCTGCTCACCCTTAACCAGATGACCCAGTTGTCCGGTGGCCTGGCCATGCCCGACTCGCTCATCGGCGGCTTCTCGCAGGACTACATCGCCCAACTGCATGCGGCCATGGACGAGGACGCCCGTGGACAGTTGAACTACGTGCACAAAACCGCCGGGACCCTGTTTCCGCTGATTTTCGGTTTCAGCTGGCTCCTGCTCATCGGCACCAACGTCGCCCGCAAAGCATGGCGATGGGCCATGTGGGCGGCTCCCCTGCTTTTTGCCGTGGCGCATTTGTGGTCGAACGTCGCCATCGATTCGGTACTGGCCGCGGAAGCGCCCGACGCCGGTTCGGTGGCCTTGGCGTCGGCGGTCACAGTAGCGTCGTGGGTGCTGTTTCTTCTCAGCTTGCTGTGTGGCGTGGCTGCGGTGTTCCTTGGGCGGAAGAATTCTGCTGCCGCTGCCGGACGGGCGGGCGCTACTGGAGGGCCGGACGCCCCAAAGTCCTGACTGCCCTGCGTTCCTTGGTGACACGGCGGGCCACCACCAGGCCCACCAATGACAGCCCCAGGATGATGGGGTACGCCATGGTGCGTTCGATTGCGCCGGCCTCTTCCACCCGCAACTGGACTGCCAGCACGTAGATCGTGGTTCCAAGGGACACCACTCCGAACAACAGGACCATCCAAGACATCTTCGTGTGCCCCCGCCACACCAGGCCCAGGACCACCAGGGCCAGCGGTCCGGCAATGAAGTACATGCCGGCGCCGGTCAGATGCAGCGCGAGGTCCGTGTCCTCAGGGACCAGGCCCACCATGGCCTGTCCGATCCCGGCAACGAGGACCAATACACGCACCACCCACGCCGCGATCCAAGGAAAAGCCTCGGCGGACCTGCCTGCCATGGCTGGCGTGATGGCTCGCTGCCCGTGCTCCGCTGCCACGGACAACACGGCCGAACTCAGCAACACTGCTCCCAGCACCATGGCCACTCCTTGAAGCACGAACGAGGCGTTCATCAGCCAATTCAGGGGCGAACAGACCTCGTAGCCGTTGAACGGGCCACAGTGTGCTGCCCCTAAGTCGCTGATGACGTGTTCGCGCCGGTCATAGCCAGGGTTGCCACGCCACGCAGCCATCGCAATCGCTTCCACCACGAAGTAATGGATGAGCGTGATCGCCGCCCAACCTCCAACAAGCTCGCGTCGCCCTGCGAGGTCCGGCAAGAGCCCCCGTTCACCGCCCCGCGGACCAGCCGCCGTCGTCATAGCGCCAAGGATAGACCCGGGCCGTGCACGACGCAGCCCTTGTGAACCGGCTTCCCGCCCGTTCCGGGCCTGTGCCGCCCCCGTTCCCGCCCGGCGCCCCTGTTCAGGGCCTGTGGCGCTACCGTTCCCGCCCGGCGCCCCCATTCGTACGGGCGCGAACGGCGGAAAAGGGTGCGCCCCACCACGGGACACCCGTCGAGGACCTACCCCGCTACCGTTCCCGCCCGGCGCACCGCTACCGTTCTCGCCCGGCGCACCCCTACCGGGCCTGCAGGGCACGGAAACGCCGTTCCCGATGCACGCGTTGCGCGATCACCAGGCCCGCCGCAGCCAACCCGACGGTCACCGGGTACGCCATGAACCGCTCCAGCAAACCCGGCTGCGGCACATCCATGGCAGTCACGCCGCCAACAACCAGGGCCCCGACGCACACAACACCGCAAGCGGCAAGAAACCAGCTCACCGGCGTTTGCTTCACCCAGAGGAAACCAAACAGCAGCAACGCAAACCCGCCGCCGATGAAGAACATGAGCGCGCCGGCCACATGCCAGGGCGAGCCGTAGTCCTCGGGAACCAGGCCCACGATGATCGTCCCCACGCCGGCAACACCCGTAAGGATCCGGATAGCCACGGCAAGGATCCACGGCTTGGCCAACACCCGAACGGAATTGGTGTGGAAGCGCCGGGCAGGAACCCCCGGCCGGGCGGCAACGCACAGCAGCCCCGCCGTCAGGAACATCGCACCCAACACCAGGGCCAGCCCCTGCACAACAAAGGACACGTTCATGAGGAGATGCAGTGGTGAACAAACGTCGCGGCCCTCGTAGACCCCGCAGGACACGGCACCGAGGTCGCTGATGAATCCGGTGGCACGGCTGTAGGGCTCCGGGCCCGCCCATGCCTCGATCACAGCGGCCTCTGCCACGAAGTACTGGACGACACTCAGTTGCGCCCAGCCACCGATTCCTGCCCGGATGCTCCGAACGTTCGGAAGGAAAGTTCCGGCCACTTCCGGCGCAGTCGCTTGTCCTTTCATGTCCGCCAGCCTAGCGGTGTTCGGGCACTGCCCCGGCAGCTTGTATGCTTGTAGTCGTGTCCGGGCCTTGGACCTCTCCGCGGAGGAATCCAGGACCAGGAAACATGCCCTCGTAGCTCAGTGGATAGAGCACGGCTCTCCTAAAGCCGGTGTCGTTGGTTCGATTCCAATCGAGGGCACTTGAAGGACCATCACCCGCCGGAGGATTTGCTGGCCTACCTGGCCGGCGACTGGTCCGTGGAACGAACCCTCCTGGACCGTGCCACCGGCACCCGCGGAACCTTTACCGGCGTCGTGCGTTACACCAGGAACCCCGACGGCGGACTGGACTACCGCGAAGACGGAACCATGCACTGGCCCACGCACACCGGCCCCGCTTTCCGTGAGTATGTCCTGAAACCCGGCGCCGACCGGCGCACCCTGGACGTGTTCTTCCCTGATGGCCGTCCTTTCCATGTGATGAGCTTCTCCGGCCTGGCCACGGACGAGCACTGGTGCGACCCCGACGACTATCACGTCCGCTATTCCTGGCAAGGACCGGATGCCTTCAGTTTCACGTGGGACGTCCACGGCCCGGCCAAGGACCTGCTGCTGGAATCGCACTTGGAGAGAGCGCAATGAACGTGATCGTGGTCAGTGCCGTCTGCGTCTACAACCAGTCCGGTCAACTCCTGACCGTTCGCAAGCGCGGCACAAGGAAATTCATGCACCCCGGCGGGAAGCCCGAAGCCGGCGAGAACGCCGCGGAGGCGGCATCCCGGGAGCTGCTGGAGGAAGTCGGCATCGATGTGGCGCCCGCGGACCTCGAACCCTTGGGCGTTTGGCATGCCGTGGCCGCCAATGAGGAAGCCACCACCATCGAGGCCACGGTTTTCACGGCGCCTGGCATCTGGGAGGCGCACCCTTCGGCGGAGATTGCTGAGATCCGTTGGCTCGATGTGACGGAGCCTTGGCCGGAGGACCTCGCACCGCTGCTCACGGACCACGTCCTCCCTGCCCTCGAATCCCCGAAGTAACCGGCATTAGGGGTTGTTCTGAGGGCTCAGAGCAACCTCTAATGCCAGTTAGTTGGGCTAGAACTCGAGGGCCACGGCCGTAGCTTCGGCGAACTGCGTCCGGTAGAGCTCCGCATAGCGTCCGTCCGCCGCAAGCAACTCCGTGTGCGTGCCCCGCTCCACAATCCGGCCGTCCTCAACCACCAGGATCGCATCCGCGGCGCGGATGGTGGACAAGCGATGGGCAATCACGACGGCGGTGCGCCCCTCGAGCGCTTCTCCCAAGGCCGCTTGGACGGCGGCTTCGTTGGTGGAGTCGAGTGCGGCTGTTGCCTCGTCGAGGATGACGACGCGCGGCTGCTTGATCAGGAGCCGGGCGATGGTGAGGCGTTGCCGTTCGCCACCGGAGAGCCGGTACCCGCGCTCCCCCACCACAGTTTCCAGGCCATCGGGAAGGGAACGGATCATGCCTTCCAGGCGCGCCCTGCGAAGCACGTCCCACATGTCCTCTTCCGTGGCGTCCGGCCGTGCCAGGCGGAGGTTGGAAGCGATGGTTTCGTGGAACAAGTGGCCGTCCTGCGTGACCATTCCCAAGGTGTCCCGCAGCGAATCGAAGCGGACATCGCGCACGTCTACGCCGTCCCGGGCTCCTGTGCCGCCCAGCCGTACTGCACCGGAGTCGACGTCGTAGAGGCGGGATAGCAGCTGGGCGATGGTGGATTTGCCGGCGCCCGACGATCCCACCAGCGCCACCGTCTCCCCGGGCTCGACGCGGAAGCTGACGCCGTGCAGGACTTCTTCGCCACCGCGGGTATCGAGCGTGGCCACGTCCTCAAGGGAGGCCAAGGAGACCTTTTCCGCGGAGGGGTAGGCGAAGCGCACGTCGTCGAACTCAACGGCCACCGGCCCCGGCGGAACGGTGACGGCGTCGGGCTTTTCCGTGATGAGCGGCTTCAAGTCGAGGATTTCGAACACGCGCTCAAAGCTGACCAACGCACTCATGATCTCCACGCGGGCATTGGACAGCGAGGTGAGCGGTGCGTAGAGGCGGGTCAGCAACAGGGCGAGGACCACCACGTCGCCCGCCGCCAGCTGGCCGCCGATGGCCAACCAACCGCCAAGCCCGTAAACCAGGGCCAAAGCGAGGGCGGACACCAGGGTCAGCGCCGTGACGAAGGTGAACTGCAGCATGGCCGTGCGGATGCCGATGTCCCGCACACGGCCGGCTCGGGCAGCGAACTCCCGTGATTCCTCATCCGGGCGTCCGAAAAGCTTCACCAACGTAGCGCCGGGGGCTGAGAACCGCTCGGTCATCTGGGTGCCCATGGCCGCGTTGTGGGCAGCAGCCTCGCGCCGGAGATCGGCCAGCTTGGAGCCCATGCGCCGGGCGGGAATGAGGAAGATCGGCAACAGGATCATGGCCAGCACGGTGACCAGCCACGAGGTGTTGAGCATGACCGCGAGCGTCAGGACCAGCGCCACCACGTTGCTGACGACGCCGGACAGCGTGCCGGCGAACGCGGACTGTGCGCCGATCACGTCATTGTTGAGGCGGCTCACCAGCGCGCCGGTGCGGGTCCGGGTGAAGAACGCGATGGGCATCCGCTGGACATGGTCGAACACGCGGGTGCGAAGGTCCACGATGACGCCCTCGCCGATGGTGGAGGACAACCAGCGGGTCACGAGCCCAACGCCCGCTTCACCCACTGCAACCAGGGCGATCAGGACAGCAAGCCAGATCACCGTGCCGGCGCCGGCGTTGCCGATGATGGCGTCCACTACCTGCCCGGCGAGGACAGGTGTGGCGACGGCCAGCACGGCGCCCGCGATCGAGGCAAGGACGAACCCGATGAGCTTGCCCTTGTGCGGCGCGGCGAAGGCCATGACCCGTTTCAGGGTTTCCTTCGAGAACGGCTGCGAGCCACTCTGGGCGCGGGTCAGTTTATGCAGCGAGCTCCAGGCAACGCCATCCATGCTCATGGTTACTTCTCCTGGCCTGGTGTGTGGTGCAGCTCCTGGACGCGGCCGTTTTCCAGGTGCCATCGGGAGTCGAGCCGGACGTTCTCCAGCAAGCGTCGGTCGTGCGTGACCAGCAGCAAAGCGCCATCGTAACTCTCCAACGCTTCCTCAAGCTGTTCGATCGCGGGCAGGTCGAGGTGGTTGGTGGGCTCGTCGAGCACCAACAGGTTCACGCCGCGGGCCTGCAGCAGGGCCAGTCCCGCGCGCGTCCGCTCCCCCGGAGACAAGGAGTCGACAGTGCGGGACGTGTGGTCCGCCTTGAGGCCGAACTTGGCCAGGAGCGTTCGGACGTCGGCGCTGTTCCAGTCCACGAGCACCGCTTCAACAGCGTCGCCCAGCTTCTTGTCGCCGTCGAGCAGCCCGCGGGCCTGGTCGATCTCGCCCACCGCGACGGAGGCACCCATGGAAGCATCGCCGTCGTCGGGAACGCGCGTCCCCAGCAGCAGCCGCAGCAGCGTGGACTTGCCGGCCCCGTTGGGGCCTGTGATGCCGATCCGTTCGCCGCCGTTGAGTTGCAGGGTCACCGGCCCCAGCGTGAAGTCGCCCTGACGTACGACGGCGTCCCGCAAGGTGGCCACGACGGCGCTGGAACGCGGCGCCTGGCCAATGCTGAACTGCAGTTGCCACTCCTTGCGCGGCTCTTCCACTTCCGTGAGCCGGGCAATCCGCGACTCCATCTGGCGGACTTTCTGCGCCTGCTTTTCCGAGGATTCCGTACTGGCTGCCCTGCGGATCTTGTCGTTGTCCGGATTCTTCTTCATCGCGTTCCGGACGCCTTGGGAGCTCCACTCACGCTGCGTGCGTGCCCGCGCCACGAGGTCTGCCTTGGTGGAGGCGTACTCCTCATACCGTTCCCGGGCATGGCGCTTGGCAATGGCCCGTTCTTCCAGGAAAGCCTCGTATCCGCCGTCGTAAACGGCCACGGAGTTCTGCGCGAGGTCCAGCTCCACGATTGTGGTGACACAGCAGGCCAGGAACTCGCGGTCATGGGACACCAGCACGACGCCGCCACGCAGGCCCTGGACGAACGCCTCCAGCCGGGCGAGTCCGTCAAGGTCGAGGTCATTGGTGGGCTCGTCCAACAGGACGACGTCGAAGCGGCTCAGCAAGAGGGCGGCGAGCGCAACGCGTGCAGCCTGCCCTCCGGAGAGTCCCGTCATGAGGGCCTCGGAGCCCACTTCCAGGCCGAGGTCTGCAAGGACGGCAGGGATTCTTTCTTCAAGGTCGGCAGCGCCGGATGCCATCCAACGGTCGAAGGCAACCGAGTAGGCATCATCGGCACCGGGCGCCCCGGAACCCAGAGCCTCGGCCGTGGCTTCCATGTCCGCTGTTGCCCGCGCACAACCGGTCCGGCGCGCGATGTAGGCGGCGATCGTTTCGCCCTCGGTGCGCTCGTGCTCCTGCGGAAGCCAACCCACAAAAGCGTCAGCCGGGGCAAGGCTGACCTTGCCGCCCTGGGGCTGGTCCACTCCGGACAGGAGGCGCAGCAGCGTGGACTTTCCGGCACCGTTGGCGCCCACCACGCCCACGACGTCGCCGGGAGCAACGGTAAGTGACAGCTTGGAAAAGAGCGTGCGGTGGCCGTGGCCGCCGGACAGGTCCTTGGCAACCAACGTTGCAGTCATTCGCTAAATCCTCTCGCGGCCTGCCGCCGGTGGGCAGGCATGGAAAAACCCGCCGGTCCGGACTTGGGGGGTGTACGGACCAGCGGGTTCAAGAAACAAGCATAATTCAATGTGGCGTCCGCGTAAAATCGATTCGTACTACCACTTCCGGCAATCTTCAGAGCATGGCTGGAACCACCCTTACAGACCCGTAGAAAGTCCTTCATGCCCTTACAGTCCAAGGCGTTCCAGCGCTGGCTGCACAACGTTGCGCCCGACGCCAGCACGGCTGATGTCTGCAGGGTGTCCGGCATCAAACGCACCACTCTTGCCCAGCAGCTGGTCCGGGGGAAGGTGGCCGAGTCAACGCTGGTGAGCATCAGCCGGGCTTACGGCCTCAACCCGGTCCAGGAGCTGGCGACCTTCGACCTCTACGCGGTCCTGCACGGAAATCCGGTGCCTCCGACGCCCGCGGAGCTGGTCAGCCAGATCGCCACGATCGACCTTCTGCGTGCCGTGGTGCAGCGCAGCGAACCCGGGCAGGCTGCGCCGCCCGGACTCTCCGGGACACCGCACCCGACCGCGGTGCGCAACTGGGTGGACGCGATCGACGACGGCGAATTGCGGCACCGGGTCAGCGAAGCCACCGGGATAGCGCCACAAAACTTCTCCGCCCACCTGACAGCCAACCGCCTTCCCCCGGAACTGGCCATAGCCACCTCCCGGGCAGCAGGGGTGGGACCGGCCGGCGGACTGGTGGCCGGCGGGCTGATCACCGAAGCGGAAGCCGGCTGGCCGGCCGAAGGGCGCCAGGACGCACTGGACCGGATGACCCTGGGAGAGCTGGTGACCCTGGCCGGTGAACGCCTCCAGGCCCTCGGGAAGACCCTGCGGCGCCAGGAACAAGACCATGAACGAACTGAAAGAATTTGGGAGAACCTCGGATGACGGCTGTCCTGCCCTGGGCAACCCTGGTGATTTGCCTGGCAATCACAGTGGCGCGCATTCCCAGCGCGCTGCGCGGCGAGAACCGCGTGCTGTTCTACCTTTTCGCCCTGATCACCATGGACATTTTCCTCAGCATCGAGGCCCCCTACCTGGCCATCGACGCTGTGTTGGGGGGCATGAACGTCACCAACCTGATCCTGCGCTTCCTCCTATACGGCACGTTCCTCTTGCTGGGCACCAAGGTCGCTGCCGGGTTCGACTCCAAGTCTGCCGGGCGGGCCATCCACGGGCCGTGGGGACTTGCGGTGTTGGGTGTCATCGCAGCCCTGACCACTTTCTTCTTTGTCATCACCGACACCCGGGGATCTTCCGTGGGCATGAACGGCCTGACATGGGGTCCATCCATGGAAGCCTACGCAGCGTTGGGGCGCTTCTACCCCGGGTACGTTGCCGCCTGCCTGCTCCCTGCCATCTGGCGAACAATCACGGGCCGCTTTCCTGCCCTGCTCCGGGGAGCGTCAGCGTTGCTGATGCTGGGCCTGACCCTGCTTCTGGTGTCCCAGTTGTTCCCCCTGATCCCTGCTGTGCACCTCTGGCTGCGTTCGGTGATCAATTACTCCGCGGTCCTTGCTACGGCCGTGGGGCTTGCAGGCATCTGGTTCTCCAAGGCCTATGCGAAGCGGAAAGCGCGTCGTACAACGTAAGACTTTCACAAAACCATTAGATCGTGGCACAATCATGAATGTGTGAATGCGGCTTGCGGCCTGGCAGCGGAATCAGAGAACGGGTTTCCGGTGGATGTGGCGCCCACAGGATCACAATTGGGGGGATGAGTGGTGGCGGGCTGTTGGGGACCGCCCCCACTCAGCCTTTTTAAGCCCCCTCTTGGCCGTCGCCGTCAGACCTCGTGGCTAAGATGACTTCATGACCAGTCTTCGCACCCGTCGCTCTGTCCTTGCAGCCACTGTGGCCTCTGTTGCCCTTGCCCTCTCGGCCTGTGGGGGCGGCGGATCATCCCAGTCCGGCGGGGACACCTCCTTGTCGGATGTAACGTCCAAGGGCGAACTGGTCATTGCCACGGAAGGCACCTACCGCCCCTTCAGCTTCCATGCAGACGGCGCCGGGGAACTCACCGGCTACGACGTCGAAATAGCCGAGGCTGTTGCCGGGAAGCTCGGCGTCAAGGCGACGTTCCAGGAGACGCAGTTCGACGGCATCTTCGCCGGACTTGATGCCAAGCGTTTTGACACCATCGCCAACCAGATCTCCATCAACGACGAACGCAAGGCCAAGTACGAGTTCTCCACGCCGTACACCGTTTCCACCGGCGTGGTGGTCACCAAGCAGGACACGTCGGACATCAACAGCTTCGCCGACCTCAAGGGCAAAACCACTGCCCAGTCGCTGACCAGCAACTTCTACAAGATGGCAGTGGAAGCCGGCGCCAACGTACAGTCAGTGGAAGGCTGGGCCCAGGCAGCAACCCTGGTCCAGCAGGGACGCGTTGACGCCACCGTCAATGACAAGCTCACGTACCTCGACTACGCCAAGACCACGCCCGACTCCGGCTTGAAGGTCGCTGCGGAGGCTCCGGAGAAGACCGAGAGCGCGTTCGTCTTCCGTAAGGGCTCAACCGAGCTGACGAAGGCTGTGGACAAGGCCCTCGCCGATCTCCAGGCGGACGGCACCCTGGCGAAGATCTCGGACAAGTACTTCGGCGCGGACGTCACCAAATAGATGGACTGGGACCTCGTCTGGAGTTCCTTCGGGCCGATTGTCACGGGGGCAGTGACCGGAACCATTCCGCTCACGTTGCTGTCCTTCGCCTTCGGCCTGGTCCTGGCGCTGGTGGTCGCCTTGATGCGGTTGAGCCCCAATATGCTGCTGTCCGGGATCGGCAGGTTCTATGTCTCCGTCATCCGGGGCACTCCCCTGCTGGTCCAGTTATTCGTCATTTTCTACGGCCTGCCCAGCATTGGCGTGAAACTCGATCCTTGGCCAAGCGCCGTCATCGCCTTTTCCTTGAACGTCGGCGGCTACGCGGCTGAGATTATCCGTGCAGCCATCCTTTCGGTCCCCAAGGGACAGTGGGAGGCCGGGCACACCATCGGCATGTCCGGCGGGCAGACCCTGCTCCGCATCATCCTCCCCCAAGCGGCAAGAGTGTCAGTTCCCCCGTTGTCCAACACCTTCATCTCGCTGGTGAAGGACACCTCGCTCGCTTCCCTCATCCTGGTCACCGAACTGTTCCGCAATGCCCAGCAGATCGCCGCCTTCAGCCAGGAGTTCATGGTCCTGTACCTGCAAGCCGCGCTGGTTTACTGGGTCATTTGCCTGGTCCTCTCCACCGCGCAATCAGCCGTGGAGAGGAGATTGGACCGCTATGTCGCCCACTGACGTCCCTTCGCAGGCCGGCCCGGCAGCTGCGCCGGTCCTCCAGGCCCGGAACCTTGCCAAAGCGTTCGGCAGCAACGTCGTGCTCCGCGACATCGACGTCGACATCCGCCGGGGCCAGGTAGTGGCCCTCATCGGGCCCTCGGGTTCCGGCAAGACCACAGTGTTGCGCTCGCTCAACGGATTGGAAGTGCCCGACGCCGGTACGGTCACCTTTGGCGGCACCGGATCCGAAGGTGGCCTTTCCATCGATTTCGGCAAAAAGGTGGGCAAGAAGGAAATCGCCGCCTTGCGGGACCGCAGCGCGATGGTCTTCCAGCACTACAACCTCTTCCCGCACATGACCGTGCTGAAGAACGTCATTGAAGGCCCTGTCCAAGTCCAAAAGCGCCCCCGCGCAGAAGCAATTGCTGAGGCCGAACGGCTCCTTGAACGCGTGGGCCTGGCCGACAAGCGTGATGCCTACCCCTTTGAGCTCTCCGGCGGCCAGCAGCAGCGTGTGGGTATTGTGCGGGCTTTGGCGCTGAAGCCCCAGTTGTTGCTCTTCGACGAACCGACGTCCGCCTTGGACCCCGAACTGGTGGGAGACGTCCTGGGTGTCATCAAGGAGCTCGCCGAAGAAGGCTGGACCATGGTGATCGTCACCCACGAACTGGCTTTCGCCCGGCATGTGGCGGACGAAGTCATTTTCATGGACGGTGGAGTGGTGGTTGAACGCGGACCGGCGGCCGAAGTATTGAGTTCACCAACCCAGGAACGGACCAAGCTTTTCGTCAAGAGGCTGCAGCACGACGTCTAGACTCTACTGAGCGGATGAAAATTGGGGGAACAAGCTTTGAGTAATAGCCAAGCTGTGAGTGATGGCACCGTACCGGCTCGCGGAAAAGGGCGGCGGAACGTCATCATCGTTATGGTCGTGGCCTTGGTCGCCGCGGCCCTGGGAATCGGGGCGTGGTGGTACTTTTCACGTCCCGCAGGCGTCCAGCGCGCCGATGTAGTCCGTTTCGACAAGGAACGGTCGATCGTGGACAACTCCATGAACCTTTATGATCCCTTGGTTCAGGAATTCACTGCGCGGTACACCAACGTCTCCAAGGGAGATGCACAGGAAGAGCAGGACGCCGTCCTCAAACGCGAGGGCGGCCTGCTCCAACGGGAATCCGCGGCCAACATGGCCAAGCTGGACCGGATGGCTGAATCCCCCGCCCTGCAGGACCCTGCCGTTTCCGACGCTTTTGGGAAGTTCAAGGAGAAGTATGGTGCGGTGGTTGCCTACAACGACCAACGCATCATCAACACCGCCAGCATTACGCGGTCGGTGGGCGGGCCGTGCGGACCGCTCCACACCGAACTGAACCTGCAAAGCGAAAACTACTCTGCGGAATACGTCAAAGTTGCCGATGCGTGCTTGAAAGCCATTGCGGAGGCAAAGGACGGCACTGATGCAGAGACCAGCAAGCTGCTGGCAGCCATTGAGGGCGTCATCAAGGGCCAGCGGGACAAACAACAGGAAGTCCTGGACGCCGAGGAGGGCTTGGAGCGCATCGCCAAGAGAACACTGGCGGCTGCGGCCATGTTGGGAATCAACGAGCCCCTGAACAAGGCACGGACCGAATACGAGGCCGCGGTGAAGGAGAAATCCACCAAGGTGGTTGCAGATGCGAACGCGTCCAACCAGGAACTGGAGAAAGTCTTGAAGAGCCGGCTGGAGCAGTTTGAGGCAACAGCCGGAGACGGGGAACAGTCATGAGCAACGAATACGCTCCTGCAGCGACGGCTCCTGAACAAACCACCAAACCGGGCCCTTGGAAACGGAATCGCGCCGTCCTCGTCATCGGCCTCGTCATCGCCTTGCTCGTGGCCGCCGCCGGGACTGCCGTGGCCTTGACGCAATCCGCCGCCCAGCAGCGCAAGGACACCCTGCTGGAAGTAAAGGACCAACGCCTCAATGACCTGGCCGCGGCCCGCGACAAACTGCAGCCCGCCGTTAACGCATACCTGGCGGCGTACAAGAAAGCACGGAACGCACCGGCCTCCAAAGACCAGGCCGTGCAGGACAGCAAAAAGGAGCTGGATGACTTCCGGCAGGCCGCAGAGGCGGCACGCACGTCGTTGCAGTCCGTGAAGGCCGGGCTCGGCTCCAGTGAAGCCGTCAACACAGCGGTGCAGCAGCTTGAAGAGTCCCATCTGGGCTACTTCGATTACATGGAGGGCCTCGTGGAGTCCTATCCCCGTTTCGAGGGCCTTTTCCGCGCGGATGATGCCGCAGGATGCAACGGCTTGTTTGTCGGTAACAAGGCCGCCAACCTACGGGAGCGGCAGCAGTTGCTGGCCAAAGCTGCAGCCCCGTGCCGGGAAGCGGCAAATGAACTGAAACAGTCCGGGAACGTCGCCTACGAGGACTTCGCCCGCACCTTCGACAAGAGGGTGGCGGATCTGGAGAAGCATGCCGAGACGACGGCGAGGGCCGAGGAGAGCTACGAAGAGTTCGTCCGGCTCAAGGACGACTTCGTGAAGAAGCTGGCCGACGCCGAAGCCCGCAACGCCCCCGCCGACGAAGTGCTGAAGATCGCCGACGACGCCCGCGCTCTCAACAGCAAGATCCGCGCCAACCGGTCGGAGTTCGACTTCGCGGCGGAGCGCTACCTTGACGGGGTCAAGGGCATGCCGGACCTCGTGGATGAGGTCTTCACCAAGAACGTCACAGAGGACATCAAGTACTACGAAGCTGTGATTCCCCTGCGCGTCCAGTTGGTGAAGGACGTCATCGACGCCGAGCTGGTGGAGTAGGCGCCGCTCCTGGTTGCTGAAGCGCAAGGCTTGTTGCCGAAGTGCAGGCTACTTGCCGAGGCCCGGGCTACTTGCCGAAGCGCAGGGTCACCAGTTGGAACGGGCGAAGGACGAGCCCGGCCACGGCAGTACCCGGATCTGCACCGCCCGCGGCTGCACTCCTGGAGGCCACGCCCGTCGCCTGCACCGTACGCTCCAGCAGGTCGGTAGCCACCACCGTCCGGGCCGGGAAGTTCGCCGTCACTGTCCCCGTGGACCTCTGGCCCAGGGATTCGTAGAGGCGCACAACCACGTCTCCGCTGCCGTCCTCGGCGAGCTTCACGGCCTCCACCACAATCCCGGGGTTGGACACCGATACCAACGGCTCAACCGGGTTCCCGCCCCGCATCAAGCGTGGCTTGAGGTTGGTCCTGTACCCCTCTTCGACCGCGTCGGCGATGTCCGCACCGGGCCGGATGGACAGCTCCAGCACGTGCTCGCCACGGTCCGCCTCAGGGTCCGGGAACCGGGCCGAGCGCAGCAGCGAGGTACGGACCGTCGTCGTGGTCCCGCCGTCTTCCCGGATTGCGCGGGTGACGTCGTGGCCGTAGCTGGAGCCGTTGCTGACGGCAACGCCATAGCCGGGTTCGCCGACGTGGATCCAGCGGTGCGCGCAGATCTCGAACTTTGCGGCGTCCCAGGAGGTATTGGTGTGGGTGGGCCGGAAGACATGTCCGAACTGGGTTTCCGACGCGGACTGGTCCGCGCGCACGTCCAGCGGAAAGGCGATCTTGAGCATCTTCTCGCGCTCCTGCCAATCAACAATCGTGCTGATGCCCAAGGACTCCGCCCCCGCGGCGAGCGTGAGGCGCTGCGTAATGGTGGAGGCGCCAACGGTCCGCTTGACCACCACGACGGCGGATGCAGCCGTGCGCTCGAGGCCGATGCTTTCCGCTTCGGTCAGCGGCGTGACGTTGCTCCGGTAGAACTCCTCAATGTCCCAGGCGTCCCACTCGTTGGGCGTGTCCCTGAAGAGTTCCAGCAGGTTTCCTGCTTGCCCTGGGGCGATGGCGTCCCGGCCGCTGGCGTGGTCCATCAGGGAAGTCAGCAGCCCGCGATCGTCAAACACGGCACGGATGATGCCGTTGTCCAGGACGTATCCGCCCGCCTCTTCGCTCGCCTGCACAACGCCGCCCAATGAGCCCGTCCGCGAGCTGCGGGGCTCCGATGCGCCCAATGCCGGCACTCCGAGTCTCCTGTGGGGTGCCGCGTTGAGCAGGAACTCGGTGTCGCCCGGGCCGAGGAGGGCCTGGGCAGCTTGAACGATGATTGCCTCGAGGTCGCGGGCGATCGCCAGATAGTTGCGTTCGGCGTCCTGGTGGACCCAGGCAATGGAGCTGCCGGGTAGGATGTCATGGAACTGCTGGAGGAGGACGAGCTGCCAAAGCCTCTTGAGTTCACCGGCAGGATACTCGTAGGCCTCGCCCAGGCGGACGGCCGCGGTGGTGCACCACAGTTCCGCTTCGCGCAGGAGGTGCTCGCTGTGCCTGTTGCCCTGCTTGGTCTTGGCCTGGCTGGTGTAGGTTCCCCGGTGCATCTCAAGGTACATCTCGCCCACCCACACGGGCAGTTGCGGGTACTCCGCTTCGGCCTTCACGAAGAAGTCCTTGGCGGTGCCCATCCGGACCTTGGGCGAACCTTCCAGGTCCGCAGTGCGGCGCGCGGCCGCGACCATTTCGCGCGTGGGTCCGCCGCCGCCGTCGCCGTAACCAAACGGCACCAGGGACATGGTTGCCCGGCCGTGTTCCCGGAAATTGCGTTCGGCGTGGGCAAGTTCCCTCGCATGAAGTTCGGCGTTGTACGTGTCCACCGGGGGGAAGTGCGTAAACAGCCGCGTCCCGTCGATTCCTTCCCACGCAAAAGTGTGGTGCGGCATCCGGTTGACTTTGTTCCAGGAGATCTTCTGGGTCAGGAACCAGCGGGAACCGGCAGACTTGACGATCTGCGGCAGCGCACCGGAGTAGCCGAAGGAATCCGGCAGCCACGCCTCCTGGCATTCGACGTTGAACTCCCGCAGGAAAAAGCTCTTGCCCTCCACGAACTGGCGCGCCATGGCTTCCCCGCCGGGCATGTTGGTATCCGATTCCACCCACATGCCGCCGACGGGCACGAACTGGCCCGCCTGCACTTTCTCGCGGATGCGGACGAAGAGCTCAGGATAGAACTCCTTCATCCACGCCATCTGTTGGGCCGATGAGCAGGAAAAGACGAAGTCCGGGTTGTCGTCCATCAGCGCCACGACGTTGGAGAAGGTCCGTGCGCATTTGCGGATGGTTTCGCGGACAGGCCATAGCCACGCGGAATCGATGTGGGCATGCCCGGTGGCAAGCAGCTCATGGGCGGACGCATAGGCAGGCCGGGCCAACACCCCGGCCAAGGCTTCCCGCCCCGCAGCAGCTGTTCCGGCCACATCGTCAGGATCCATGACGTCGAGCATCCGTTCCAACGCCCTCAGGATCTCGTGGCGCCGGGGCATCTCCATGGGGAGCTCGTGCATCAGCCCGCTCAGTGTCCAGACGTCCTGGTTGAGCTCCCAGACGGTCTCATTCAGTTCCGCGATGGCTATGCGGCCCAAGCGGTACCGCGGTTCATCGCCGGACGTCGCCTTGTCCCCCAAGGGCGTTGGCGCGAAGGACCAGCCCTGCGCGACGTCGGGATTCGCTGCGGCCTCGACGTAGAAGTCCACGGACAGCCCGCTGCCGAGCAGTTTCAACGGCACATGATAGTTGCGTGGCGAGATTGCCTTAACGATGCTTCCGTCCGCGCGCCATGCGGTGCCCTCACACTGGAAACCGGGCACATCGCTGTTGAAGCCCAAATCCACGATGATTTCCACGGCTGTGTTCTCTGCCGAGCCCCAGGCTTCGGGAACTTCGCCTTGCAGCCGCAACCATTTTGTGCTCCAGGCCTTGCCCCATGCCGAACCGTGCTCCTGGGGCGTGAAGACCTGCCGGAGGGCTTCCGCGGCCGGCACGGGCTCGCCGGGAGCTTCCCAGCTGCTCAGTTCAAGCGGGATCGAACGGCCGTAAATGGCCGGGAGCAGACGCTCACGCACAAACCTGTCCAGACGTTGTTCAGTGATCCTGCGGTCGTCGTGCAATTAGAACCTCTTTAAAAAATCAGCCGGGCGGCATGAGTGGTTGGCTGGCATCCGGGCCTCCGTGGCGAGGGCCGGCGCGGGCAACCATGATTCCATTCGATGGATAAAATGTACGTCGTTCCCAGCTGATAGCCAAGTGTCAGTCAACTGGAACCGGCTCCAGCTAGGCAACGGAAGGGGCAAGGTCCTCGTCCCGGATGCGCCAACGCCCGGCGTAGGCGTTAAGGCTGTGGCCCCGGCTGAAACCCACCAGGGTGATGCCGGATTCCTCGGCGAGTTCGGCAGCGAGGCTTGAGGGTGCGCTGACTGCGGAGAGCACCGGAATCCCGGCCATCGCAGCCTTCTGGACCAGTTCGAACGACGCCCTCCCGGAAACCTGCAGCACCGTGCCGGTTAAGGGCAACCGCCCCGAGCGCAACGCCCATCCCACAACTTTGTCCACCGCGTTATGCCGCCCTACATCTTCGCGCAGGCAGAGCAGTTCGCTGGTGCCGTCGTCGTGGATCCTGAAGAGGCCGGCAGCATGCACCCCTCCCGTCTTGGAGAAGACGGCCTGTGCCTCGCGGAGCTTGTCCGGGAGGTCAGCGAGTACGCGGACGGGAACCGTGAGCGGGTCCTCTTTGGGGCTGTGCCGGGAAGACTTGCGGACGGCCTCTATCGAATCCGTTCCACAGATCCCGCACGAGCTTGAGGTGTACACATTGCGGCCCGTTGCGGGGCGTTCGACGTCGGGGCGCAGTTGGGCGTCCACCACGTTGAAGGTCTGCACTCCGTCCTCGTCCTCCCCCGCGCAGAACCGTTCGGAGACCAGCTGGCCGGGTTCGGAGATGATGCCCTCGGAGACAAGGAAGCCGGCAACGAGGTCGAAGTCGTCCCCCGGCGTCCGCATGGTCACCGCGAAGGACATCTCCCCCAGCCGGATCTCCAGAGGTTCCTCCACTGCGAGGACGTCTTCCTTGAAGCGGACCGGGTGTTCCAGCGCTTGGGGTGAGCCGTCCAGGACGAACTTATGGATCTTGCGGCGTTGGGTGACGCGTCCCATGGTCAGGCTCCCTTCTCCTGGTTCATGTGTCCATCATGGCAAGCCTGTTGCCTGCTGGCCACTTGGTTCCACCCGCGGGCGTCAAGCGTCGAGCGCGCTCCAGTCGACCGGTCCCTGGGGACCCTTCCGTTGACCTCGCGCAGGCGCCTTGCGCGGCTTTTCCTCCGGCGGCTTTGGCACGGGCAGCGGCTTGCCCCATGGGAGCGCGAACGCCTGCACCAGCTCGCCGAGTTGGACTCCATGCGGCGGCACCACCATGACGCCATCTGCGTTGGCGAGCCCCCGCATCATTCCCGGCCCTGCATGTTGGGCGGGTGAGGCCAGACCGTAGACCAGTTTGAACGGCATCAACCGGGTGCGCCCGGGGTCGGCGTCGATCATGGCACCGGAGGGCACCTCGCCTGTTTCCGGCATGCTGCCATGCCCCAAGGCGGCCAGCAGTGGTCCACCCACCGTGAACAGTGCCATCATGGCGGCCAACGGGTTGCCAGGCAGGCCCAGGACAAACCGTCCATCCGGAAGCTCCGCCAAAACAGCGGGGTGCCCGGGGCGCATGGCGATGCCGTCGATCAGCAGCGTTCCGCCGAGCTCTGCGATCGCTTTCCGGAAGTGGTCGGTACCGGAGCGGCCGGTACCGCCCGTCGTAATAACGACGTCGGCCGGCGGCTCCGCGTCCACGTCCGCCAACCCCGCGGCTTCTTGGGGGACGTCCGGTTCGACGTCCTGCAGGGCGGCGAGCCAATCTTCGTAGCTGTCGCCGACCCTGACCTGCTCCCCCGCTATGCCGCCAAGAAGTTCAACCACCCCGCCAAGCTGCGGACCGAAGGTGTCACGGACCTGGCCCGGGCCGGGCATGCCCTGGTCCACCACTTCGGAACCCGTCAAGAGGAAACGGACCAGCGGCTTGCCGAGCACCTCTACTTCGTCCAGCCCGGCCAAGGCCGCCAGGGCCAAATGGGCGGGATTCAGGACCACCCCGGCCTTGATCAGGACCTCCCCCTCGGCTGCTTCCTCCGCGGCTTTACGGATGTGCTGTCCGTTGCGGGGCTCCCCGGGTTTGGCGGCCCCGCCGAGCGCAAGTACGGGCAGGCCGTCGTCGTCCGTGGTGATGACGCCGCTCTCGCTGCGCAGTACTGCCTTGGCCCCGGGCGGAATGAGTCCGCCGGTAACGATCGGGCTGGCCTGGTGCGGGGCAAGGCGCTGCCCCGGTTCGCTCAGTATCCAGGGTCCGCTGCCGTTGACAGCCCACCCATCCATGGCGGACGAGGCATAGTGGGGCATGTCCTGGAGAGCCAATACATCCGAGGAAAGCGTCCGGCCGAGCGCAGCCCTCAGGGGAACGGGGCTCGCAGGGATGGGTGCAGCAACCTCAAAGGCGCGCTGCCGGGCCTCCTGCCAGGTATGTGCCGCGTGGTGGCCCTGTTCCGGGGCCGCGGTCATTCCGATTCTGCCCCGGGCTCCGGGTATTGCTTGGCCACTTGGCGTGCCAGGCCGAGGGCAGCACTCATGGCCGCGTCGTCGTTGGCTTGCCCGATTCCCCGGGCCATTCCGGCCGCATAGCCGGCAATGAACGTGGTCAGGGGTGCAGCGGGACGCACCACGGAATGCGCCGCAACGCCGGCAACGGCGAGGACCTCGTTGACATCCACCTCGACGCCTTCAAGTTCGAATGCCTGCAGCAGCATGCGGCACCATTCCTCGAGAGTCTCTTCCTGGCTCTTCACGTCCGCCTCCTGCTGTTTGTCTATGCCCAGTACCGCGGCGTCCGCCCACGTGTCCACATCATCCGTGGAACCGCTGGGAACAGGCACCGCCATCACCTTCAGCCTAGCAAGCAGGCGGAACACTGAAGAGTTCGTTAACCCTCCCTCGCCCGATGCCAGGGCCACTTCCCTTTCCATCGCCCGTGTGCTGTAGATCCCCAGCAACGGCTGCTTGCGCCCGTCCGGGGACACGGCCATGGCACCTTCGGTCTCCGGCGTGGCAATCAGCGCAGCCAACAACGCTTGCACACCGCGGGAGGCATGCGGCATGTCGCACGCGAGGACCAGGGTCCAAGGGGCGGCCCCTCGATCCGCAAGGGCAGCCAGTCCTACGGCAATCGCCGCAGCAGGACCGGCGAATACAGGTTCCTCGCGTGCAGTCAGCACGCCGGGCGGCAAGGTGCCGGGATCGGGGCCGACCACCACGGTTGCCGCAGCACCCCGGGCTGCGTCCAGGGCATGCGAAAGCAGGGTGGCGCCGTCGTAGGTCAGCGAAGGTTTGGGCACACCGCCAAGGCGGGTGGCCCTGCCACCCGCCAAGATCACTGCGTTGAACTCCATCCGCCCAGATTACCGGTGCCGCACAGGATTACCGGTGCCGCATAGGGCGGACGCACATCAATCAGGCAGCGGATTCCGGCAAGAGGAACGGATCCCAGTCCGGCGCAGGCTTCTCGAGTTCTTTGATCTGCCACATGGTTCCGGAGGGAACGCCGGGTGTGAAACGGAGTTTCCAACCCATCTCTGCCGGCGTGTGGTCGCTCTTGGCGTTATTGCATTTCAAGCACGCCGCAACCAGGTTTTCCCAGGAATCCGCGCCGCCCCTGGATTTGGGGTGGACGTGGTCTATGGTGTGGGCTGTCTTACCGCAGTAGGCGCAGCGGTGGCCGTCGCGGCGGAGAACTCCGCGCCGGCTGACGGCCGTGATCCTGGTGTACCGCGGCCGGATGTAGCGATTGAGGAGGATCACGGACGGGCGTCCCAGAATCTCCTGCGGCCCGACGACAGGTTCGCCGCCTTCGGCCACTACGCTTGCTTTTCCGGTGAGCACAAGGACCAGCGCCCGGCGGAAGGTAACTACCGCCAGCGGTTCATATCCAGCATTCAGAACGAGTGTGCGCATGCACGTACCTCTTAACGGCCGCACCCGCCAGGGGCACGAGGGCCGGCTGCCCTCTGCATGTACGGGCTGTGGATCGACACCATAAGAGTAAGCACTTATATGCCATATCAACGAATTATCAGTGGAATTAGCTTGTGATGTCGCCCACAGACTCCGGCCTTGCCCCTTAAGACGGAAATACCCCGCAGGTGAGACCTGCGGGGTATTTCCTCAAAGTTCGATCAGCCGTTGACCCGGATGAACACCGGACCGGAGCCGACGTTGACGCTGAACAGAGCAGTGGTGGATCCGTTCCATCCGCCATGCACTGCCATGCCGTTGCCGACGTAGACGGCGATGTGGGCCTGTCCGGCCAGGCCACCGTTGGCGTAGTAGGCGAGGTCGCCCGGCTGGGCTTCCGCTGCGCTGACCGTACGTCCAAGGGAAAGGTAACCCGCAGGCCAGTCATGGAAGTTGATACCCACGGCTGCGAGGGAGTTGGTGACCAACATGGTGCAGTCCTGGGTCACGCCGAGCTGGGCGTAGGCTGCAGCGGCAATGGCCGCACCGAGGCCACTGGAAGCAGCCGGAGCCTTTGCTGCCGGTGCAGCGTTGCTGACTGCCACGGTTGCGCCGCCAGCAGCGTTGGAAGCTGAGGCAGTGGCTTCCTGTGCGGAGCTCTTCGCTTCAGCCTTGGCCGGGGCTTTCTCCACGACGGGCGCGGGCGCCTCGACCGTGGTGACAACCGGGCTCTCGTAGGAGATGGCAACGGTGGAGTCAGCGGCGATGGTGGACTGCACGACGGACTGGATGTCCAGGGAGGTGGTTGAGGTGGACTCGCGATCCACATTGGTATCCGCCGCATTGGCAGCAACGCCACTGGTCAGGACCAAGCCCGAAGCCGCGGCGATGACGGCTGCCTGGCGGCCGACGCCACCGGCGTTCACCGAAACTGCCTTTGCAATCACGGCAAGTGAGCTGGTCTTGGGAGCCTCGGCCCGGTGCCGCGCAACCTTGTTTGCACTGGTCATGATGATCTCTTTTCGTTTCCGCGTGCTGCGGGGAAGCACGCGGGTCATGGGCAGGCCAGCACCCGGGGGGCGCGCTGGCTTACCTGGACGGTTTTTAGCGCAGGGTGAAGAAGGAGGAGGTTCCGGTAGAAGCTACCGAGTGAAGCAGCGTGCCCTGGCTGGGGTTCAGGGCGCTGACCATCATGCCGTTGCCGACGTAAATGCCAACGTGGGCACCGCCGTTCTGCATGACGAGGTCGCCGGGAGCGGGAGTGCTGGTGGGCTTCATGGCGGTCCATGCATTGACGCGGGGGATGCTGATGCCGGCCTGCGCGTAAACCCACTGGGTGAAGCCGGAGCAGTCCCAACCGTTGGGGGTGGTGCCGCCCCAGACGTACGGGTGGCCGATGCCGGTGTACGCGATTGCTGCGAGGCCCGAAGCCGCGGCGCTGGCTGCGGAATCCTTGGAGCCGGCGGACTTGGCGGTGACTGCGCCCTCGCCCTGGCCGGCATTCTGGTTGCCGTTCGCCTGGGAGCGCTGCGTGGTCTGGGAAGCGCGCTGGATCTTGGGGGCTTCCTTGGTAACCACAACGGGGCTCTCAAAGGAAACAGTGGCGGTTGGTTCCGCCGTGACGACGGCGGTAGTCACCAGCTGCTGTGCGCTGGACTCAGCCTTGGAAACGTCAGTATCCGCTGCCTGGGCAGGAAGGCCGACGCTGAGGACCAAGCCCGATGCTGCTGCAAGGACTGCGGCCTGGCGGCCGACGGTTCCGGCATTCGCTGAAACAGCTTTGGAAAGAGTGTTCAACGGGGTAACCGTCTGGGCGCGGTGGCGCGCAGAAGTAGTGCGTGATGACACGAAGGTAGCCTCTCCCAATGCCTGCGAGGTGAGCTGTCGGATTCGGATGGGAGTCATCCGGCCACACGCCGTTGGAAGCGTTTGTGACTTAACCCCAAGGCCCTCTTTCGAAGACCAAAATTGGTTCCCCCGCCCCTGCCAGACGAATTATGCGAACGGACCTTGAGTGGTGGCAGAGCTAGGCAATCCACCCAAGTGCATCGGCCCCCTAAAAAGCCGATGCGCTTTGTACGGTACAACAGTTGAACGCAAATGTCACATTCAGATCACGGGGCGTGTCAAGAATGCGAGAGACGACCATCAACTCGGGTTAGAGCCAGCCCATGGGGTCGACGACTTCGCCGTTGACCTGGACTTCGAAGTGGAGGTGGCAGCCGGTGGAAGCGCCCGTGGTGCCGCTCAAGGCAACGGTGTCTCCGCGATTCACGGTGTCGCCGACCTTGACGTTGAATGACGACAAGTGGTTGTAGGTGGTTTCCAGGCCGTTGCCATGGTCCACCACCACGCGGTTGCCTCCACCGTATTCGTGCCAGCCCGCAAAGGTGACCTTGCCCGCCGCAGCAGCGTGGACTGCCGTGCCGCACTGGGCCACGAAGTCCTGGCCGCGATGGAAATCGCCGCTGCCGCCTGTCAGCGGGCTGATGCGGTAGCCGAACGGTGATGCGGTGCTGAGGGTGTCCAACGGGCTGGCCATGGTGCCCTTGGAGGAGCTGGCCTGGATGCTTCCCACGGACTGGGCGCTCAGCAACTGCTTGAGCTTGCCGTCGGGATCCGCCTTGGTTGCCACCGCGGCGCGGCTGAAGTCGATCTTGGCGGACGCTTCCGCGGAGACCTCTGGCTGGCTCCCGCCGCCCACAGCCAGTGCGGCCTCAGTCTGCCCGGACTCGGACGTGGCCATGACGGGACTCGTTGCAGGCAGGCCGACAGTGAGCGCAAGACCGGTAGCAGCGAGTGCTACGCCGGCCTTCTGCCCTACACCACTGGCTGCTGCGAAATCGGCCACCTGGCGCATCGGGCTCTTACGGCGGCGCACCTGACGCTGGGTGTCGCGGGGCCGGATCTCCGATACTACGCGGGCTGGCCGCAGCTCAGTAGCGGGGCCGGTAGCGCGTCGACGGCCCCTGACGTTCTGCGAAGTCAAACTCTGTTCCTCTCTCAAAAGCCTGCGAAGTTAGCTGTCGGATTCGGATCAGAGAGTGCAAAGACCCGGCCCGCACGCAGCGCTCACGGCACACAGGTATCCCAGGAGGGAATTGCGTAAGTAAGGCACTGCTGCTGCGGACTTCACCCCAAGGCTGCTTCTCTAGGCAGCCGATTGTGGTTCCCCCGCCTCTGCCAGTAGATGTTTAACACCCCTGATCTGCTGGCAGAGCTCGGCTCCAGATCAGGTAACGCTTTGATATCGGCGCTAGTAGATAACTATAGGGGATTAAGGCCCGCGGTAATAAATTCGTTATCTACAGGGCGGTCGTTTTTTGCCCGCTCCCCTTATCACCTATCCGCGGAAACCGCAGGTCACACCGCCGCGCGGCGGCGTGACGTGAGATCAACCACGCCCATGGCAAGGCAAAGGCGCCCACATGGAGTGAACGCCTGCACCTGGCTGGCCTTTCGCTTGCTAGCCGACTGCCACGAATACGTGGGCAGCTACTTCCGGCGGCAGCTCGAGGGCCCCTTCAATCCCCGGCACCCGGACGGAGATATAGTCCCCCACGCGCTCCAGGGAAACGGCCGCACCCGGACGGATGCCGCCCTCGTCCAGCTGGGTCAGGAGTTCGGGCTCGACCTGGATGGGCTCGGCGAGCCGGCTCACCACAACGCGGGAGTCGTCAGCATAACCATCCATTGCCTGCAGGAGGTTGACGTCCGGGCGGAAGGGAGCTTGGACAGCGAGGCCGCCCAGGGCCTCCAGGCCGGGAATCGGGTTCCCGTACGGGGATTGCGTGGGATGCTCCAGCAGTTCATACAGCCTGCGTTCCACGCGTTCGCTCATCACGTGCTCCCAGCGGCACGCTTCGTCATGGACGTACGCCCAGTCCAGGCCTATGACGTCGGCAAGGAGGCGTTCAGCCAAGCGGTGCTTGCGCATCACTTCGGTGGCGCGCTTGCGGCCAACATCCGTGAGCTCCAGGTGCCGGTCATTGGACACCACCACCAGGCCGTCGCGCTCCATGCGTCCGATCGTTTGGGAGACCGTAGGACCGGAGTGGCGCAACCGCTCAGCGATGCGGGCGCGGAGAGCCACGATGTTTTCTTCTTCAAGTTCCAAAATGGTCCGAAGATACATCTCAGTGGTATCGATCAGATCCGTCATCCAGCTCAGCTCTCCTCGAACGCAGTTCTTGCGTAATGTCCACCGTACCGCGTCCGTAGAGGCTGCACGTCCCCCTGCGCCACCCTGTGAACGCGTACCCCAGCCTAGCTTATTTGGAATTACTCTTGATAATTTTCGAAGGGTCACAAAGGTTCCGGGTACCTTGCCTCCACCCCCTTGACGACGGGAACGCGCGCAACCACGTTCCACGTGGCGGACTATGACACCACCGGGTACGCGCACCCGCGCCTGTTCAGGCAGAATTGGGGGTGTCGAAGGGGCAGTTGATGCCACCTGCCACCTCCCCGTCTTTGACCGATACACATTGGAGCCACGCGTGAGCGACACCAGCATCACCATTCCCGCCGACCTGCTGCCCAAGGACGGAAGGTTCGGCGCCGGACCGTCCAAGGTCCGCCCGGAGCAGATCGAAGCCCTGTCCGCTGCATCGAAGACCATCCTTGGCACCTCCCACCGCCAGGCACCGGTCAAGAACCTCGTAGGCTCCGTTCGTGAGGGCCTCAGCCAGTTCTTCCGTGCTCCTGAAGGGTACGAGGTAGTCCTCGGCGTCGGTGGCTCAACGGCGTTCTGGGATGTCGCGGCTTTCGGCCTCGTGGAAAAGAAGGCCCAGCACCTGTCCTTCGGCGAGTTTGGCTCCAAGTTTGCAGCCGCCACCAACAAGGCTCCGTTCCTGGACGAGTCCTCCATCATCAAGTCCGAGCCCGGGACCCGCCCCGCTCCCGCTGCGGAAGCCGGCGTGGATGTATATGCGTGGCCGCAGAACGAGACGTCCACCGGTGTGGCTGCGCCGGTCAAGCGCGTTGCCGGCGCCGATGAGGGTTCCCTGGTGCTGGTGGACGCTACTTCCGCAGCTGGTGGCCTTGACGTGGATGTGGCTGAGTCGGACGTCTACTACTTCGCACCGCAGAAGAACTTCGCATCCGACGGCGGCCTGTGGCTCGGCCTCTTCTCCCCCGCGGCGCTTGAACGCGCTGCCCGCATCAAGGCAAGCGGCCGCTGGATTCCTGATTTCCTTGACGTGCAGACCGCCATCGACAACTCGAAGCTGAACCAGACATACAACACGCCTTCGCTTTCCACGCTGGTAACCCTGGATGCGCAGGTCCAGTGGCTCAACAGCAACGGCGGCCTTGACTTCGCCAGCAAGCGCACGGCAGATTCTGCCAGCCGCGTCTACTCGTGGGCAGAGTCCTCCGAATTCGCGACTCCGTTTGTTGCCAACCCCGAAGAGCGTTCCAACGTCATTGCCACCATCGACTTCGACGATTCGATCGATGCCGCGGCCATCGCCAAGGTGCTGCGCGCCAACGGCGTGGTTGACACCGAGCCCTACCGCAAGCTGGGCCGCAACCAGCTGCGGATCGCGACGTTCGTTGCGATCGAACCGGACGACGTCTCCGCCCTGCTCGCCAGCATTGACTACGTGGTGGGCGAGCTGAAGAAGTAGCCCCCACAAACAATCGGCGCCTGCCGGGAGAAGCTCCCGGCAGGCGCCGATTGTTTTTAAAGTCTTGGTGGATCAGGCTTCCGGGGAGTCTGCAGGCTCCTGCACGGCGTCCTCGGCGTCCGCGTCGGCATCGTCCGCGTCTTCGGCCGGTTCATTCCTGGAAGCCTCGGCTTCAGCTTCTTCCGCCTGCACGGCTTCTTCCGGGACTTCCCCGGCGGTCTCCTCGACCAATGGCGTCTCGTCTTCCGGCCGGACCCGCTTGGCCCACGGGACCCACTCGGGCGCGAGGATGGAGTCCTCCGAGGGCAGCAATCCCAGCTCGCTCACGGTCACAATCTTGGAACGCGAGTTCCGGGTGACCACCGCGTACCACTGCCACCCGCCATAGCCGGGCAGCTTGGATTCGAACAGGTGGGTGACAACGCGGTCGCCCTCCGATTTGGCCCCGATGTGGGCGCCAACCTCGCCGGGCTTCGCGATACCTTCCACGGCTGTCCGGGCCACGTCGACGGCGGCAGCCAGGAACGCGTCCGGCTTACCGGTGCGCCACACCGGAACTCCGGCGCGGGGTTTCGGCGCAGCACCCTTCCGCGCGGGGACTTCCCTGGCTGCCGGGCCGGCCCCGCTCGCAGGGGTCTCCCCGTTGGCAGGAGCCTCGGCAGCGGAGGCATCATCGGATGCGTTCCCGGCGGCCTGCGTATCCTGTGCGGATTCGGAAGTCATGGCTGTTCCTTAGGCTTCCAGCTCGTCGGCAACCTTGCGCAGTGCCGTACCGATTGCCTTCGCCTTATTGCCTTCCGGGTACTTTCCGGAGGACAACGTGCCGGAGAGGTTGTCCAGCACAGTGACCAGGTCCTGGACGAGCGGCGCGAGGTCCCGCGCGTTCATACGCTTGGCCTTGGCGATGGAGGGGGTCTTGTCCAGAATACGCAGGCCCAACGCCTGCGCCCCGCGGCGACCGTCGGCAACGCCGAACTCCACCCGGGTTCCTGCCTTAAGCTCGGTTACGCCCGCGGGCAGGGCCGTCTTGGGCAGGAATACTTCCTGGCCGTCTTCGGCCGCGAGGAATCCGAAGCCTTTGTCCTTGTCATACCACTTGACCTTGCCGGTGGGCACGTAATCAACCTTCTTCGTTCTTGCGTGGGAAACACGTCAGGCCGGCGCCGCATCCACAGGGTCCTGCGGGATCAGGGGCGACAGCCCGGTCCGTGTGGGTCTGCTCCTTCAAGGTTATCCTGCCCGGCCCCCTATTCCCGCTTTGGCGCTTCGCGCTTAGCGGAAGCCCACGGCAACCGGATACCTTTGGAGCATGACTTCCCCGGGTTACCGCCGCCCCCTGACTGTTGCTGCCGCCGTCGTCGCCTTTGTTTCGCTGGCTGCCGTGGCAGCGGTCATGGCCATTGCCTTCAACGGCGGGGCCGCACCCGTATGGGTGACGTCGACTGCACTCTACGGACTGCCGATAGCCTTCATCATGGCCGTTTTCCTGGTGGTGGACGCAGCCCGCCAGCGCCGGCGCCAATAGCTGCTGCGGCGGGACAGGCATCTGTGTGCCGCTGGCGGTAACGTTGAACTGATGTCCCTGATTCGAGCGCTCAGCAAGGAACTCGAGGCGCGCAGCGATGCCTCGCTGCGGGCTTTGTTTGCCGCGCGGCCGGACCTCATCTCCCCCATGGCGCCGGACTTTGCGGCACTCGCGGCCAGGGCCAGTGCCCGGGTCAGCGTCCAGCGGGCCTTGGAGCGACTCACCAAGCCGGAAATGCAGGTCCTCGAAACGCTCCATCTGTGTACCAACACAGATACCGGACACAGTGCCTCCGCCGCCGGCCTGAAGAAGGTCATTGCCGGATCAACCTTGTCCGCGCTGGAACCGATCCTCGCGAAGCTGCAGGACCTGGCACTGGTCCATCGGGCGGAACCACCGGCATCTGCCCACATGCCGGCAGGCTCCAGGCAGCGTTTCTATTTGCCCGTGGGCAGCCTCAAGGATGTCATCGGCATCTACCCCGCGGGCTTGGGCCGCAGCTACACGGAACTTGTCAGGCTGCAGCCGGCCTTTGCCCAGCGCGTGGTCCAGCTTGTGTCCGAACTGCACCACAGCGGCATTGATATCCATTCGGCCAGCACCCCGATGGATGCTGCGCTGTCCCTGCAGAAATGGACTGCCACGCCGGAAGGCGTCCGGGCCATCCTCGCCACTGCTCCGGAGAGGACCACTGCCCTGCTGGACAAGTTCGGCAGCTGGGCCATGGGCGCCCTACCCCAGGCGCAAAGGCGGGCTTCGGTGACGCACGAAAGTGCCGACGTCGGACCGATCGACTGGCTGCTGGCCCGCGGACTGCTGGTCCCCCTCGATGCCGGGCACGTTGAGCTGCCGCACAGCGTTGGCATCGCCCTGCGTGGCGGCGTCATTGTGAACGACTTCAGCCTGACCCCTCCTGTGCCGGAACTGGGGCACACCAGTGGCGCCCTGCGGCGCAACGCGGCCATGGGTGCCATCGCGGAGACGCTCAGGCTGTGCAATGAACTGCTGTTCGTCGTGCGGGAGCAACCGTTGGCCACTCTTCGAAGCGGCGGCGTGGGCGTGCGCGAGCTGCGCCGGCTTGCCGAGTCGATCCGGTGCGGGGTGCACCAAACGGCTGTCCTGCTTGAGTTGTGCGCCCTGTCCGGGCTGTTGCGCCTGGATGTGGACAGCTCCACCTGGGTGCAGTCCCCGGCGCTCGAATGGCCGGGCCTGCCACGCCAGGAGCAGTGGTTGTGGTTGGTGAATGCGTGGCTCGCCAGCGAACGCGCCCCGTCCATGGTGGGCCAGCCCACCGCAGGAAACACCGGGGGCTCCCACCACGGCGCGGCCGGCAGCACCATCAACGCATTGTCCGCCGAAGCCCAGCGTCCCGATGCCCCTATTGTCCGGCGCAGGCTTCTGGAGATCCTGGACGAACTCACCGCCGAGGCGGCAGCGCCGGATGGAAAGGCGCCGGTGCTCGACGCCCGTGCGGTCCTCCAACGCGCGGAATGGGCGCAGCCCCGGATGGCCCGGCGGTTCAGTTCCCTGGTGCGCGGCATCCTCGAGGAAGCCACTCTCCTGGGCCTCATGGGTTCGGGGGCGTTCACGCAGCTCGGTTCGGCCATCGCGGCGGGCCGCCCCGAACATGCCATGACAATCCTTGGCGAACACTTGCCCGCTGCGGTGAACCACATCCTGTTGCAGGCTGACCTGACCGCCGTGGCTCCCGGATATTTGGCGCCTGAGCTCAGTGAGAGGCTGCTCCTGATGTCCGACGCCGAAGGGCAAGGACCGGCGTCGATCTACCGTTTCTCTGCCTCCTCCATCCGGAGGGCGCTCGACGCCGGAGAGGATGCGGAATCGCTGCTGGCGTTCCTTCGGGAGCACTCGGCCACCGAGGTGCCCCAGCCGCTTTCCTACCTCATCCAGGACACCGCGTCCCGGCACGGCCGGTTGCGGATCAGTTCGAGCGCCAGCTTCATCCAGAGCGACGACGAATCGGCCATCTCCGAACTATTGCTGGAAGCCCGGACGTCGGCCCTGAGCCTGGTACGCCTCGCCCCGACTGTTCTGACCTCCTCAGCCAGCCCGCGGGAGACCGCCCGGGTGTTGCGCGAGCTGGGACTCTCACCTGCCGTGCAGGACGCCGAACCCGCCGTCGTACGCCTGAAGCGGACCACCGCCGTATCCGGCAGCGCCCGACCGGTTTATACAGCGCCGCGGACGGCTCCGCCGGACGACGACGTCGAGGCTCAACTGGCGATTCTGCGGCAGCACCGCAGCGTCCCGGGTGACGGGACGGGCGAGGCATCAACCCAGCTGGGCCTGGAGACCCTGCAGAAAGCAATCCGGATGAAGCAGGCAGTCACCATGAACGTGGTGGACAGCTTGGGGAATTCAAATACGGAAACCGTTGTTCCAGTCTCCGTATCGGGTGGCCGGGTGCGGGTTTTCGATCCCGCGAAGGACACCGAACGGGTACTGTCCATCCACAGGATCATCGATGTGGAGCCAGCCGGTGACCGGCACCCGTAGCTGCAGCAAACGGCGGGCCCGCGGAGGCGCGCAAGATAGGAATGAAGAGTGACCGACGGTCCGCTGATCGTTCAAAGCGATAAAACCATCCTGTTGGAAGTCGACCACGAGTTGGCTACCGAAGCACGGCACGCCATCGCTGCCTTCGCCGAACTCGAACGTGCTCCGGAGCACATGCACAGTTACCGGCTCACACCCTTGGGCCTCTGGAATGCGCGGGCCGCAGGACTGGACGCCGAACAGGTGCTGGACACCCTGTTGAAGTACTCCCGCTTTCCCGTACCCCACGCGCTGCTGATCGACATTGAAGAAACCATGTCCCGCTATGGCCGCCTGCGCTTGGAGAACGACCCGCAGCACGGTCTGGTGATGCGCACGGACGACTACCCGGTGCTGGAGGAGGTCATCCGCGCCAAGAAGATTGCGCCGTTGTTGGGCCCGAGGATCGACGGCGAGACCGTAGTGGTGCATTCCTCCCAGCGCGGGCAGCTGAAGCAGTTGCTCCTCAAGCTGGGCTGGCCGGCCGAGGACCTGGCCGGCTATGTGGATGGCCAGCCGCACCTGATCATGCTGGACGAGACAGACTGGCAGCTGCGCCCATACCAGAAGGTGGCCACGGAGAACTTCTGGGCCGGCGGCAGCGGCGTCGTCGTGCTTCCCTGCGGCGCCGGCAAGACGCTGGTGGGGGCAGCGGCCATGGCCACCTCCTCGACCACCACGCTGATCCTGGTGACCAACACCGTCTCGGCCCGCCAGTGGAAGGACGAACTCCTCAAACGGACCTCCCTGACCGAGGACGAGATCGGCGAGTATTCAGGTGCGGTCAAGGAAGTCCGGCCCGTCACCATTGCCACCTACCAGGTGCTCACCACCAAACGCGGCGGGCTGTACCCCCATCTTGAACTTGTCGACGGCCATGACTGGGGACTGATTATCTATGACGAAGTCCACCTGCTACCCGCCCCGATCTTCCGCATGACTGCCGACCTGCAAGCCCGGCGGCGACTCGGCCTGACCGCCACCCTGGTCCGTGAAGACGGTCGCGAGGGCGAAGTCTTCAGCCTTATCGGCCCCAAACGCTACGACGCTCCCTGGAAGGACATCGAAGCCCAAGGTTACATTGCCCCCGCCGATTGCGTGGAGGTCCGGGTGGACCTGCCCCGGGACGAGCGCGTGGCCTACGCGATGGCCGAGGACGCGGATAAGTACCGGTTGTGCGCCACGTCGGAGACAAAAACCGCCTTGGTGGAACAGCTCGTGGAGGCACATAAAGGCGAACAGCTACTGGTCATAGGACAGTACATCGACCAGCTGGATGAGATTTCCGAAAGGCTGGACGCTCCCCTGATCAAGGGCGAAACCAGCGTCAAGGCCCGCCAGAAACTCTTTGATGCCTTCCGGAAGGGCGAGCTCCAAACCCTTGTGGTGTCCAAGGTGGCGAATTTCTCCATCGACCTTCCGGAGGCCTCCGTGGCGATCCAGGTTTCCGGCTCCTTCGGCTCCCGGCAGGAGGAGGCGCAACGTTTGGGCCGCCTCCTGCGGCCCAAACAGGACGGCCGGGCCGCGCGCTTCTACTCGCTGGTTGCCCGCGACACGCTCGACCAGGACTTCGCCGCGAAACGGCAGCGGTTCCTGGCCGAGCAGGGTTATGCCTACCGCATCATGGACGCCAAAGACGTCGGAAAGGACGTCGGGACCGAACAGGGCCAGTAGCCTTTGGGGGCCGGGGCCAGGAGCCGTTGGGGCGAATAACCCCCGCACCCTTGCTATTTATCTCCAGCAATTTTACGATTCCAAGTGAAGCTCTCCGCCCATAAAAGCTGCCCTTGGTCCAGGCAGCCTGGCGGCCAGTCATCGGCAGTGGGGGTAGCCCGCAGCCAAGGGTGCCGATGGCTTGAAGGCCTTTACTGAATCTGTGAAGTTCCTGTCAGAGGGATCCCCAATGCGTAAGACCCTCATGGTCCTTGCGGCCATCGTTCTGCTTTCATCACTTGCCCAGTTGTTTTTTGCCGGCTACTTCCACTTCCAAAACACCATCGAAGCCCAGCGCGAAGCGGGTGTTTACCACGTCCTGAACGGTCAGTACGTCCTCCGCTACGGCGCGCTCCTCGCCGCTATTGTGGCCGCGATCGCCCGCATGGGTTCCCGAACCATCTGGCTTGCCGCCGGAATCTTCCTGATGACCTGGGTCCAGTTGTTTATCTTCATCATTGGCGGCATGCTGACTGGCTCATCCGAGGATTTCATCACTCCGTCCGGCTCGTGGGTGGCATCGATCCATCCCATCACCGGGCTGCTGATCATCTTCATGTCCTACTGGCTGTTCAGCCGGGCACGGGCTGCTGCCCTCAACCCGCAACCGCTACCACCCAAGGACACCTCCTCCGACGCGCCCACGTCTCCCGCTTCGGCCTGACCACCTGCTGTCTTGAACACTTCACAGCTGTTGGCTGTGGACCTGGTGCTGGCGGTCCTTGCTGCCGGCGCTTGGGCCGCGGCAGCTTGGATGACGTGGACGTCAACAGCCAGTGAAGGCCATGCCAAGCCTAGCTTGGCCGGTTTGGCGCTCCTCGCGACTGCCGTCGCCCTGGTGGCAACGGCAGCCCGCTACGCTTTACTCCCTGCCTTGGCGGCGGGCAGTTGGTGGTTTGCCAGCGAACGCATATCCATCAGCTTGCCGCTGACCGCCATCCCCGCGGCTTGGGCCGCGATGGCCGGTGTTCCGTTCTTGCTGAGGAGGCGGAACACCGGCGCACACCTTTCCCCCAACGACGGCGCGCAGATGCCGGCACCCCTCCGGGGGCGTAAAGCCGCCGTCCTGGCCATGGTGGCAGCCGGCGCCGGTGCTGTGGGTTCCCTCGCCCTGATGTTCGTCCTGGGACCTTTCCCCGCCCTCTGGACCCTGGTGATCCTGATCTTCCTCGTCGCAGGGGTGGTTGTGCTGGCCAAAATGGCGCTCTTCCCGCGGCACGCTGTTAGCGTACTGGGCCCGACTCGTGGCGGCAGGCGTGCAACGGCAGCCACGGCGCTGGCCGGCCTGATGGCATGCACGGCCCTGGGAGCCGGCGTTTTCACGTGGCTGGGCAGCCGTGCCGCGGACGGCACCGGGATCATCACCGCCGTCGGACATCACGACGCCGGCAGTCCGGTCCCGGTGTCAGCCACGACGCCGGTGACTGCCCTACTGGGCGACATGCCTGCGAATGCCACAGTCCGGCGTTATGAACTCACGGCGAGGGTTGAACAGGTAACGCTGCCGTCGGGGCGGACAACGGAAGCCTGGACGTTCGGCAGCCTGCCGGGACCTACGCTGGAAGCCCGGCTGGGCGAGGTAGTGGAAGTAGTACTGAACAACCGTGACGTGCAGGCCGGGGTGACGCTGCACTGGCACGGCTACGACGTGCCAAACGCCATGGACGGAGTGGCAGGCGCCACCCAGGACGCTGTCCTGCCCGGCCAGTCCATGACGTACAGGTTTGCCGCGGCGCAAGCAGGAACGTACTGGTACCACACCCATCAGGATTCAGCCGAAGGAGTCCGCAAGGGACTCTACGGCGTATTCGTCGTGCACGATCCCGCCATGGTCCGTAGTGACGCGGACATCGTGGTGGCCGGGCACGACCTCGGCGGTCTGGGGATGCTGGGCTCCTCAGACCGTAGCAGTATGTATACGGTGAAGCCGGGCTCGCTGGTTCGCGTGCGGTTGATCAATACCGACTCCTTGCCACAGCGCTACCTCGTGCAAGGAACGGTCTTCACAGTGGCCGCCGTCGATGGAACCGAAGTCAACAAGCCGGGCGAAGTGTCAGGAAAGCTGCTCCGTCTCGGCGCCGGCGGCCGGTACGACCTGACCTTTGCCATGCCCGGGTCTCCTGTGACCGTTCGGATGGATGCTGCCGCTGACGCCGCGGTGATCATCAACCCCGGGAGTCCCGGCGAGATGTCGGGTGAGGTGTCGGGTGCCGTTTCCGGCGAAGTTTCGGGTGCCGTTTCCGGCGGAAACAGCCCTTCAGCGGGGAGCAACCCGGAGAAGGGCACTCCTGGAATTTTTGCGACCACTCCCGTCCTTGATCTGTTGGGTTATGGCGAACCCGGGCCAGGAAGGGTTGATACTCCGACGGCCGACCGTGAGGAAGTAATCGTGTTGGACCGGCAATTCCGGTTTGTGGACGGTGTCCCCCGCTATGCCTTCACGGTGAACGGCGCTGCCTATCCGTTGGTGCCCTCCATGCAGGTCGCGGAGGGGGACGTCGTGAAGGTAACCATCATCAACCGCACCGCCGAACCGCACCCGATGCACCCGCACGGTCATCATGTCCTGGTACTCAGCCGGAACGGAGTGGCACCGAGCGGATCACCCTTGGTCCTGGACACCGTTGATATCCAGGGCGGAGAGGTTTGGGAAGTCCTGCTGGTGGCCAACAATCCGGGGATCTGGATGGATCACTGCCACAACCTGGACCATGCCGCCGAAGGGATGATGATGCTCATGCAGTACGAGGGGGTGTCCTCACCGTTCGTCCACGGAGGGCATGCCCACAACCGGCCGGAGTAGGCACGCTCCTCAGGCGGCGAGGTGGATGTAGACCTGAATGTCGACGCGCTCCACTACGGCCCAGCAATCTTCCGAGCGGAGTTGGATGGAAGCGAAGCGCTCGGCTGCCTGCAGGTCCTCGAACTCCTCTACCTGGACCCGGCCAACTTCCGAGTCAAAGTAGCTCACGTGGTATTCGTACTGAACTTCCACCGGGTGTGCGGCGTTGCTGACTGATGCTGTTTTCTTTGCCATGTTTCAAGTGTGGAATGGGGCACTGACATTTTTGGAAGCATCGACGGCGTGTTCCAAAACAACACTGTCCTGCGGCTTGTCAGGGCTGCCTGAGGAACTGCGCTGCCACGGTTCGAACGGTGTCGCTCACCACGTCCAGCACGTGGGAGGCGGTTTTCCACCGCTGCCAGTAGAGCGCCACATCGAGGGGCCGGCCCGGGGCAAGCTCCACCAGTGTGCCGTCCTTGATGTCCTGTTGGCATTGGATCTCCGGGATAAGGCCCCAGCCAAGGCCCAAGCGGATGGCATTTCCAAAGTCGTGGCTGGATGGAACGTAATGCCGGGGCCCCTTGACGTCAATCGATTCACCGGCCGGCGTACTGGCCAACGACTGCACGAAGGCCCATTGATAGGTGTCTTTCCGGTCGAAATCCACAGTAGGCGCCGTGTTAAGTTTCCCCGGGTCGACGCCGTCGGAGAACCATCGGGCAGCAAAGGCCGGTTCAGAGACCGCCACATAGCGCATGACACCCAGCGGCTCCACCCGACAACCCTGCACGGGATCCGGTGTTGCTGTCACAGCGGCCATCACCTTCCCCGAGCGCAGGAAGGAGGCGGAGTGCTGCTCATCGTCGCGGTGGAGGTCGAAGGTGACGTCAACCTCCGCAGCTACTTGTGCCAGAGCCTGCAGGAACCAGACACCCAGGGAATCGGCATTCACCACAACCGGTATGGCCAAGCGCGGACCACTTGCCCCAAAGCCCAGTTCCGCTCCGGCATCAGCCTCCAGTTGCGCCACCTGGCGGGCAAGCCGAAGCACAACCTCCCCTGCCTCCGTCGGTTGGGCCGGGTTGCTCCTCTGCAGCAGCACCCGCCCGGCGGTTTGCTCCAGGGCTTTCAACCGCTGGGAGACCGCGGAGGGGGTGATGTGAAGCGTCCTGGCTGCTGCTTCCAGCGTGCCTTCGGAAAGGACCGCGGCGAACGTCGACAACTGCTCCGAAGGAAATCTCATAAGCAAAGCTTATTCCAGTGAAGAATCTTTAGCTGTTCTTAGTCGAGCTCCACCAATACGTTGGAGGAGTGAATTTTTCTGACACCATCAACGCGGCGGGCCTCGGCCTCGCCACCGGCCTTGCCCTCATCGTTGCCATCGGGGCACAGAATGCCTTCGTGCTGAGGCAGGGTATCCGCGGAGAACACGTCGCCGCTATCGTTACCATCTGTGCACTCTCGGACGCCGTTCTCATTGCTGCCGGGGTCCTCGGTACCGGCGCCTTGATCGCGGCGGCACCCACCGCCGTCGTCATCCTTCGCTACGTGGGCGCAGCGTTCCTCGTCACGTACGGCATCATGGCGGCACGGCGGGCGCTGAACCCGCAGTCCCTGACAGCGGACGGCAGTTCTCCGAAATCCGGAAAGAAAAGCCTCACCGCCGCCATAACCACAGTGCTGGCACTGACCTGGCTCAATCCACACGTGTACCTGGACATCGCGCTCCTGGGCTCCATTGCCAGCGCCCAAGGTTCCGGGCAACAGTGGTGGTTCGGAGCGGGAGCCATTCTGGGCAGCATTCTCTGGTTCTCCTCGCTGGGGTTCGGCGCCCGGTTCCTCAAGGGATTCTTCTCCCGGCCCCGCTCCTGGCAACTGCTCGACGGCGGCATTGCCGTCACCATGATGGCTTTGGGAGCGGGACTCGCGTTGGGGAGCTAGGAGCCCTGCCCGGCACCACCTTGCACGCAGTCCGCTCCCATAAAGCATTCAGATAACTCCCAGAATCCGGGAGCATCATGGATGCATGAAAAAGAACGGCCCCGAAGCCAAGCTCCTTGTTGTTGACGACGAACCCAACATTCGTGAGCTTCTCTCCACGTCACTGCGTTTCGCAGGTTTCGAGGTCGTTGCAGCGTCCAATGGTCGCGAAGCGCTTGCTGCTGCGGACACCCATGCCCCTGACCTCGCCGTATTGGACGTCATGCTCCCGGACATGGACGGCTTCACCGTAACCCGACGCCTCCGCGCAGCGGGCAAGCACTTCCCGGTCCTTTTCCTCACGGCCAAGGATGACACCGAGGACAAGGTCACCGGACTGACCGTCGGCGGCGACGACTACGTCACCAAGCCCTTCAGCCTGGACGAAGTGGTCGCACGCATCCGGGCTGTCCTCCGCCGCACCCAGCCGCTTGAAGACGACGACGCCGTTATCCGCGTCGACGACCTCGAACTCGATGACGACGCCCACGAAGTCCGGCGCGGCGGCACGGTGATCGAGCTGTCCCCCACGGAATTCAAGCTGCTGCGCTACCTGATGCTCAACCCCAACCGCGTCCTCTCCAAGGCCCAGATCCTGGACCACGTGTGGGAGTACGACTTCAACGGTGATGCCTCAATCGTTGAGTCGTACATCTCCTACCTTCGCCGGAAGGTAGACATCGACCCCGACGCCCCGGCCCTCATCCAGACCAAGCGCGGCGTGGGCTACGTGCTGCGGACGGCAGAGAAGCGCTGACCTTGCTGCAACGCTGGAAAACAGCGTCCCTGAGGTCGCAACTCGTTGCCATCATCATGGGACTCCTCCTACTGGCCCTCGCGGCCACCGGGGCAGGCACGCTGACGCTCGTCAAGAGTTATCTCCAAGGCCAGGTGGACGACAAACTCAAGGCCGCCGTCGCCCTTGCCCTGGACCAGCAGTCCTTTGACAAGCTCTCCGAATACAACCCCGCGGTCCCGACGGACTACTCGCTGACGCTGTATGTACCCGGAATTGCGCCCTACCAATTTGGCGGCAGCCCCGACGACCGTCCGGCCATTTCCAGCATCACCCCGGCTGAGGCGAAGGCCCGCGGAAACACACCGTTCCAAGTCAACGGCACCGCAGGCAACAACTGGCGGGTGGTGGCCGTAGGCGTGACCGCCAACGGCAAGAACGGCGTGGTCATCATCGGCCTTCCGCTGGCACCCGTGGACAAAGTCATGGAACATGCCGTCCTGGTGGTGGTCGGTGTGGGGCTGCTGACCCTGGTGCTGGCGTTCTTCATTGCCACCTGGACTGTGGCCCGTTCCTTCCGGCCCCTGGCGAAGGTGGAGAAGACGGCCGCTGCAATTGCGGCCGGGGACCTGTCCCGCCGCGTGGAGATCGACAACATCCATACCGAAGTCGGCCGGCTGGGCGGCTCCCTCAATGCCATGCTGGCCCATATCGAGGCCTCGTTCGCGGCACGGGCAGCTTCCGAAGCACGGATGCGCCGGTTCGCGGCCGACGCTTCCCATGAGCTGCGCACCCCGCTGGTTACCATCCGCGGCTTCTCGGAGCTCTATCGCCATGGGGCCCTCACTTCGCCAGAAGACGTGGCAACCGCCATGGGCAGGATCGAAAGCGAAGCCAAACGCATGGGTTCAATGGTGGAGGACCTTCTCATGCTGGCAAGGCTGGACGAACAACGGCCGCTCAACCTCAAGCCCGTCGACCTGCAGTTGCTGGCCAACGACGCCGTGGTGGACACCAAGGCGTCCTCCGGCAACAGGACCATCAAGCTGGTGGGATTGGACGGCGCCTCCCCCGCTGCTGCTCCCGTTCAAGGGGACGAAGCCAAACTCCGCCAGGTCATCGGCAACCTCGTCGGCAATGCCCTGCGCTACACCCCGGAAGGCAGCCCCATTGAACTCGCGGTAGGGGTCCGGGACGTTCCCGAGGGCAGGATGTCCGTGATCGAGATCCGCGACCACGGGCCGGGGATTCCCGATGACGAGGCCAGCAAGGTCTTTGAACGCTTCTATCGGGCCGACACTTCCCGGACCCGGGAAACCGGCGGCAGCGGCCTGGGGCTGGCCATTGTGGCGGCAATTGTTGGCAGCCACGGCGGTTCCGTGCGGGTGCAGGATACCGACGGCGGCGGCGCGACACTGGTGGTCAGCCTTCCACTCCACGAGGAACCGGCCGAGGCGTTATCCACATAGCGGCGACGTGCTGTTCCACGCGTTGGGGGTAGTTCATAGGCTCTTGTCTTGTGGCCCACGCACCCACCGCAAACCGCGGAACAACCTCGTCGAAAGGCTTTATTCATGAGTGTCATCTCCGTAGACACCGAATTGCTGCAACTCAAGGCGTCCAACGTCAAGACCACCGTGGACAGGATCAGCGCCGACGTTCAGGCCATGAAGATGGGCCTTGAAGAGCTGCAAGCCACGTGGCGCGGTTCGGCTGCCAGCAACTTCCACGCGCTCGTCCTTGAGTGGGCATTGACCCAGGGCAAGGTGGAGGCATCCCTCGCATCCATCAACGTGGCCTTGGCTTCGGCGGCAACCAGCTATGCCGAGGTTGAACAGGGCAATACCCAGCGCTTCGCCTACTAGGAGCGCTCCTTCCACTGTGCCCGGAGCCCTTATCCGGGACATGACCCCTGCGGGGCCGGCCGATGTCCCCCTTTCGGCCGGTCCCGCAGGCTACTTCCCGCAGGTACTTTCCACAGTCTGCTTCTCGCCGCCTGTTCCCCGCCGGTTGCTCCCCGCAGGTTCCGCCGGAATATCTTCGGGGTTCGCAGCATGAAGCGGTACCGCTCAGCTCTCCGGCGTCCCCTGATGGAAGCGGAGCCTCCACTGTCCGCGTTCCAACAGCCAGACCGAGCTTCGGAGCGCCGAACCCGAGTGCGCGAGGCTCCTGTAGTTGAGCAGGATCGTGTTTTCACTCAGACGGTCCGCGCTGAGCAGTTCCAGTTCCACGTGCTCGCCGGGATCTTCCTCCAGCGCCACCATCATCGCGTCGCGGGTCCAGAACCTGCCGGACTGGCCGATCTCCGCGAAGTCCGGATGAAGCAGGACGCCTATCCGCCCGATGTCAGCACGCACATCAGGGCGGAGGAGCTCCCGTTCCAGTGCCACGACCAGTTCTTCCGGTGTCAGCTCCGGGGCAGCGGCATCTTCCAGCTCGCTGAACAGGTCCGCTTGGCCGAAAATGCCGGATTCACCGAACAAGGTGGGCTCCGAATGCAGCCGTGGAGCACGGTCCAGCTTCGAGGCAGGCAAGGGGCTGGAGGGGGCAGGCGCCTTGGCGGCCGGGGATGAAGCGGGAGTTGCGGCGGGAGCTGCGGCCGATGCAGCGGCTGGTGCCGCGTGCACAGGAACTGGCTCCGCAGCTGCTCCGGAGGCTCCGGAGAAACCGGGGCCGGTGGGCGCTGCCACGCCTTGCTGATAGGCGGTTGCAACGGCCCTGGCGCGTTCGTCCGCGGCCTCGTTGAGCTCATGGCCTGCATGGCCCTTGACCCATTCAAAGGTGTACTTGCGCCCTGCGATCGCGCGATCGATGTCCTTGAGGAGATCGACATTCAACACGGGTTTACCGTCGGCCTTGCGCCAGCCCTTGCGCTTCCACCCCGGCATCCACTTGGTGATGCAGTTGATGACATATTGGCTGTCGCAGAGAATCCGCAGCTCTTCGTGCGGGATGTGGGCGGTGGAACGGAAGAGGTCCAGCACCGCCATCAGTTCGCCCATGTTGTTGGTTCCGTGGGGCCATCCACCGGCGCGCCAACAGGAGTCGTCAACATACCAGGCCCATCCGGCCGGCCCGGGATTACCGAGGGCAGAACCATCGGCGGCAGCAATAATCGTCATGCAATCAATCCTGCCAGACCTCACAGACACTGAAGCCGCGTCACTCCTCCATCGTGACCGCGGGAACCATGCCAAGTCGCCGCAATTCTCCCCACGAACTGGACGTATTCGCGGCTTTTCGCCGATCCACGCGTCAAAGGAGCCCTGGCAGGAAACGCCGACGGCGGCCCCCACCCGAAGGTGAGGACCGCCGTCGTCGTTGCTAAGCGTGATGCTGCAGGACAGGAGGCTTAGAAGCCGCCCATGCCGCCCATCTCGTCGCCGCCCGGAGCCGGAGCGTTCTTCTCCGGCTTGTCAGCAACAACAGCCTCGGTGGTCAGGAAGAGACCAGCGATGGAAGCTGCGTTCTGGAGGGCCGAACGGGTGACCTTTACGGGGTCGTTGACGCCGGCAGCCAGCAGGTCTTCGTAGACGCCGGAGGCAGCGTTCAAGCCGTGGCCCGAAGGCAGGCCGCGAACCTTGTCCACCACAACGCCCGGCTCCATGCCTGCGTTGAAAGCGATCTGCTTCAGCGGTGCGTCGATGGCAACCTTGACGATGTTGGCACCCGTTGCCTCGTCACCCTGCAGCGTGAGGTTGGCGAATGCCTTGGCGCCTGCCTGGATGAGGGCAACACCACCACCGGCAACGATGCCTTCTTCAACGGCAGCCTTCGCGTTGCGGACGGCGTCCTCAATACGGTGCTTGCGTTCCTTGAGCTCAACTTCGGTAGCGGCACCGGCCTTGATGACTGCAACGCCGCCGGCCAGCTTGGCCAGGCGTTCCTGCAGCTTCTCGCGGTCGTAGTCGGAATCGGAGTTCTCGATCTCGGCGCGGATCTGGGCAACACGGCCGGCGATCTGCTCGGCGTCGCCAGCACCTTCAACGATGGTGGTCTCGTCCTTGGTGACAACAACCTTGCGGGCGGTGCCGAGGAGCTCCAGTCCAGCGTTCTCCAGCTTGAGGCCTACCTCTTCGGAGATGACCTGGCCACCGGTGAGGATGGCGATGTCGGCCAGCTGGGCCTTGCGGCGGTCACCGAAGCCCGGAGCCTTGACGGCAACGGACTTGAAGGTGCCACGGATCTTGTTGACGATCAGGGTGGCCAGGGCCTCGCCCTCGATGTCTTCGGCGATGATCAGCAGCGGCTTGTTGGACTGCATGACCTTCTCCAGAACCGTGACGAGTTCCTTCACGTTGGAGATCTTGGAGTTGACGATCAGGATGTACGGGTCTTCGAGGACCGTTTCCTGGCGCTCAGCGTCGGTGACGAAGTAAGCGGAGATGTAACCCTTGTCGAAGCGCATGCCCTCGGTGAGTTCCAGCTCCAGGCCGAAGGTGTTGGATTCCTCGACCGTGATGACGCCTTCCTTGCCCACCTTGTCCAGGGCTTCGGCGATCAGTGCACCGATTTCCTGGTCACCGGCGGAGATGGAAGCCGTAGCTGCGATCTCTTCCTTGGTTTCGATTTCCTTGGCGGAAGCAAGCAGTTCGCTGATAACAGCGTCCACTGCCTTCTCGATGCCGCGCTTCAGGGACAGCGGGTCGGCGCCGGCAGCAACGTTGCGCAGGCCTTCCTTGACCAGGGCCTGTGCGAGGACAGTAGCGGTGGTGGTACCGTCGCCAGCGACGTCATCCGTCTTCTTGGCAACTTCCTTGACCAGCTCAGCACCGATCTTCTCGTAAGGATCGTCCAGCTCGATCTCCTTGGCGATGGAAACACCATCGTTGGTGATCGTGGGAGCGCCCCACTTCTTTTCGAGGACGACGTTGCGTCCACGCGGGCCGAGGGTGACCTTGACGGCGTCAGCGAGGGTGTTCAGGCCCCGCTCGAGGCCGCGGCGTGCCTCTTCATCAAATGCAATGATCTTGGCCATAACGGCGGTAGTCCTTTCGGGACAGTCGTTAAGAAGGTACCTGTCAGATGGGATGCCCGCGACGGACGGCCCTTCGCTCGCGGCCTCTGTATGCCCCGCGCTCCGGACCTCACCCCATCAGGGTGTTTCTTGTTCCTCCTTGGCAGCGGCGGTAATCCCTGCTCCGCGGACGGGGCCGGAATTAGCAGTCGATGCGTAGGAGTGCTAAATCAATAATTAGCACTCGACCGTGGAGAGTGCAAGCAGGAAGGCCTCGCTGCTACCCACAGCGAGGCCCATTCAGCCGAAAGCTGAGCCGCTAGGCTACACGCACGCTTTCAGCCTGCGGCCCCTTGAGGCCTTCGCCGAGTTCGAACTCCACGCGTTGCCCCTCTTCCAAGGCGCGGTAACCGTCCATCTGGATCGCCGACCAATGGACAAAAACGTCGTCGCCGGAATCATCCACAGTGATGAAGCCGTACCCTTTTTCGGCGTTGAACCACTTGACGGTCCCCAAAGCCATAATGCCCACACTTTCACAGAAGCTGTTGCCGGCAGCCGGGATCTCCGCGCCGGAATTCATCCACTGTAACCACTGTCACGGCCGGTTCGCTGCTCCCGGCCAGTGAGGGGCTGCTTTTGTTATTGAGGCTTAACCGAGTTCTGCCGGATGGACTCCGGATCCCTGTATTTTCGGCTCTTTACTGGTAGCCGGGTCCCACTACGACGACCAAGGGCTGCTGCACGTCCGGGGACTCCACAACGGTGGTGATGCCCAGCAGGGAAGCTACGGCATCGGCGTTCGCCTTCTGCTTCGGAGCGTTGTAGAAGACCACGGACGTCTGCTGCGGAAGTCCTCCCCAGTTTCCTACCGCGCCCAGCGCCCATCCGTCTCCCTGAACCAACCCGGCGACGCGGCTGGCCAGCCCGGCGGTGGCAGTGCCGTTGTAGACAGCCACTGCAGTCGTCTTGTCGACAGGAGCCGAAGAAGGCGTTGCAGACGGCGACTCCGAGGCAGTCGTGTCCGGAGTGGGTTCGCCCGAAGCGATAGGCGCGCTCTCCGACGTCGTGGGTGTTGCCGAAGGTGCCGCCTCGCTCTGCTGTGCGGCCGGCGTCGAGGTGCTGGAAGATGCCGAGGGCGCCACGATGCCCAGCCGCGGAAGGATCAGGAATGCCACCAGGCCAAGAACCAAGGCCACGGCGCCCACAGTGAGGACCGGCCACAGAGTAGGCCGCGGCGTTTCCGTGGCGTCCCTGTGCACACCCTGACGGGACGTGTTTTGCGGAACCCGGTCGAATTCATCCTTGGCATATTTGGTCATGGTGAAGCGTTGTCCTTGCTGGTTGCTGCTGACAGTTCAGCCGTGCGAATTATGCGTCGGACCCCAAGCGACGCGCTGTGCGCGCACGTTGGCGCGACGTACGTAGTCTACGCAGTCTCTTGACCAGCATGGGATCGTGGGCCAAGGCTTCCTCGGTATCGATCAGCGCATTCAGGATCTGGTAATAGTGCGTTGCGGAGAGATCAAACAGTTCGCGGATGGCCTGTTCCTTGGCCCCGGCGTACTTCCACCACTGCCGCTCCAGGGCCAGTATCTGCTGCTCGCGCTCACTCAACGGAGAATCTGCCCGAACACCTGCGGCCAGGTCTGCAAGGGCGAAACCGGTGCCCTGCTCCGCCATCGATTCCGGCGCGGGTTCGGCCACGGCACACTCCTCAAGACGCGGGTAAGGGGATTTCCTCCTCCCCATGTTACGGGCGAATAACACCACTGTCATTCGGAAGTGCCGCGCGTCACGGGAGACAATTGCCGGGTGACTGGTGAGGAAGCGCTCTTTGACTTGGAACCTGCAAGCCCCTCGGGTCAGGGCTTTGATGAACTGTTGGACACGCCGCTGGAGGACTTGATGGCGCCGGACTGGGCGCAGGCCCTGAGCCCGGTTGAGCCGCAGCTTCGCGCGGCACTGGGCTTCGTCGCTGCGCAGGCCGGGCAGGGAGCGCAGGTCCTTCCCGCCGCCGGCAATCTGCTGAGGGCTTTTCGTCAGCCGCTGGCCGACGTGAAGGTCCTGATACTGGGACAGGACCCGTACCCCACGCCGGGACACGCCGTCGGGCTTTCCTTCTCCGTCTCCCGGGAGACGCGGCCCATCCCCCGGAGCCTGGCCAATATCTACCGCGAACTTCACGACGACCTTGGACTGCCGCCACGCGTCCACGGCGACCTCAGTGCCTGGGCGCGGCAAGGAGTGCTGCTGTTGAACCGCGTCCTCAGCGTGAATGCCGGGAACGCAGGCTCGCACCGCGGCAAGGGATGGGAAACCGTCACGACGGCGGCCGTCAACGCCGTGGTGAACCGCGCCGACGCCGACGGGCAGCCTAAGCCGCTCGTGGCCGTTCTTTGGGGGAAGGACGCGGAGTCCGTGGGGCCACTGCTGAACGGGGCACCGTCGATTGTGTCCGCACATCCAAGTCCGTTGTCGGCGTCCCGCGGATTTTTTGGGTCCAAGCCCTTCAGCCGGACGAACGAGCTGCTGCGTGAACAGGGCGCCGAACCCGTCGACTGGGAACTCCCCGTCCTGTAGCCCCGCCTCCCCAGCGATCCTCTCTCACATCCCACCCCGTTCTGGTAATTCCTCTGGCACATCCCACCCCCTTCCGGTGATCCCTCTGGCACATCCCACCCCGTTCCGGTGATCCATCTGGCACTTACTACCCGGTCGGTAATGGGCTCGGGGGCGGGCGGAAGCCTGCAGCGGCAGGAAAAGTACACACGGCAAGGCCCGACGGCGGCACCCGGCCGAGCGCCGTCGTCGAACTATCCGGCGGGGGACGTGAAAGAGCAACACGAAAAACGCGTCGGGACGTGAAAGAGCGACGCACAAAACGCGTCGGGACGTGAAAGAGCAACGCGGAAAACGCGTCAGGACGTGAAAGAGCGACGCCGGCGGTATGTAACGTTCCGCGCATCCCCAGCAAATGTACAGTGAATCAGCTTAGGCTTGCCTTATGAATGCCGCCCTTCCCGTCACTTCGTCCGCCGACCGCAAAACGCGCCCCCAGGTCAACCTGACGGTGCTGCGCAAGGAGCGGTTGTCGCCGCACATGATCCGGATCATCGCGGGTGGCCCGGGATTCAAGGACTACGCGCAGAACGAGTACGTGGACAGGTACGTCAAGATCGTTTTCCCGCAGCCGGGCGTCGACTACGAGCTGCCGCTGGACCTGTGGGCCATCCGGGAATCCATGCCCCGCGAGCAGTGGCCCCATACCCGGACCTACACCATCCGCTGGGTCAATCTTGAAGCGCAGGAACTTGCCATCGACTTCGTGGTCCACGGCGATGAAGGCCTCGCCGGCCCTTGGGCAGCGGCGGCTGAACCCGGTGACGCGCTGACCTTCACAGGGCCCGGGGGTGCCTACAATCCGGCACCCGACGCCGACTGGTACCTCTTTGCCGGGGATGACGCCGCGATTCCGGCGATCGCCGCGTCCATTGAGGCGCTGGCACCGGAGGCGCGGGGCGTGGCGTTCCTCGAAGTAGACAGCGCCGACGACGTCCTTCAAATCACCGCCCCCGCCGGCGTCGAACTGAACTGGCTGCAGCGGAACGGGGTACCTGCCGGATCCAGCGAACTGCTGCTCGAATCCCTCCGGACCATGGAATGGCTTCCCGGACGGGTGGACGTCTTCGCCCACGGTGAGCGGGGCTATATGAAGGGCCTCCGCGAGATCTTCTTCGTGCAGCGCGGCCTGGAACGCTCCCAGGTCTCCCTGTCCGGCTATTGGGCCCAGGGTCGCGTGGAGGAAGTGTTCCAGGCCGAGAAGAAACTGCCTGTCGGCAAGATTTAGCCGACAGGCAGGACCAGCGCGACTTACCGGCGCCGCACCCTGCGCCGTTCGTTGCTGGACAGGCCCTTCGTCAAGGGTCGGGCCAAGTTGTCGCCAAGCACAATGCCGGCAGCGACGCCAAGGACAATCGCCGCCGCATTGAGCATGCCACCGGCACCCGCCAGGATGTCGCCGCCTTCGACCGTCAAGGCATACATTGACCGGAAGATCGTGAGGCCCGGCAGAAGGATCAACGCTGCCGGAACGGCGACCACGAGCTGCGGAGCACCAAGCTTCAGGGCCACGACGCGGCCCAACAAGCCGATGACCATCGCCGAGATGGCGGGCGACAAACGGTCACCAAGACCGAGTTCGCCAACGCCCCACAAGACAAAGAAGCCCGCCAGCCCGACTGCCGCCGTCGGAAGTAACAGCCGCATCTGTGTCTGTTCGGTGACACCAATAGCCACCACGGCGATCGCAATGAGGATCGCCTGTCCCCACAACGGGTAGGCCGGCGGGAAAGTATTGGTGACGTCCAGGACCTGGCTGCCCATCAGGGTTCCAACCACCACAGCGACGCCGATGCCCGCCACGATCGCGCCGAAAGTCAGCAGGGTAGACAGGAAGCGGCCTGCGGCCGTGACCGGAAAGCCGTTAATCGCATCCTGTACCGACGAAACAAGCCTGCCCGTGGGGAGCAGCAGGAGGATGCCGCCGGCCACCACGATGGACGGAGCTATGTCCGCACCCGCCCAACGCAGCATCAAAGCAACAAAGGTGACCACAAAAGAACTGGCCATGGTGACGAAGAAGTCCGGAGTCCGCCAGCGAATCAGCTGGCGCGCCAGGAGGCTGATCAACATGTTGGAGGCAAAAGCCAGGGCCGAAGCTCCGGGACCACCGCCAAGCACCCCGACGAACACGGCGGCAAACACACCGAACGCCACAGTGACCATCCAGCGGGGGAAGGGCTTGGCGCTGCGCGTGATCTCGTTGAGCCGCCGAACGGCCTCGTCCCGTCCCACTCCCCCGGCGACAATAGCCGAAACCAACTGGTGCACCTGGGCCAGACCCGCATAGTTATTGGTCCACGACCTCACCACACGCAACAGGGTGATGGGCGTTTGGTCCTTCGGCGCGTAGTTGATGGCCACCGACTGGTTGGTGATGTCCACCTCGACGTTCTTCAGGCCCAACGCCGCGGTCACGGCGATCATGCTCGTTTCGACCTCAAGCGCACCGGCCCCGTAACGGAACATTGCCTCGGCCAGGTGCAGTGCGAAGTCGATGGTCTTGCGCGCCGAGGCGTCGACGCCCACCACCTGGATGGTGGGGTTGGCGTAAGGGCTGCCGGCCAGGCGGTCCACGATGTTCATGGGCGCCGTTGGCGGGCTGTCACCTTGCACCAAGCGCATCAGCATCCGCTTGGCGTACGCATTCTGCCGGACCTGCGAGGGCCGCAGCGGCTGGGTTTTCGGCAAGCCGTCCGTATGAGGCCTGCCGCCATTGCCCTCGGGGCGTTCAGTCATGCAGCATTCCTCCTTTGGATTAGTTCTTCCTGAGGAACTTCCCGATCACCGGCAGTTTTGCCGGTTCCCGCAAGTTTCCCAAAACGGTCTGGGCGGCTCCTGCAAGCTTCCTGGCCACCCGGTAGGCGGTGTACTTGACCGGACTGACGGGAGCAACGAAGTCGCCGATGAGCTGGACCACCTCTCCGCCAAAACCCTTCTTGAACTCGTACCCACCATGGCCCGATTCATCCTGCCCCTGGATGCCGAATGTGCCATAGAAGTTGTACCGCGAGTAGCCGTTGTTCAGGGCGTGGAGCATCATGCCCCAGTACAAGGAGGTGGCACCGTTGAAGTAGATGTAATCCTGGACGGTTCCACCAATGACGCACGTGAGCTCGTCCCCGGAGCAAGCGAAATGGATGGCCGCCACGGTGGCAACTCCCACGGAATCCGGGAAGCGCTCGATGTCCTTCAGGCTGCGCTCGTAGCTGTCCACCAGGTCCTGTACAACCTTGACCCGGTTGGCCTTTTTCTTGCTGCCGGTCTCCTCCACTTCGCGTTTCAGGTCCGCGAGGTTCTTGGATTCCGTCTCGAGTCGCTCAGTGATGGAGGCGCGGTATTCCGGGATGTTGATCTTGGCCATCATGAGCTTGGTGAACTCATCGGAGGTGTTGCGCAGCAGTTGCTCGTAGTACTCGCGTTCGCGGTAGGTGAAGCCCTTCTCGTCGCCGGCGGTCTTCAGCGCGTTGTAGAAGTCGTCCAATGTTTCCAGCGTGGCCTGCTCCAGGTACACACCGTTTTTTTCGGCCTTCCGGATGGCCTTGCGGGTCCGGTAGTTCATTCCCATGATGAGCTCTTCGGCATCCGAGATGCCGTCCAGGGTCTTGATGAACATCCAGTTGATGTTGGCGAAGTTCATGTCGAAGCCCTGGTGTTTGAACCCGAAGCCCTCGAGCTCCTTCAGCAGCGGCCGGTTGTCTTCGATCTCGGGGTGCTCCGCGCCGTCTTCGTCCCGGGCGATGTACTTGACGTTGGGCGAGATACGCAGTTCCGCCGCCTTCTTCGAGGCGGCATGCTTCTTCAACTGCTCGACGACGAACCTCACCGCAGCGGCGTCGCTGTAGTCCATCAGTGGTCCCTTGGCGCAATCCGCCACTTTGTAACCGATGCGGTTGGACGTGTAGACGAGCTTTCCGGCGGCGATGAGGCTCCCGCCCTGGGTGACGCCGAACAGTTCGATTTCCTGCCCGCGGGCACGCTGGAAGCGAGTGAGGTCCATGGACTGAATGAAACTCCCTTGGGGGTGTCCCTTGGCGAAGGTCTCAAATTCAGCGTCGCTGAGAAGAACGAATTCCATGGAGTTTCCAGCTTCAATCGGAGTCAAAGAAATTACCTCATCTAGTTGGATATGCACCGTTGGTGGCCGGGGCGGGCCTGGTCTGTTGGCTGACGCTTCGAGTTTTCGGCGCGTCAGGCGCCGGTCAGTAGAACTGACCACCCGTGCGCATGGTCTCTATACGGCGGAGGACCTTCTCTCCGCCCTTGAGCCACAGCTTGTACCGGAGAGGACTCAGGACGAGGTCATAACAACCAACAAAGTCCGTGACGGTCTTAGTAAAGCTCGTCTTGAACAAGCCCATGCCGTACAGCGGGTGGGTTTTGTCCTTGATAAGGGCTGAGGACGGAGTGCCGCAGAAGTCGTATTCGACGCATCCGAGTTCCTGCATGCGCTGGATGGCCGCCCATTGTGTCAGGTGCGAATCCCCGTACTGCTTGCGGTTCTGGGTGGAGCCGCCGTCCTTGTACGTAGCTTTGGACCCGTAGTTGATCACGAAGGCACCCACACTCGGCTGTCCGTCCTCGTAGACGAAGAAGAAGTGGCCTTGCCCGCGGCTGCTGAACTCGTTCCAGAATTTGGCGTAGTAGTCGTAGCTGCGCAACGGCATGGCGCCCTTGGCGTTCACGGTGTTCTGCATGAGAGCGTAGAGCTTCTTGTAGCTCTCTTCGCCGGCTTCTTCCTGGATGACTTCGCACCCCTCGCGCTCTGCCCTTCTTACAGCATTGCGGGCACGGGAAGAGATGCTGCGGAGGACCTCGTTGGAGGGCTTCCTGATATCCAGAATCGCGGTGGAGTCGTTGGACTGGATGTTGGGAGCCTTAACCAGCCCAGCCGCCTTCAGTTGCGCAGCCACCTCAGGTGACTCCACGACGTCGGGCTCTATCTTGACGGTGAAGACGTTCAGCTTCCGTTCCCTGGCCAGGGTTGCGACGGCGTCCAGCATCGGTTTGATGTCTTCGACGGACTCTGCGTCGGGGCCCTTGATCAGGTACCAAAGGCGCCCCAAGACAGGGAAATTCTTCTCCAGCAGCAGGTTGTAGCTGGAGTACTCAGCAGTCTCGATGACGAGCCGCCGGACCAGCCAGCCGTTACCGTCCTTAACCGCGGCATAAGCGTCCGACTGCAGCATGTTGCCGCCGTTCGGGTTCGCCGTGACGTGCTTGTCCCAGTTATCGGTTTCCTCGGCGGTGGCAAAGCGGGCGGTAAATTCTCGCAAGGTGGCCGTGTCCAATCTCAGGGTTCGGTGCAGTGTTCAAGCAGGGTTCAAAGCGTGGTGCGCATGCGGACATGCAGGATCAAGTCTATCGGGGACAGCTTGATTGGCGATTCCAGACCGGAACCAAACGATGCACCGGCACCCAGACGTGATGACCGTTGGAGACCGGATTCCGCATAAGTGGTCACGGTCGACCCAACTCTTAGGGAAAGACGGACCGTTCCGCGATCAGCCCCGAATAGCCTGTGCGGGGTCCGCCCGCGAAGCCGATATTGCAGGATATACAGATGCAAGAACCCCGGTTACTGCTCCGGCTATGACCCCCACCGTGACCGCTTCCAACGCCAGGACCGGGGTCCACCCTTGATGCAGGCAAAACGCCAGAAGTGTCATCATCCCTGCCGCGCCTCCGGCCAATCCGCCGCCGGTTCCAACCAGCAGGCCCTCAAGTACAAACATCCGGCCAATACTCGCGCGGCCGGCCCCGATCGCCCGGCGAAGCGCAATTTCCGGCCTTCGCGTCTGGACCGTCAGGTACATGGAAGTCGCAGAACTAAGACAGGCTAACGCGAGCAGGACCCGGGAAAGAAGGCCGATGAACACACTCAAATCAGTGGTTATACCTCTTCTCAATGACCGGAGATCTGCCACAGTACTCACCGTGAAGTACTCGGGATGAGCCGCGTTCAAAGCAAGCGGCACCGCATCGCGCAGCGGAGCGGGGAACCCGGGGACAGTACGCACAATGAACACTGGTTTGGACAAGACAGGGTGGTCGAAGTCCCCTATGCCCAGGACGATGCTGTCGGAGAGCAATTGGTTCCGTCCGGGGCTTTCAATGACGCCAACTACTGGCACGGGCTGCCCGTCGACCCAAATCTTTTCATCTGGCCCTGCAGCTGAAACACCCCAGCGCGTGGCGGCTTCGCGTCCTAGAAGCGCTACGGGTTTCCCAAATGCCCCATCCAGGAGCGACAGCGCAGAACTGGGCTCAACAACGGCATCATTCAGCGCAAGATAATGCGAGTCCACAGCTAGCAGGGAATCTGCGAACGTTGGCTCTTGCAGTGCCAGGCCGGGCTGAAAACGGGACGGCTTTAGATCTTTCGAAGCCAGGTCGTAGCGCAAACCAACGTCTACAACCCCATCCAGTCCCTCTATCCTTTTCCTCTGCTCCGTAAACCCGATCCCACTGGCGTCATAGGCTTGTGCTCCTGACGCGCTCATTGACACTTGCAGTTCATCAAGCGCTGCCTGGGCCAGACGCTCCGAAACTTGGGAGGATGCAGTTTGGCTTAGTCCCACAGACAAAACAAGCCCGCCTGATCCCAGCATGAAGGCGAGGATGAGAAGCATTGTCCGTCCTGTCCGTGACGTCAGCGCTGTCAACGCGTCATATACGTCGTCGATCACCCCCTGCCAACGTGCCGGTTTCCGTCCAGAAGCCGGCGAAGCCGTCGTTTCAACTGCGCACGCCTTAGCAGCTCCGGTGTCCGTCGAGCTTGACGCCGGTGCTTCATGGGCATGAACGACTGATCCTTCCAAAGCGCCGTCCACGATTTTCACTTGCGATCGAGCTGCGGCCGCAACAGCGGGATCGTGCGTGATGACGACGATAGTCATCCCCTTTGCATTGAGGGTCCTGAGTTCCTCGATGACTCGTTCCGTGTTGGCGACGTCCAAGTTGCCTGTCGGTTCGTCGGCAAACAGAACTTTTGGGTTAGTCGCGAGGGCGCGCGCCAGTGCCAAACGCTGACGTTCACCTCCGGACAAATTTCTACCGAGCGCATCCTGACGGTGAAGAAGTCCCACCCGCTCGAGGGCAGGGCGGATACGCAATTTTCGTTCTCTGCGAGCACGGTGTTGAATACGAAGTCCAAGGGCAACGTTCCTGGCCGACGACTCTTCAGTCATCACATGCGATGCTTGAAAGACGAAGCCGAACATCTCCGACCTCAACGCATCTCGTTGCCGCTCACCCAACCCGGCCACATCGTGACCGTTGACGTGATAAGTGCCATCCGTCGGCCGGTCCAAGAGGGCAAGGACATTCAACAGCGTGGACTTTCCTGATCCGGACGGCCCGATAATTGCAAGAAAGTCGCCTTCGCATATCTGCAGATCTACGCCGAGCAAAGCTTGGGTCGCGGAGTCTCCCACATAGTAAGTTCGACCGACCCCCTTCATCGTCAAGAGTGGTCTCGCGTCACTTGTAGGAAGGGGGCCCGTCACGAGACGATCACCAATGTTCCGGGTTGTAGTAGCGAAGTCTCCTCGATAGCAACCCATCCGTCGCGCTGCTCGGTTACTGTAATGTCCACCCGTTCGGGCGTTGGGCTGCTTTGTCCCTGCCCCTGCGCTCCTGACAAGATCACGTAGGGGCCCCGGTCATCCTGCTTGACAGCGGTCAAAGGGACGGCCAAAGATTCAATGGCCGCTTCGTGGACCTTGATTGAAACCGACTGCCCTGGCTTTGGTGGCGTTCCCTCCACGGGAACAGTGGACACGACGTCCATGCCCGGAACGACACCCTTCTCGGGGTCTCCTTCGCTAAAAGAACCAAGGCTTTGGATTGTTCCCTTTGCCAAGTACCCTTCATCTTCGAGATCGACCTGCTTGCCCACAACGAGCGCATCGGCCTGGTCTATGGTGGCACGCCCAACCACCATGTCAGGGGCCGTCTGGACGATCCCCAAGCTCAAATCTTCCGCTAATACATCGCCGGGTCGTACCAAGGTCATGATCGTTCCCGTATTCCCCGGGATCTGCACGAACTCCCGCCAGCGAAAAACAACCTTCTTGTCTTCAGACGTGGGGGCCGTCAATTGGCGGTCGTGGTAGAAGTTCTTGAAGGCGTTCTCCGTACGCTGATCAAAAGTTCCCGTGGCATCTGGCCAGTACCCCATGCCCTGAAGCCACTTCTGCAGCCCCAGTACGTCCGGCCCCCGGTCGCCCTCATGAAGGTCCCGATAGAGCGGCACGTCGGAGGGCATGACAATGACAGGACGTCCTGAAACCGCCGCGATAAGCATCCCCGGGGCGACCGTCGCGCCTGTGTCTACATACACGGCCGTCACGACCGCCCGGTCGGCTCCCTTGGGGATAGATGCACGCACCGACACGGAGGGACCGGCGGTCATCGTTGCCGAAACGATGACCGAAGCGGCCAGTGACTTCCTTTCCACAGCAGCGTTCACCTGAATTTTTGCGTCTACGGAATCGATGGCTGAAGTTACAGGTGTTCTCATTTGGCTTCCGAGAACGAACGAACCGGCTGTGCACGCTAGAACAACGCATAGGAAGACTAGAACACGTCTGATTCGTGGGACCCGCGGAAGCTTTACAACTATAGGGCCGCTCCGGCCCACTACAGACCGCCATATCCGTGTTGGCGAAGAATATCCTGCGCTGTAGTCAATGCAGCCGCCTTTTCGTCTGCCAGTGTGTTCAGCGCGGCTTGATTGACCTCTACGAGGGCAGCTTGGTATTGGGCACGAATGTCCATCAAGCCCTGCATCATGTTTGCTTTGCTCTTGCATTCCGTGTCCTGGAGCGCAGTCCGTATCTCACCCTGCCTGTCGGCCGGGTAAGACGGAACCCAGGCGTCGGGTGAGTCCTGACGCATGGTGATGCCTGAATCCCCAAGGCACTTAATCCATGCCTCACGAAAGCTCTTCCACATGGGATCACGTTCGGCCAGAGCATTGGAATCATTGATAATTTTGGTTAGCAGTGAGTCCTGGCCCGCTACCCTGCTTCGAAATGCTGAAATTTGGTCACCGGCCGTCGATTTATCACATTCAAAATACTTCTTCACGGCGACTTGCGGAGAATCCCGCGTTCCGGAATCATAGATTCCAGGGATTGTCCGGATGGTTGGTCTCTCATATCCATACCGGGCCGCAAACTCCGGAACCCAGACGCCATACGATTGATCCGCTTTCACGTCAAGATTGCCATGCTTCTCAGGCATTACCATCCCGGCATTCTTCATATAGCCCTCGATAATGTACATATTCGCTGCTGTGATGATCATGGACTCTTCGGGGTCTGCTTCGTATGAATCCATTGGCATCCGGATCTCGGCATTAGCGTGGTCCAGTTGTGCGTGCACGCCCGAATAGGGTGACCGGTCAATGGAGGGCAAGGGCCCGGCGTCGGCCTGTGGTCCGGTTTGGTTCACGCCGCACCCTGCAAGCACGAACAGCAGCACTACTGCCATAAGCCGACGCCGAGTCATGGTCACCTTTCGAATTCTTAGTTCAGGAGATTCGCTTGATCAGTACGATTCATCGTGACTGGAAATTCGATTATCCCAATTCCCCCCGCCTGGATAAGCGATATCCGCGAGATAGCTGATTGCCTGTCCCTCCTTCATGTGGAAGGAATTCCCACCGAAGTTTAGGTGTTCGAAGAATGTCACGTATCGGTAGGACGGATTGGTTGTGTACCCAACAATGTTTGATGTTGGATTATTTGCACCGCTACCAACCCAGGTTGTTGCGTAGTTGTTCGAATACTTGGTCCCGTTCCACATGGAGCTTAGGAACAAGCAGACCTGTCCATTTCCACATGTTTACTCTGCTCCAGCGTTGGCCGCACCAGCATTGGCACCAATCATGGTCGGTATTGCGACAACGCTAGCCGCACTAATGCTTAAGAATTTTTTAATTTCACCGTTCTCTCAGTTGGAGTGGAGTCTGGTGGTCACAGGCATCGAAACGTCTAACACTGCGACGTCAGCAGTTGTCCCCCAGTGGGCATGAAAATACCAACCGAGCATGCGGCAAATCAACAGGACGGCAAATTAAAGAATATATCGGGGAAATATAGACGGTCAGAAAGTAATATTTCCGCCACCGCGTCACGATTGGGCCGGTCACTACACATACCTAGGGGATCTGTATCTTCAATCATTTACAAGCTGATAGCTGCCATGCTGCTATTAGAGCCGGACCTGCTCCATGCTCTCCAACTGGATGGCCTTCGGCGCCTTCCCCAGTTCACGCATACCGCTGGTCAAGCGGTCGGCGTTGGTAAGCCGGCTCAGGCTCAGCCCGGTCAGGTCCGCAATCTCCCCGATGGGAACCTGGAAGGTGCGGAAAGGGCCCAGCGGTGGCGGTTCACCTTCCAAGAGTCGCTCAGTGATCGCCTTCTTCAGTTCCACCTTCCCCAGCAATGGAGACTGATCCAGCACGAAGCCGGCAGCACCGAGGGTTCCGTCATTGGTCCAGGCCGCGATCTTCCAGAATTTCTTGGGAATCCTGACGCCCCGGTACTCAGAGTCGTCATCAGCGAAAACCGGCCCGGTGAAGACGCTCAGCTTCGCGTCGAAGGCGTCCGCATGCGTGAGAACGTGATCCTCCAAGCCAACCCACAACTCCTTGCCTTGATTGAAGTCGTCCACTTGGGGTGCGGCGTTCGTGAAGGCGAAAGTGTCCTGGTTGGCTTTCTTGGCTGTGGCAGCATCGCCCCATACGGGGTCGAGCCGCCGGACCAAGTGCCCACGGTCGAACGCGTTGTTCTTGTAAACGTCCGGGCCGGCCTGTTGCTCGCGGGGAATCCGGTCGTCGAAGTGCCAGGTTCCCTCGCGGGCCAAAGGATTCAGTTCACCGCCGCTGATATTCACCCCGACGATCGCTGCGAGCTTCCGGGCAGCCCGGAAACGCACCGAGAAGTGGGTGTAGTCCAGCAGAATCGTCGTCGCCGACGGACTGGGCAACTCAAGGCGTGCCCGCAAGAAATCCCGGTCATATCCCCCGCTCATGCATACAGCATGGCACTAGGGACTGACAGGGAACAGACTCAGCATTCGACGACGTTGACGGCGAGGCCGCCCATCGCGGTTTCTTTGTATTTG
>NZ_JAPDNV010000022.1:0-63845 GCF_026013155.1 Paenarthrobacter sp. PAE-2 | reverse complement strand
GCACACTTTCCCCACTCCATGGGGCGCCGACGGCGCGGAACCGCTAGGTCGCATTCGTGCGCGTTTAGAGCGGTCAAAACGTGCACAACTGCGACCTACATGGGTTAGGCCGGGCCGAGCATTTTTGAGCTCCTGTCACCGGATATGACAAATTCGACACAGAAAGTGACACGTGATTCGAGTAATCCACTAGCCAAGTCGGGGCGACATGAATCATGCTTGCACCATGTACTCAACGTCGAGCCCATACCGCGTCATTACGGTCTGCACCGGGAACATCTGCCGCTCGCCCATGGCAGCCCTCATGCTCACCGAAGCCTTCAAAGCGGAAGGACTCGGCCACCTCGTTGAGGTGGACTCCGCAGGGACGACGGGGTACGAGGTGGGACACCCCATCGATCCCCGCGCGGCCCGTGTCCTGATGGCCCAGCACATCGCGTCGGAGGACCACATCGCACGGGAATGGCGGCGTGAGTGGTTCATTGAGAGGGACCTGATCCTGGCACTGGACGTCGACCATTTCGGCTGGCTCCAGGAAGGCGCTCCGGACAAGGAAGCACTGGGCAGGGTCCGCATGCTCCGCAGTTTCGACCCCGCAATGGCCGGCCGCAGCTCCCTCGACCAAGGCATCGAGGACCCTTGGTACGGCGGCCATTCGGACTTCGACAATACGTGGATCCTGATCAGGGCAGCGGTCCCGGGAATCGTGCAGCACGTCAAAGCGGCTATTGCCGAACGTGAAGGAGCAGGTCGGCTGGACGAGTCCGAGGACCACCAGCAGGTAACCTCTATGTCATGACCCCTGCCCCCGTGATTATTGCTGTCGACGGGAGGTCAGGCGCAGGCAAGACCACCCTCGCCGTTGAACTGGCCGCCCGCCTTCGGGAGCACCACAAAGTTTCCCTGTTCCATCTGGAAGACATCTACCCCGGCTGGAACGGGCTGGCAAGCGGCATTGAGCGCTATGTGGCAACGGTGCTTGCTCCGCTGCGCGACGGCAAACCCGCGGAATGGATCAGCTGGGACTGGGAAAAGCACTACGACGGTCGTACCCAGGTGACGCTCCCCGCGGAAATCGTGATCGTCGAAGGCGTCGGCGCGGCAGCCCAAGCCGCCCGCGGCATGCTCGACGCCGTCGTATGGGTGGAAGCATCAGGTGAGGACCGCCGTCGTCGGGCCCTGGCGCGCGACGGCGGGAGCTACGAACCGTACTGGGACGCCTGGGCACAGCAGGAAGAAGAGTGGCTGGCCGTCGACCCCGTGACGGACGCGGCGGACATCCGCGTTCAGAATCCCGCCGACGGCAGCGCCCCCGCGCACGTGCTGCAGGCCATGACGTACCTTGCACCGTTGGCCGCCGTGCTCTCGCCCGAGCTGAGCGCACGACGCGGCCTGCAACTTCGGGCGGAACGGATCGACGCGGCGCCCGACGCCGAAGCCCTCTTCCAGGACGTTTACGGATCGTCAACGAACGCCGTCTGGCTCGATTCTTCCAACGCCGACACCGCCATCACCGGCGGCACCCAGGCCGCCGCCCGCAGCCGGTTCAGCATCATGGCCGACGACGGCGGGACGTTCGGCCAGTCTGTCCGCCACTCGTCCGGGACTACGTGGGTGACGACCGGCTCGGCCACCGTGCGCAGCTCCGGCCCCTTCTTCCGCTGGCTGGACTCGGTGTGGGGCCGCCGGGCAGTGCGCTCTCCCGAGGGATACGACGGACAGTTCACGCTGGGCTGGCTGGGGTACCTCGGTTACGAGCTCAAGCGGGAAACCGGCGGCAACGACGTCAGCTCCGCTACCCCGGACGCGGCGCTGATCTTCGCCGGGCGGGCGCTGGTTCTGGACCACCGCGAGCACGCCGTCTGGCTGCTCGCGTTGGAAGCGCCCGACGCCGACGAATGGTTCAGCGCTGCCCGCGCCGCCGTGGGGGCTGCTGACGCGCACCCTGCAGTGCACCCGGCAACGGTCCGCCCGGTTTCCGGCCGGCGCGCCGTGGGTGTCCCCATCGATACCGCCGGGCAAGCCGTTGCAGCCGCTTCCCCGGAGTTCGTCTGCAGGGATTCGGCCACGGACTACAAGCGCAAAATCACCGAGGCCCAGCACGAAATCAGCGAGGGAAACTCCTACGAGGTCTGCCTCACCACCACGCTCGAGGCATCCGCGGGGGAACTCGACCCGTGGCAAAGCTACCAGGCACTGCGTCGCCGGAACCCCGCGCCGTTCGCGAGCTACCTGCGGTTCGGAGGCTTGGCGATTGCCAGTACGTCTCCGGAACGCTTCCTGCGGATCACCTCCGACGGCGGGATGCGGGCCGAACCCATCAAGGGCACGCGCCGTCGTTCGGCAGATGACGCCGAGGACATCCGGCTGCGGCACGATCTTGAGACCTCGTTGAAAGACCGCGCCGAGAACATCATGATCGTGGACCTGCTCCGCAACGACCTCAGCCACTTCGCGGTGCCGGGCTCGGTGACGGTGAGCAGGCTGTGCGCGATCGAAAGTTACGCCACCGTCCACCAAATGGTCAGCACCGTGGACGCCCACCTGCGGCCCGGGGCTCCGCGGGCAGAGGCCGTGGCTGCCGCCTTCCCGGCCGGCTCCATGACCGGGGCGCCGAAGATCAGCACCATGGACATCCTGGACCGCTTGGAAGCAGGGCCCCGCGGCGTCTACTCCGGAGCCATCGGCTACTTTTCGATGAACGCCGCTTCGGACCTGTCGGTGGTTATCCGCACGTTGGTGATAAATCCCGACGTCGGCGGCGGACGAATGCTTAGCCTGGGGGTAGGCGGGGCGGTCACCGCGGACTCGACGCCGGATGACGAGTACGACGAGATCCGCACCAAGGCCTTCGGCGTGCTTTCGACCCTTGGAGCGACGTTCCCTTCCTGAGTTTCCTTGGGCGTCCCGCTGGCTGGGCAGTTTCCGGGCCGGCTTTTATTGGAGGGTGGCCGTCAGCCGGGCCACGTTGTCCACATACTTGGCCAGAGGGGGTCTGTGCACCCAATCCTCGAGGGTAAGCTCACGGGACACCTCGCGATACGTAGACTCCACGGCCCGCATGAGGTTCACGGTGTCGGCGCCCAGGAGCATCACCGAGACCTCCATGTTCAAGGAGAAGGAGCGCATGTCCATGTTGCTGGAACCGAGTACCGCCACTTCGTCGTCGATCGTGAAGTGCTTGGCATGGAGGACGTACGGAGCCCGGTACAGGTAAATGCGGACCCCCGCGCCCAGGAGTGCTTCGTAGTAGGACCGTTGGGCGTGGTGGACCAGGAACTGATCGCCCTTTTCCGAGACGAACAATTCCACGTCAACTCCCCGTTGGGCAGCCGTGGTGATGGCGTAGAGCAGTGAATCGTCAGGGACGAAGTACGGGCTGCAAATGGAGATCCGGTGCTGTGCCGAGTAGATCAGGGTGTTGAACAGGCGAAGGTTGTTCTCGGTTGAGAACCCCGGACCGCTCGGCACCACCTGGGCCGTGACGTGTCCCGGATTCGGCTGCTCCGGCAGGCGGAGTTGGTCTTCAAGGGATTCGTCGGTCTCGCTGAGCCAGTCGGTGGCGAAGACGACGTTGAGCGTCGGGACGATCGGACCTTCGAGGCGGGCCATGAGCTCCACCCATTTCCGGCCTACCTTGCGGTGCTTGGCGTTGTTGTAGGACGGCTCGATCAGGTTTTGCGAACCGGTGAAGGCCAGCAGTCCATCGATCACCAGGATCTTGCGGTGGTTCCGGAGATCGGGGCGGCGCCATTGTCCGTGGATGGGCAGGAGGGGCAGCATAGGCCGCCACTGGATCTTGCTCGCTTTGAGCCTGCGCTTCAGCCGCCGGTAGCCCTTGATGCGGAGCGTGCCTATGTGGTCAAAGAGCAACCGGACAGTGACGCCGCGTTCCGTGGCGTTCTCCAGTTCGGTCAGCAGTTCATCAGTCACGTAGTCGCTGCTCATGATGTAGAACTCGGCGTTGATGTAGCTCTTGGCCCCGCGGATTGCCTCTGTCATGGCCTTGATGGACTCTTCGTAGCCGGGGATGAGTTCCACTTTGTTTCCGTCAACCATGGGCAAGGAACCCAGCCGGTGGTTAAGCTCGCCGGCCGAACGGACCCATTCCGGGCCGGAGTACTCGCTCGTGGGGTCGGACAGATCGGATGTGATGGACCGGACCCTGTGGTTGACCGCTTCCTGCTGTTCCCTCCGGCGTTTGGAGAGCCTGAAGTTGCCGAACAGCAGGAACAGGACAAAGCCCACGGAAGGAATCAGGAAGACAGCCAGCAGCCAGGCCATGGCCGTGGTGGGGCGGCGATTACCGGGAATGATGCCCAGGAGGACAATGCGCATGATGACTTCCGCAATGACCCAAACGCCCAAAAGCCACGTCCATTCAGGGCCCAGCGGGAAAGGGAAAAGCATTCGACAAACCCCCACGGTTCATGAACTAACGGTGACCACAGCCTATCCGCCGTGCGGGTTGCCGGGCGCCACTAAGCTGGGACCATGACTTCTCCCGCGCCAACGGTCCTCGTTTTCCTTGATCCTGCCTACCCGAACGGCAGGGTGGCCGATTCCAGCCAGCCGCAGCTCATGGCCACGGATCTGGGTGCCACACGCGGTGACGGAGTCTTTGAATCCCTGCTCGCCGTCCAAGGCAGGCCTCGCAAGGTACAGGCGCATCTGAACCGCTTGGGCAGTTCCGCAGCGGCACTCGATCTGGCCATTCCGGAGCAGGACGCCTGGCGCAACGCCATCGATACCGCCCTCGCCGAATTCCGCACGAACTACCCTGCTCCAACGCCCGAGGAAGACGAAGTCGTCGTCAAGCTCCTGGTGACCCGCGGCGTCGAAGGCGCCGCAACGCCCACGTGCTGGGTCCAGGCTTCGCCCTCACCCGCCGGCAGTCGCCGGCAGCGCGAGACGGGCATCGACGTCGTACTTCTTGACCGCGGTTTCGACACCGAGGCCGGCGAGCGAGCGCCCTGGCTGCTGCTGGGCGCCAAGACGCTGTCCTACGCCGTGAACATGGCAGCGCTGCGTTATGCGCACAAGCAGGGAGCGGACGACGCCATCTTCACATCCACCGACGGCCGCGTCCTTGAAGGGCCTACCTCCACGGTGCTGCTGGCGCACCTGGAGACGGTGGACGACGGCGAAGGTTCCGTCAAGACGGTCCGGCGCCTGATCACGCCCCAACTGGACAGCGGCATCCTGCCCGGCACGTCCCAGGGCGCCCTTTTTGCGGCAGCCAAGGCAGCGGGTTGGGAGTTGGGCTACGGTCCACTGGTGCCTCAGGACCTGTTTGATGCCGACGCTGTCTGGTTGATTTCGAGCATTCGGTTGATCGCGCCCGTGAACCACATCAATGGCCAGGAAATCGGCTCACCCGCAGTGCGCAAGCAGCTGACGGCTGAGTTGAACCAGCTCTTCGCGGGGATCGAATAGGCATACGCCCTGGACCTGCACCCAGTGTGCGGCACTTGCACGGCAACTGCCCGCAAGGAACCTAACAGACACCAAGTGAAATAATCGCTTCGATGACGCTCTGATTAGAAACTCTTAAGCTCAGGCTTTGCGCTCCTTCGCGTCCAATCGGTTTCCTTAGCCTCCTTGAAATGGGGCTTCGCCCTGTGATGAACCTTGTTCTCGTGTTAGTTGGATCACCTCCTCCTTGCACCACCTTGTAGAGTTTGCCGGCTAACTTTCCGGAGGGAATATGGGACTCAGCTCCCCAACACATGCCGAGGGATCGGCCACCGACGCGTCGTCGGACAGAAGGCCTTCAGACGTTAATGCATCGGATGGAGGGTCTTCCGCCGAAGGCCTTCGCCGTTCCATGGGTGCGCGCCACCTGGTGATGATCGCCATGGGCGGCGTCATCGGTTCGGGCCTGTTTGTCAGCTCGGGTTACACCATTGCCACCGCAGGACCACTGGGAGCCGTCATCGCCTTCCTCGTCGGCGCCGTGGTGGTCTACCTGGTCATGGCCTGCCTCGGGGAGCTCGCCGTTGCGTTCCCCGTCTCAGGCGCGTTCCACATTTATGCAGCGCGGACCATTGGGCCCGCCACCGGCTTCGCCACTGCCTGGTTGTATTGGCTCTGCTGGGCGGTGGCCCTGGGATCGGAGTTCACAGCAGCCGGGTTGCTCATGCAGCGCTGGTTCCCGGACGTCGACGTCTGGATCTGGTGCTTCATCTTCGCCACCGTCCTCTTCACCCTCAATGCGATTTCATCGCGTGTCTTTGGCGAATCGGAGTTCTGGTTCGCGCTGATCAAGGTTGCCGCCGTCGTCGGCCTGATCATCCTGGGCGGAGCCGCTTTGCTGGGCTTCCACCCGCTGGCCCAAGGCGATTACCCGTCATTGACGGAGAACTTCACCACCTCCCAAGGCCTGTTCCCCAACGGCTTCACCGGCGTTTTTGTAACGTGCCTGGCCGTGTTCTATGCCTTCTCCGGTTCGGAACTGATCGGTGTGGCTGCGGGTGAAACCGAGGACCCGGGCAAGAACATTCCCAAGGCCATGCGCACCACGGTCATCCGGCTCATGATCTTCTTTGTCGGGGCGATTCTGGTCATCGCAGCAACCATCCCTTACGAGAAGGTCAGCGTTGACGAAAGCCCGTTCGTGACGGTGTTCTCCATGCTCGGCATCCCGTTCGCTGCGGACATCATGAACTTCGTGATCATCACAGCGTTGTTGTCCGCCGGCAACTGCGGACTCTTCTCCTGTGCGCGGATGCTGTTCTCCCTCGCCGACGAGGGCCATGCACCCAAAGCGTTCCGAAAGCTCACCAAGCGCGGTATCCCCATGGTCGCACTCTGCGTGAGCATGCTGGGCGGGCTGGCATCGTTGATCAGCAGCGTCGTGGCACCCGCAACTGTCTACCTTGTGTTGGTCTCTGTTGCGGGCTTCGCAACCGTGGGCGTTTGGATGTCCATTGTGGCCTCGCACTTCGTTTACCGGCGGACCTTCGTACGGAACGGCGGCGACCTCTCATCGCTCCCCTACCGCGCTCCGCTGTTCCCGCTGGTACCAATTCTCGCGTTTGCGCTGTGCGTTGTGTCCCTGGTGGGCATCGCCTTCGATCCCAACCAGGTTGCAGCTCTGCTGTTCGGCATCCCGTTTGTTGGTGTTTGCTATGCCGTCTTCTACTTCAAGTACGGACGACGCCGGCGACTCCCCCAGGCGATCGAGGGCAAGGCCTCTGTAGGCTCCTGACCTCTTCTGGAACCAGGGCAGCCCCCGAGCAACCTTCACTGGTTGCGCAGGGGGCTGCCTTCGTCTGCAAATCTCTATCTATAAGGCCTCGAAGCCTCGGCGGGGTGTGCCGCCACCACCCACTTTGAGGCGGCGGAGGCCCAACACGCCGGGAAAACCCCGCCCCGCGGCGCCTAGTGAGCCCAAAGAAGGTCGTGGAGGTACGGCTGGACAGCTACTTCTTGGCCGCCCGAACCGGATGCTCGCTGAGGATGGACAGCCTGTTGAAAGCATTGATGCCAATTGCTGCCATGCAAATCACGCTGATCTGCTCGTCCGAATAGTGCTCCCGCGCTTCAGCGAAGAGCTCGGCGCTGGGCCTGGAGGTGCTCATTCGGGTGATCTGCTCGGCAATCTTCATGGCCAGGACCTCTGCGGCCTCGAACAGTCCCACTTCCCTGTAGACGGCAACCAGGGACAACCGCTGCTCCGTCTCTCCGTACTTCAAGGCCCGCCGGTGATGAAGGTCCAGGCAAAACGCGCATCCGTTGATTTGTGAACAGAGGTAGTTGATGAGTTCCAAGGTCTTCCGCGGAATCCCCACTCGGTCGGCTTCATCCACTAACTGCTGCGAGTAGTGCGTCAACGTGGCGTAGAGGTCCGGCTGTTGCTTGTCCAGATAGCCGGCAAGGCGCGGCGATGTCTCCTGTTCGGGCATGCTTGGAGCCTAGCGCAACGGGACGTGATAGAGCGTCGCCCAAAAACCGGCGGGAAGTGATAGAGGATCACTCGCCGGGGACGATGTCCGCCGCGAGGCGGATGTGGTTCTCAGCCAGCCACTGCGGGTTGAAGGCTTTGCTGAGGTAGTTCGTGCCGGCGTCGGGGGCTATCGCCACCACCACCGAACCGTGGGGCGCCGCCCTGGCCACCCGCAAGGCCGCTGCCACAGTGAGTCCCGACGACGGCCCCAAGGACAGGCCCTCTTCGTCAAGAAGCCGGTGCACCACGGTGTAGACCTCGTCGTTGGGGATGCGGAGGAAGCGGTCAACGATCGAGCGGTCGAAGATCTTGGGCCACTCCGCCGCCGGCCATGAGTTGCCTACGCCATCCACCAGGATTTCGCCGGGATGGCCACCGCTATACGCGGAGCCGTAGGGATCGGCGCCCACCACTTCCACGTGCCCGCCCGGCCGTTCCTTCGCCGCCCGTTCCTTCAGGTACCGCCCGTTACCGCTGATGGTCCCGCCCGTGCCGATGCCCGCCACGAAGTGGGTTACGGCGCCCCCGGTCTGCTCCCAGATTTCCGGTCCCGTGGTCCGGTAATGCGCCAGGGGGTTGGCCGGGTTGTCGAACTGCATGGGACGCCAAGCTCCGGGAGTCCCCTCCACAATGCGTGCAGCCACTGCCCGGGCATTCTCCGGGGATTCGGACGGCGCGCTCCAATCGGTCAGGATCACCCGCGCACCGTAGCTGTGCAAGGCAGCGAGCTTTTCCGAGGAAATGGTGTCGCCGGTGACCACCACCACCGGATGCCCGGTGAGCCGCCCAATCAGCGCGAGGCCAATCCCCGTATTGCCCGACGTACTCTCCACGATCGTGGCCCCGGGCTTCAACTCGCCGGCCTGTTCGGCCACCCGGACCATGCTCAAGGCCGTCCGGTCCTTGATGGATCCGCCGGGGTTCTCCGACTCAAGCTTGATGTGGATGCTGCTGCCCAACCCGCGGCCCAGGGCCTCGAGCTTCACCAGCGGGGTGTTCCCTACCCTCTCCAGCACGGAGGCGTCCAGCGCATCGGCAGGGACAGTTGCAGCATGCGCGCCGTGCTTCCGATGTGCCGTCGTCACCATTCGTTTCCACCTTGCCGGAGTCCGTCAACAACAATCCGAAGCTCCCGCCGCGCGTGCTCCACCAGTTCCGGGGCGGACGGCCGGTCTGCAAGGACGTCGGCAAGGCGGCCAACGACGGCTGCAGTCCCCTTGCCCAGCGGCTGCGCAGCTCCCGCTTCGAGCAGCAGATAGGACGCCGTCAGGGCCTCAATGGCGAGCAGCTTCTCCACGGCGTCGACGGACTTTTCAAGTTGCTGCAGGGCGAGCGGCGCGAGGGTTGAATGGTCTTCGACGTCGGCAGACAAGGTGGGTGCGCCAAGGGTGGCCGGCACTGCCAGGAATTTCAGTTCGGCGAGGAGCCCGGCCGCCGAGTACCACAGCAGCCCCGGCAACTCTTCCTGCACCAAGCCGGACCCGGCCGCTGCGGCAAGGTGCTTCGCCCGGATGGCACGCTGCGGCGGGTAGAGCTTGGCGATCCTGCGTTCACTCGGAATGCCCACGTGGGCGAGCGCCAAGCGCAAGCCTTCGAAGGCCAACGCCAACTGCATCGGCTGGAAATTGCCCCCGGAGACCATCTGCCCCGATTCGAGGTCCACCAGCGGATTATCTCCCCTGCCGTTCAACTCCACGTCCAACGCTGCCGCCAACTGCCCCACCGCGGCCCTGAACGCCCCGTGCGTCTGAGGCGCAGCCCTGAAGGACAGGGCGTCCTGCACGGAAACTTCCGGGCGTACGTCTTCCAGCCACCCGCCGCTCAACAGGCGGCGGACGGCGGCGGCCGATTCCCGTTGGCCGTCCACGGCCTTGGCCGATTGGATAGCCGGCGAGAAGGGGCTGAGGTTGCCGCCGCCGTCGTACCTCGCGATGGTTTCCAGGGAGAGGGCGAGCGCGACGTCCGCAAGCCGGGCCACATGCCGCAACCTCAGCAAGGCGAGGGTGCCGGCACCTACCGAATAGGCATTCGCGCTGACGAGGGCCAAGGCCTCACCGGCGTGGAGCGTAAGGGGCTGAAGTCCGGCGTCCGCGAGGGCCTTGGCGCCGGGCACCAGGACGCCGGACGCGTCGAGCGCTTCTCCTTCACCGATCGCGACGGCGGCGACGGCGGCCAGTTGGGTGAGGTCGGAAGAGCCCACCGAACCCTCGGCCGGGATGGCGGGGTGGACGCCGCGGTTCAGGAGGTCGGCGTAGAAGCGGGCCGTTTCGGGCCGGACGCCTGAACCGCCGCGACTGAATCCGACCAGGCGGGCGAGGATCACGGCGCGTGCTTCGGCGCGGCTCAGATAGGGTCCCACCCCGCTGTTGTGGTACCTGACCACCTGCACTTGGTAGGCGAGGATGGAGCCGTCCTCAACAGCGGTATCGCGGCCGGATCCCAGGAGGGTGTTGAGGCCGTAAACCCGCTCGCCGGAGGCCGCCACTTGCTCCACGACTTCCCGTGAACGGCCGATCAACGTCAGGGCATCGTGGTTGAGTTTCACGTGGCAGGAGTCGTCCGCCGCCGCCATCGCGATGCTTTCGGCATGCACGGGCGCCGTCCCTATCAGCAGCACCTTCGACTCCGGGGACATTGTTAGAAATCCAGGAGATTCTGCCGGAAACCGCCGTTGCCGTAGCTCTTCCTCAGGAGGCCGCGGCGACGAAGTTCGGGAGTCAGCTTGTCCAGGACCCCATGCACCGTCACCGGATCGACGAACCCGGAAAACAGGAAGCCGTCTCCGCCCACGGCCTCGCCCGTCTCCTCGAGGTAGTCGGCGATCTCTCCGGCGGTCCCGATGATCGAATCACCTGCGCCGCCGCTGCGGGCCTGCAGGATCTGCCGCAGCGTGGACCCGGGAGGAGCCGCTTTGGCGAAGTGTTCCAGCGTTCCTTGGTTGCTGTTGGTGCTCAGCTCGGGGAGGGGCTGATCGAGGTCGAATTGTTTGAAGTCGATCACCGAAAGGTAGGAGATCGAGTTGAGCTGGCTGTCGATGTCGCGCTGGGTCAGCTCCCTGCGCCGTGACCGCAGTTCCTCCCCCTCCGCAGCAGACCCCACCACGGTGGGCTTGAGGACAAAAAGAACCTTGACGTCGTCGGGAATCCGCCCGGCATGTGCGGCTTCGGCACGGATGGAATCGCGGTAGGCCTTCATCCCGTCGACGCCGCGGGCCAGGGCGATGGCGACGTCGGCGTGGCCACCCGCGAACGCCTTGCCCCGGGGCGAAGCACCGGCCTGCACCAGTACGGGTTCCTCGGGAAGGGGTGCCGTATTCAGCGGACCCCGAACCTTGAAAAACTGTCCGTCGTGGTTGATGGGATGGACTTTGGTGTGGTCCGCAAACCGGCCTGCCTCCGCGTCCTCCAGCACGGCGTCCGGTTCCCAGCTCCGCCAAAGCCGCCGGACGACGTCGACGAATTCCTCCGCTTTCTCGTAACGCAGGTCGTGCTCGATCTGCTGGTCCAGTCCGTAATTCTGCGCGGCGAGGTCGCTGCCGGAGGTCACCACGTTCCAGCCGAGTTGGCCCTCGGAGAAATGCTGCAGGGTGGCAAGGAGCCTGGCCGCGGTGAAAGGCGGGTAGAAGGACGCGCTGATGGTGGGCACAATGCCGAGGTGTTCGGTCACGGACAGCAGGTACGGCACCAGTGCGAGGGGATCGTGCTTGGGAGCGAAGGACGCGTGCGCAAGCGACACTTCCGCCGTGCCGCCGTACGTGTCCGGGACGGTGAGTGAATCTTCGATGATGAACAGGTCCAGGCCCGACCGTTCAAAGGCCCTGACGGCCTCCTGGTAGAGCGCAGGCTTCTTCCAGTCGTAGCCAAGGCTGTAGCCGGGAGTCCCCCAGCCCTGGACACCGAATCCATGGCCCACGAACCATCCGAAATGCAGCATGGGCTTGAGTGTAGAACTGCTCTGTCCGCTCACCGCGACCTGATTTCATGCGAAGTTACAGGGGGTCGTATTGCGTCAATTATGCTCCCGTGACGCCGTAAATGGGCCAGTCCCGGCGGCTGGTCCGGTTACGCAACATGACGACGGCGGGACACCCGCCACATGCATCGCGGCGGCCGCGGGTGATATTTTTTTCTTGAGTAATGAGCACCAGTGCCAAGCCCTGACTTGCTGGTCGGCAACCCTCTCCCGCGGCGGGGTGCCTCAGGTGACTACTCGGCGTATTCGACACTTCGAACTGCAAGCGTGACTGAGGAGCACATTAATGCCTGAACCCACCGAAGAGAGACTTTCCTACCGATTGATCACGGGCCCGGACACCCGGGACTTCTGCGAACGGATCAGCAACGCCCTCGCTGAAGGCTATGTCCTGCATGGCAGCCCGTCGGCCACCTACAACGGCACGGACGTCATTGTGGCCCAAGCAGTGGTATTGCCTGCAGCCGTCGCCAGCGCGGATGCCGCCGTGGCCAATGCCGTGGATGAGCTGGAGAACTACGAGGACGAGGCAGCATTCGAGGGCCACGCATGAGCTACGCCGGAGACCTGACCCCGCAGGATGCCTGGGCGAAGCTGCAGGACGGTGCCATCCTGGTGGACGTCCGCACCGAGGGCGAATGGGCCCACATCGGCATCCCCGACACCAAGGCCACGGAAAACGATCCCCTGTTCATCCAGTGGAACCTTGCAGGCGGCGTCCCGAACTCCCGCTTCATCGAGGACTTGCAGCAACAGGCACCCGAGGGAGACGGCGTTGAGCTCGTGTTCCTCTGCCGGTCCGGACAGCGCTCCATTGCTGCGGCCATCGCCGCAACCCGGGCAGGTTTCACCGCCTACAACGTCCTCGAAGGCTTCGAAGGTGAACCGGACCGTTACGGCGAACGAACCGTCAACGGCTGGAAAAACCGCGGCCTGCCAACCAACCTTGGAAACGAATAAGAAGTGACATTCAACCCTGACGCCGCCGGCTGGAATGCAGACACCCAAGCCGTTCGCGGTGGCCTCGACCGTACCAATTTTCAGGAAACGGCGGAGCCCGTCTTCCTCAACTCCGGCTTCGTCTACGAGTCGGCGGCAGCTGCCGAGCGCGCCTTCACCGGGGAAGACGAACGCTTCGTCTACTCGCGCTACGGCAACCCCTCCGTTGCCACCTTCCAGGAGCGGCTGCGTCTCCTTGAAGGCACCGAAGCCTGCTTCGCGACGGCGTCGGGCATGTCCGCAGTCTTCACCGCCCTTGGTGCCTTGCTGGGCGCCGGCGACCGGGTGGTTGCCGCCCGTTCGCTCTTTGGTTCCTGCTTTGTGATCCTCAACGAGATCCTGCCTCGGTGGGGCGTGGAGACCGTGTTCGTGGACGGCCCCGACCTTGACCAGTGGCGCGCTGCCCTCTCCGAGCCCACCACCGCGGTGTTCTTCGAGTCCCCCTCCAACCCGATGCAGGAGATCGTGGACATCGCAGCCGTCAGCGAACTCGCGCACGCCGCCGGGGCAACAGTGGTGGTGGACAACGTCTTTGCCACTCCCCTGCTCCAGCGCTGCGGCGAGCTCGGCGCCGACGTCATTGTGTACTCGGGCACCAAACACATCGACGGCCAAGGCCGGGTGCTGGGCGGCGCGATCCTCGGCACCAAGGAATTCATCGATGGCCCGGTCAAGCAGCTCATGCGGCACACCGGGCCGTCATTGTCCGCGTTCAACGCGTGGGTGCTTACCAAGGGCCTGGAGACCATGGGCCTGCGGGTGAACCACAGTTCCGCCTCTGCGCTGAAGATTGCCGAATGGCTGGAAGACCAGCCCGCGATCAACTGGGTCAAATACCCCTTGCTCACGTCCCACCCGCAGTATGAGCTGGCCGCCAAACAGATGAAGGCCGGCGGTACCGTGCTGACGTTCGAGCTTTCGCCGTCGTCCGGCCGCTCCGCCAAGGAAGCCGCGTTCGCCTTGCTCGACGGGTTGCGGGTCATCGACATCTCCAACAACCTGGGCGACTCGAAGTCGCTCATTACCCATCCGGCTACCACCACCCACAGGGCCATGGGACCCGAAGGCCGTGCAGCCATCGGGCTTTCCGACGGCGTGGTCCGGTTGTCCGTTGGGCTCGAGGACGTCAACGACCTCATCCTGGATCTGGAGAAGGCCCTCAAACAGGTCTAATCTCATGCCATGAGGCATCCATACCGCCGCGCGGGGGCTGTCATTGTTGCGGGTTCGGTCGTGTGGCTGGCGGGAATTTCTCCCGTGCCCCGCGTCTATACCACCCACGATCCGGCCGAGCGTTTGAGGCTGCTTCTGCGGGGTGAGCGGGGATGGGTGACCGGCCACCACGTGGCCGCAGCCGGGACCGCGGCCGTGCCGATGGGATTCGCCGCCTTGGCACGGGCCGTGCCTGACGCCAAGGCCAAGCACTGGGTAGAGGCCTCGGCTGCCGCGCTCCTGGCCGGAGCTCCGCTGTTTGTGTACAGCCTGTCCCGGAGGGCGTCGGACCTTGAACGGTTTGCGTACCGTTGCGGCTCGAATGTTCCGTTCCTGGGCTACTCATGGCTGCACATCGCCGGCCTGGCCGCTCTTGGCACTGGCCTGCTGCGATCTCCGGCAAAACGCTGGGTGGGGCTGACGGCCAGCAGCGCTGCCGTAATTTTTGCCGGCATCCTGCTCAAGGCCAAGGACATTCCGCCGTTCGTCTTCTACGTCACGGAGGCGACTGTGGGAGGGTACTTGATGGTGTGGGATCCGGAGCCTCCCGGGGGCGATCCCGCGGTTGGCTGAGTTCCCGCAGTGCTGGGTTCCTAGGCCCGGCGGACGCGTGCCAGCACGGGGTCGGGATCCTTGATGGCACCTCCCGGTGTGCCGGAGGCGGTGACTTTGACGGCATGCCCCACCACAGCACCCAGCGCCTCTACACTGGGCGGACTGCCTGCGGGGCTTTGGCCGTCCCGTTGGCGGCTGTTGAAGCGTACCGCAGCTTCCCGTTGCTGGTGGGCGCCGTTTCCGCGCTCCAGGATGTCGGCTAATCCTGCTTTCACCAGTTCCAGTTCGTTCTGTTCCGTCAAGACAGGGGCCAGGTACTCCACCAACGCCCACACCACGCTTGTGGCCGGTTCGGGACGGAATTCGCCAAAGTCAAGAAGGTCACCGCGCAAACCCATGTTGCTGGCTTGGAAACTGGCCATGCGCAACAACGCCGTCGGCACCGAGGCGGGTTCAACACCGTCGAGCATCTCCCGGGTGGCCGTCTCCACCAAAGCCCGCACCAGCACGGCGATCAAGGCCGCATCCTCCGAACGCAGGCAGACGTCGGCAACCCGGACCTCCACTGTGGGGTGGTCCCGGGAGAGGCGGGCGTCAAAGTAGATCATGCCCTCATCCAGCAGCACGCCTGTCTCCAACAGCCGCTTGACCATGCGCCGGTATGAGGTCAGCGAACCGAACACAGCGGACGGCCCGGACGTTGGCCAGCGATTCCAGGCCTGGGTCCGGTAGCTGTCAAAGCCGGTGGCCTGTCCGCGCCAGTAGGGAGAATTGGCGCTGATGGCGGTCAGGACAGCGAGCTTGTCCCGGATGTGGTCCAGGACTACGACGCCTTCCTCAGGCGATTCCACCGAGGTGTGCACGTGGAAGCCGCACGTCAGCTGCTCGTACGCCGTGAGTCCAAAACGCTCCAGCATCTCCGCGTACCTGGGGTTGGGCGTCGTGTGCGGGGTGGAAGCGAGGGGCGAAGTGGCAAGTGCGGCTACGCGGGCCCCGTGCTTGCGGGCGGCCTGGCCTGCCATGGCCCGGCCCCGCCTGATCTGATGCAGCAACTCGTCGTAGGAATGGCAGGGCCGGGTGCGGGTCTCGATCTGTTCGAGCTTCAATTCATGGGTGAGCTCTGAACCCTCTGCTTCGGAAGTCCCGTCCTGTGGCGCTTTTCCGCTGATCAACGCATCCGCGAGGGCCAGAGGTTGACCCGTCACGGGATCGACGATGAGCAGCTCCTCCTCCACCCCGAAAGTACGCATGCTCCATTTTGCGCCCCACGATGGCCGCGGCAACAAACCCCGCCGCCATCTGGTCCGTCAAATTTTGCTGGATCATTCGCCCCTGACCGCAGGCGAAGCCCCGGAATGGCGGGGTCCCCGAGGGCCGAGGCCGGAATGATCCAGCAAATTTCTCGTCGGGCTATCCACATAAGGCCCCCGACCGCTCCTGGGCGGGCGTCGATCGTGGCTTGCTGGCTCTATGGATGCGTTTGAATTCCTCACATCGGTGGGCGGAGTCGCCAAGATCGGGCTGCTCAGGGCCAACGGGTACACCCCCGCCGATATCCGGAAGCTCGCAGGTGCTTATCAGCCCAGGCATGGTCTGTGGGCCATACCGTCGGCTGACCCTGCTGTCCTTAAAGCGGTTTCCAACAACGGCTACCTGACATGTGCAAGCGCAGCACTCAGGTACGGTCTCTGGCTCAAGACCACACCGGCAAAGCTTCACTTAGCCACCAGGCACGGCAGAGGGCACGGCTTCGTGAGGCACGGCGGTCTCCGCTTCGGTCCGGAGGCCAATCTTCCCCTTGCCTCCGTGGAAGATACAGTCCTGCATGCTTTGACGTGCCTCTGCGCCGAAGATGCCATCGCCGTAGCCCAGTCGGCCATCAAGAAGTTTGGTTTGTCGCGGGACCTGCTTCGCAGCGAGCTCCAAGCCCGGTATTTCGGCACGGCACGGCGTCGCTTGGAGATGGCAGACGGGGTCTCAGAGTCCGTGCCGGAAATCAGCGCCCGCCTTCTCTTCGAGGCAGAAGGGCTGAGATTCCGGCGACAGGTACGGATAGAAGGCGTAGGAAGGGTGGACACCCTGATCGACGAATGGCTGATTGTGGAGGTCAACGGTTACCAATTCCACAGCTCCCGTTCAGCATGGCGGAAGGACATGGCGCGGCTTAACGCTGCGCAGGCGCGTGGCTACCATCTCTTGAGCTACGCGCCTGAGCAGATCTGGAACTCGCCGGAGCACGTCATGGCGGAAATCCGGGGCTTCCTGGCCAGGGGAAGACCCCGCCATTTGGGGTGACGAACAAAAATTTGCTGGATCATTCGCACCTGACCGTTGGCGAAGCCCCGGAATGGCGGGGTCCCCGAGGGCCAAGGCCGGAATGATCCAGCAAAATTTGAAGGACCCGGCCTAGTCCTGGAAGTACTCCACCTTGGCGCCGATGGTGTTCAGCCGCTCGGCGAGGTCCTCATAGCCACGTTCAATGACGTAGATGTTGCGGAGCTCCGACGTTCCGCGGGCGGCAAGCATCGCAAGGAGCAGGCACGCCGCCGGACGGAGGGCCGGAGGGCAGCCAATCTCGGCGGCACGCCACTTGGTGGGGCCGTTGACGTAGATCCGATGCGGATCCAGGAGCTGGACCTGGGCGCCGAGCTTGTTGAGCTCGGTCAAGTAGATGGCGCGGTTCTCGTAGACCCAGTCGTGGATCATGGTCTGGCCCTCGGCATTGCCGGCGATCACGGCGAAGAAGGGCAGGTTGTCGATGTTCAGCCCCGGGAACGGCATGGGGTGGATCTTGTCCTGCGGGGCGCGGAGCTCGGATGGCTTGGTGGTGACGTCCACCAAACGGGTACGTCCGTTGCGCGCTTTGTATTCGCCGGAAATCTCCAGCTCCTGGCCCATCTGCTGCAAGGTGGCCAACTCGATCTCCATGAACTCGATGGGCACCCGCCGGATGGTCACCTCGGAGTTGGTGACGATGCCGGCAGTAATAAGGGACATCGCCTCGATGGGGTCCTCGGAGGGGAAGTACTCGATGTCCACGTCGATGCTGGACCGGCCGGTGATGCGCAGCGTGGTGGTGCCAATGCCTTCGATCCCCACGCCCAGGCCCTGCAGGTAGAAGCACAGGTCCTGGACCATGTAGTTGGGGCTGGCATTGCGGATGACGGTGGTGCCTTCGCGGTGCGCGGCAGCCATGATGGCGTTCTCGGTCACTGTATCGCCGCGTTCGGTCAGCACGAACGAGCGGTCTTCGCCGTCGGCCGGCGGGGCTGCTACGGAATAGAACCCGGACTTCGCCTCGACCCTCAGCCCGAATTCGCGCAGCGCCTGCATGTGGGGCTCAACGGTGCGGGTCCCCAGATCGCAGCCACCGGCATACGGCAGCAGGTATTCGTCGGTCTCGTCCAGGAGCGGTCCCAACAGCATGATGACACTGCGGGTCCGGCGCGCTGCATCGACGTCCATGGTGCCGAGATCCAGCACTTCGGGACGGCGGATGCGCAGATCGCTGTTGTTAAGCCACGTGCACTCAACGCCGATGGACGTCAGGACCTCGACGATCCGGTTGACCTCTTCAATCCTTGCCAAACGACGCAGGGTGGTTGTTCCCCGGTTGATCAGGCTGGCACACAGCAGGGCCACGCCGGCATTCTTGCTGCTGTTGACGTCAACGGCACCGGACAAAGTCCGCCCGCCTTCAACCCTAAGGTGGGTCATCTGGGGACGGCCTACTTTGACGATGGAACGGCCAAAAATGGCCTCAAGCCGTTCAATCATTCGAAGGCTCAGGTTCTGTTTGCCCTGCTCCATGCGGGCCACGGCGCTCTGGCTGGTTCCCAGCTCGGCGGCCAGCTGGCCTTGGGTCCAGCCCTTCTCGCTGCGGGCGTCTCGAAGCAGAAGGCCAACGTGTTCGGCAGTAGGTTGGGTCATAACCCAAGAAATATCACAAGTGAGTTAGAAGGCTTGTGCAAAACGCCGTTTCAGCGGTTAAGGTCACACCGTACCCGGTCGGTGCGATATAGAGCTCGACGGCGGACTGTCGGCCAAGGTGCAGCGTCAGGCCTTCCAGTACCCCAGGACGTCGATCCGCCGTCTATCCACTCCCACAACCTTGCGCAGGTGTTTGGCAATGGCGCGTGCACTGGAGGCCTCGCAGGCAACCCAGAAAAAGTCCTCCTCAGGCGAAACAGCTTCTGCAGTCAGCGACGAGCAGACTTCTTCCGCCAGGGCCGCTCCGTCACGCTTGCGGGGAATCCAGCTAACAGCATCGCCCGGCGACGTCCGGACCTCAAGGGAAGGATCGGCGTCGTGCTGGAATTCGAGCCAAAGGTGCGCCGGCGCCGTGGATCCCACGTCGGAACGTGCGTCCAAGAGCGAGTTGATGGCCGGGATCGAGGCGGGATCGCCAACGATCCACAGGCGCCGCGCCGGCTGCGGGAAATTGAAGGCGCTGCCTTGGACGGTCGCTTCGATGGTGGCGCCGGGCTGCACCGTACGGGCCCAGTCAGCCGCGATACCTGCGTGCATGGCGAAGTCCATGCTGAAAGTTCCGGCCCGCACATCCGGATCCACCAGGGTGTAGGCACGCTGATGACCCTTTCCGCCGTCGTCGAACCACAGCCTGATCCACATGGTGGGGTGCAGCTCGGAGACCATCAGCAGCCCACCGTCTTTGACGTTGATGCGGAGGAAGTCAGGGCTAATTTCTTCCCGCCCGATGACCTCCAACATGAAGTCCTTGGCACCCATCGCCTTAAGGACGATGCCTTCCCAGCTCCGCTTCAAGCAACACTCCTTCATGAATGGCAGGGATTTTGAGGTGGCGGCCGCACCGCCTATCTTGAACTTAAGTAAGCCTAACCTAAGCTCGAAAGCGGTCCCAAAACTATGACGCCAGCGTCGACGTACAACCCGCCCGCAGAAGGTTCCGGGATCTACCGGGACGAGTGGGGCATCCCCCACCTGTGGGCTGACAGTGCCGATGACCTGGCTTTCCTCCAAGGCTTCAACGCGGCAGCGGACAGGTCTTGGCAGATCGAGCTGGAACGCTGGCGCTCTGAAGGACGGACGGCCGAGCTCCTGGGATCCGCAGTCCTTGAGTGGGACCGTTTCGCCAGGCAGGCCCGGCTGGACCATACTGCGCGGCGCTGTTTTGAAGGGTTGGACGAGGCTACCCGCCGCTGGTGTGGGAAATATGTGGACGGCGTGAACCAGGCTTTGGCGGACGGCCTGCGGGGCGGCGCGGAATTCGACCAGGCCGGCGCTGCGGCCGAACCGTGGAAGCCCTGGACCCCGCTGGGAGTTTTCCTCGTTCACCACATCCTGTTCTCCACCTTTCCCAACAAGCTGTTCCGTGCCCACGTTGCCCGTACCCTTGGCGACAAGGCAGTGGACATGTTCAGCATCGAGGCACCGGTGTGGTCGGGCAGCAACGCGTGGGCTGCGCATGGATCCGTCACTGAAAGCGGGCTTCCGCTGGTGGCCGGCGACCCCCATCGCCTCATGGAACTGCCCGGCGTGTACCAGCAAGTGCGCCTGGCCTGCCCGGAGTTCGACGCCGTCGGGTTCGCTTTCCCGGGTGTCCCCGGGCTGCCGCATTTTGCGCACACAGGTCACACCGCCTGGGCCATCACCAATGCCATGGCCGACTACCAGGATCTCTTTGAAGAACACCTCCGCCGGCTCCCCGGCCGTGGGGACTCCGCCGAGCGGGTGCTCGCGCGGGGCCCCAGGGGTTGGGACGTCGTTGAGGCCGGGGTCGAAACCATCACCGTGCGGGGCGGCGAGCCGGTCCGTGTGGAAGTCCTCCAGACGCCCCGCGGTCCCGTTATTTCACAAACGCCCGACGGCGGCGCGCTGAGCTTGCGCTTCCCCGCGTCGGTTGAAGGGCGGCTGGGTTTCGAATCCCTCCTTCCGCTGTTGCGGAGCCGGAGCGTGGCAGATGTGGAGGCTGCTTTCGATTCATGGGTGGAACCCGTCAACAGTGTCATAACAGCAGACATCCATGGCTCCGTACGACAATTCGTGGCCGGCCTGGTTCCGCAACGCAATCCTGCGAACCGTCGCTTGCCTGTTCCGGGCTTCTCCTCCCGCCACGGATGGGACAAGCAGTACGTGGCTCTTCCCCGCACCGAGGTCCGGCATTTCGCCGTCAGCGCCAACGATCGCGCAGCCGGCGGTGGAGACTCCGTAGCTTTGGAGTTCGCACCGGAACACAGGGCGCGGAGGATTCGCGAGCTCTTGGAAGCCGCCTCGGAACCCTTGACAGCGGACCACATGCGGGGCATTCACTCGGACACGTACCTGGGGCCGTGGCCACACTTCCGGAAACTCTTGGCGACCCTTGACCCGGGCGGCCTTTCCCCGGAAGCCGCCTCCCTCCGCGTCCAACTTCTCGAATGGGATGGCCGGATGGACGCCGGGAGCCATCTGGCGGCGTGCTTTGCAGCGTGGCGGGGTGCCCTGGTCCAAAGGATGGTCAGGCATCCTGCCTTATCTGCCCTTGCCGGGCCGACGGGATTTTCGCCCTTGTTCGCACCGTGGCTCTCCATAGCTTCCCGGGTGGGGTTCGCGCTCGAAACCCTGGCGGTCCGCGCCGGCGAACTGGGGATATCGGTGCCTGCTGAGGCTACTGCGGCCCTTGAGGATGCGGCGCAGGATAGGGCCTTGGAGGATTCAAGCAAGAACCGCGGCACGTGGGGTGACCGGCACCAGCTTCTGGCGGTCCATGTGCTGCCCGGAGACCTCGCCGGTTCGGCACCAACACGTGCGCTCAGCGGGGACACCGGATGCGTCCTCTGCACGGAGAGCCTTCCCGGTGTTGACGACCGCAGCTTCCGGGGACCTGTCGCCCGTTATGTCTGGGACCTTGCCGAGCGAAGCAACAGCCGCTGGGTGGTCCCTTTCGGCGCCTCCGGCAGACCGGACAGCCCCCATTTTGCCGACCAACTCCCCCTCTGGGCCGAGGGTGAACTCATTCCCGTGATCACGGATTGGGGCCGTCTTCGCAAGGAAACGCGCTGACAGCTGCTTCCGGCACGCACACCACACAAACCAAAAGGAGAATGAATGACCACCTCAACAGAAGACTTTGCCGTCCGCCGGACCATCTACGCAGAAGAACTCACGGGCTGGGGTTCGTTGCGGATTGTCCCGCTCATTCCTGCGGAAGACATCGAGCTGGTCCACGAGTGGGTCTCGCAGCCAAGGGCAAGGTTCTGGGGCATGACCGAAAAATCACGCGAGGAAGTCCAGGAAATCTACGAGTTCCTGGATTCCCTGGACACGCACCATGCCTTCCTGGTGATCCTGGACGGGGAGCCGCTGGCTTTGTTCCAGACGTACGAGCCGCTGCACGATCCCGTGGGTGAGGCCTACCCTGCGCGGGAGGAGGACATCGGCATGCACCTGCTGCTCGCTCCCGCGACGCGACCGATTCCGCACTTCACCCCGCGGCTTGCGACGTCCCTCATCAAGTACATGTTCTCGGTGCCCGGAAAGGACCGGATCATAGTTGAGCCCGATGCCAGGAACGCCAAAGCGCTTCGACGGCTGGAGGCGACCTGCTTCGAGCTGGGTCCGATCATCCAGCTCGAAGAAAAGGAAGCCCAGCTCGGCTTCCTCACGCGGGCCGGCTTCGAACAAATCCAAGCGGAGCAATCCACTCGCTGAACCCCTAGCGCCAGACGAAGCTCCACGTCCCGGCGCCCAAAGCGGCCAGCACGGCAGCGGCGGCGATCAGCACCCCTCCCAGCAGGACCCAAGCGTCCAGCAAGGAGTAGGTGGACTCCCGGGCCCACGTGCGCTGCGCTCCCCCGAAGCCCCGGGCCTCCATGGTCACAGCCAGCCGCGACGCCCGCCGGACAGCCTGGACCAGCAGCCCGAAGCTCTGGCCCAGGGTCGCTTTGAGCCGCTGCACCGGGCTCCCCTGCGAACCCACGCCGCGGGCGCGCCGGGCCATGCCGATGGTTTGCCATTCCTCCGCCATCAGCCCCACAAGCCGCATCGCAGCCAACGATCCCAACACGAACCGGTGCGGGAGGCGGGCCTTCTGAGCCAACGCATCGGCAAGGTCCGTGGGGTCCGTGCAGGTCATCAGGAGGATCGCCGGAAGGGCGATCGCCAAACCGCGGAGCATGAAACCCAGCCCCAACTCAAGGGAGCCTTCGCTGATGGACCACAGTCCGACGTCGAGCAGTACAGCCCCGCTGTCCGCGGCGACAATCGCCGTGCTCCAACCGCCAATTGCAGCTGCGATGATGAGCGGCCACGCCCGCACCCACAAGAGCCGCAAGGTCAGCCCGGCGAGGGGGAACAGTGCGAGTTCGGCGGCAAGGGCGATGGACGCCGATACCCAGTCGATGGACAGGGCCAGGACCATTGAAATAAGGAACACCGCAACGAACTTCGCCAGAGGGTTGGCCTTGGTCAGCACCGCGTTGTTTCCGGTGAGGCTTAGCGCATCCCTCATGCCGCACCCGCTTCCTGCCTGGCAGCTTCAGTGGCCGGGTCCAGCCGCAACTCCATGCCGCCCAGCACTGCGCTGAATTCCTCGTCGTGGGTGACGGACACAACGGCCGTGCCCTGGTCCAGCAACTCGGACAGGAACGACGCGAGTTCCGCCCAGGTGTTGGCATCCTGCCCGAAGGTGGGCTCATCGAGCACCAGGACCTGCGGGTGGGCGGCAAGGACGGTCGCAACGGAAAGCCGCCGCTTCTCGCCGCCGGACAGGGTGTAGGGATTCGCGTCCACCAAGTGCGTCAAGCGGAGCCTCTCCAGAAGTTCATCCACCCGCTCCTCACCCCTGCCGAGGTGGCGGGGCCCAAACATCAACTCATCCATCACTTTGCCCGTGACGAACTGATGCTCGGGCTCCTGGAACACCGTCCCGATGCGCGAAATCAGTTGATCCGCCTTCCACTTGAAGGGATCGATTCCGGCGCCTTCGGAAAGCTCGACGGCGGCTGAGACCTTTCCTGCCACCGGCGCCAGAAGGCCGGCCATCGTGAGCGCAAAGGTGGACTTCCCCGCACCGTTGGGGCCAGTGATGGTCAACGCCCGTCCTGCCCGCACCTGAGCGGACACACCGGCTTGGACCGGGATGGGCGGGATGCTCTTGAAACCCCTCCGTCGGGGCTTTTCGCGGGAAACGGCCACGTGCTCTGCTGCGAGGAGCAACTCCGCCGGCCCCTCGGCGGTGGTCCTGGTACGGGTACGGGGCACATATCCCGGGACCCAGACTCCGGCTGTGATGAGCATGCTCCGGGCTTCGGCGAGCACCTGATCGGGAGGGCCGTCCAACAGCACTCCGCCACCGGCCGAGCCCGGCTGGAGGACCACGATGCGGTCAACCAAGTCCTTCCATACGGACACCCGGTGTTCTACAACCACCAGCGTGGCACCGGTCTTCTCCAGGCAGCGGCGAACTGCGTCCCGGACTTCCAGCACGCCGGCCGGGTCCAGATTCGCCGTTGGTTCATCGAGCAGGATCAGCCCCGGCCGCATCGCCAGGATCCCGGCCAGCGCCAGGCGCTGCTTCTGTCCGCCGGAAAGAGCCGCCGTCGGGTGGTCCAACGCGAGGCCGTCGCCGACAGCGGTACGCAACCCGACGTCGTCGAGCGCTTCATGGACCCGGGCCCAAATGTCGTCCCGGGGCACGGCAAGGTTCTCGGCGCCGAAAGCGACGTCGTCGCCCACGCGCGACAGGACTACTTGCGTTTCCGGGTCCTGCTGCATGAGCCCGGCCCGGCCCCGCTGTTCGCGAGGTGCCGCACCGTCAATGAGGAGGGAACCGGTCTCGTCCGCGTCGTCTTCCTCATCGCCCAGCACCCCGGCGAGGGCGTGCAGGAACGTCGATTTGCCGGCGCCGGACGGCCCCAGCAGCAGAACCCGTTCCCCGGGTTCGATCTGCAGGTCCAGCCCCTGGATGGCTGGTACCGTCCGGCCGGAATGCCGCCAGCCCCAGCCGTTGGCGGAGATGGCGGCGGGCCGTACCTGTGCCGGTCCCATCAGTTGAAGACTGGCTCTGACGCGGCTTTCCGGGACGCGAAGGAGCTCAGGACGCCCGTGGACGCGAGCCCGCGGGTGGCCACCCAGGACAGTGCCCCGGCGATGATTGCACCCGAAATGGTGGTGAAGGCGATGTAGGCCAGCTTGTCGACGGCTTCGTAGGCGATGTTCCAGCCCCACGGCATGAAGGAATCGTTGAGGCCGCAGAACAGTCCTGCCCCGGCACCCGCGAGGAGGGCCACCGGGAGGTTGAACTTCTTGTAGCGGAAGGCGGCGAAGATCAGTTCCGCGCCGAGGCCCTGAAGGACACCGGAGATCAGGACCGTGGTGCCGTACTGGGACCCCATGATGAGCTCACCCGTTGCTGCGACGGCTTCGCAGAACAGCGCTGCTCCCGGTTTGCGGATGATGAGCATGCCCAGCACGGCCGGGATCATCCACCCACCGGCGATCAGGCCGGTGAGGGGCGGATAAGCAGCATTCATGGGAACGGATACGAGTGCGGCGCCCTGGGACCAGGCCCAGAAGATCACTCCGCCTGCGATGGCAATCAGCGCCGCCACCACAATGTCTACAACGCGCCAGCTGTTGCCGGCCTTCTTCACGCTTGACGTGGTCATTCTTAGCCTCCTGAGGTTACAGGAGGGGAAAGTGCTCCCCGGTATTCCCGGCGGCCTGCTGCCATCCGGTTCCGGACACTCTGAGAAGCTCGACTCCCTTGCGCCGGTACTAACCGGATCAGGTTCGAGGGTCTGCGGCTGTCCGCACTCTCAGCGCCCTCGCGTCTCCTGCATGCCTGCAGGTTCGACGGCGGCGCTCCCCTGTCGTTATCAATCTGCCCTTGTGGGCGTGCCCAGTTTACACCGGAAGGGGTGCGCCGGGTTATGGGCCCGGTCATAAACCTTTTTGCTGTTTCACGGGCGCACAGCCGCGACCGGCTGCGCTGCACACCTGAGAGAATGGGGCCAGCAGGTTCAGCACACCGGATTCACAGCAGCAAGAGGGGCGCCCATCCCATGACAGAACAGCCAGCCAAGGACACCCCCGTGGCCGAACCCCGTCTTGCCGCCAGCGTGATCCTGCTCCGGGATGCGGCGGCGGGACTGGAAGCCTTTGTCCAGCACAGGGTCTCTTCCATGGACTTTGCAGCAGGCATGGTGGTGTTCCCCGGCGGTCGCGTCGATGCCTCGGACGCGGAGGGCTGGGACTACTCCTCCGAACTGCTGGAAAGGCATGCGGCCGATTGGGCGATGAGCTCGATCGCAGCCTCCGACCCGTATGCGCAAGCCGGCACGGTGTTGGCGGCTGCCATCCGCGAAGTGTTCGAGGAAGCAGGGCTGACCCTCGACGCCTCCCAGCTCCGCCCTTGGGCCAACTGGGTGACGCCCACGGACATGCCCAAGCGCTTCGACACCTACTTCTACGTGGCCAGGCCCGCCCCCGGAGCCGAACCGCAGCACCAAACCACGGAGGCCTGGCAGTCACTCTGGATGCCGGTGGAAGGCATCCTGGCGGCCGAGGCAGAGGGCAAGCTTCAGCTCATGCCGCCAACCTATTTCCTGCTCAAGGAGATCTCGGAGTTCCACAGCGTGGAGGCCGTGTGGCAGGCCGAGCACCAAGTGCGGCCCGTCCTGTCACCTCCGGGCTCCATGGCTGCGTTCCTGAAGGAACGCGGGAACAAGCAGTAAACCGCGGTCCCCCTGAATGCCACGGCTTCCGCACGCGACCGCCACTGCCGTGCCGCTAGGCTGAGGTCATGAACTTCTTCTTCAAGCTTCTGGGTGCCGGCGTGAGCCTCGGCGCGGGTTTCCTTGGCACCAAACTGGTGAACAAGGGTTGGGAAAAGGCCACAGGCCACAAGCCGCCCACAGGCCACGACGACGTCGAGACGAGCCTCCGCTCAGCCCTGACCTTCGCGTTGGTGTCGGCTTTCGTCAGCACGCTCATCCAGGTGCTCACCAGCCGCGGAACCCAGCGTGCCATTGCCCGCTTCGCGAAGTCACAGGACATCATCTAGGAGTTCCCGGTTTCCTGACACGCGTCGCTGACACCCGTCCTTGGCACCCGTCAGGGTACGCAGGGAACGGGTGTCAGTTCTCCTTCTGGCTTTCGGCTGCCCGCTGGACCACTGCTTCCAGTTCATCCTTGGTCAGCAGTTCCCGGTGTCCATGCTTGGTGCGGTACGCGGAGCGGCCCACCATGTGCGCGGAGACTGGCGCGGTGAGCAGCTGGAAGATCCAGGCCACCAGCAGGACCGGCCACACCCACCACGTCCTCATCTGCAGCCCTATGGAGGCCAGCATCAGGAACAGCCCCAGGACCTGGGGCTTGGTGGCGGCGTGCATGCGGCTCATCAGGTCGGGAAAACGCAGCAAGCCAATAGCGGCGCCCAGGGACATCAACGCGCCCACCACCAGAAAGACGGCGGTCACGCCATCAATGACTGCGTCCATGCCTGTCGCATCAGGACTCATTGCTTTGACCCCTTCTGTCGGCCACGAAGCGGGCAACCGTTACGGATCCAATGAATCCAATGACGGCCAAGGCAACCAGCAACATGAGGTTGTTCAAGTGGCGGTTCACGGCCATGTCGATAGCCAGCGCCGCGCCAAGGATGGCCAGCAGGACGTCCGAAGCCAACACGCGGTCCAGGAGTGACGGGCCGACCGCGATCCGGATGATGGCCCCGGCAGCCGCCAGGCTCAGGATCACCGCCGTAACCACCAGTACAAGTTCCTTCATAGCGCTGCCCCTTTCACGCCTGGCCGCTGCTCGCTTTGCAGCGCATCCAGTTCCTCACGGGTTCCCATGATCCGGATCAGTCTGGCTTCGATGTCCTGGACCTCCCGGCGGATCTTCTGGATGTCCTCTTCGGTTTTCATGTTCAGGGCGTGCAGGTACAGGGTGGACGTAGAGCGGTCCACTTCCACCACCAGCGAGCCCGGAATCAGCGAAATGACGTGGCCGGTGGCCGTCACCATGAGGTCGGAATGGCTCCGCAACGGAACAGCTACGATGGCGCTGCGCACGCTGGGCCCTTTGACCACGGCCAAGTAGAGGACCAGGAAGCTCGCTGCCGCCACTTTGCCGAGGAACATGAGGGCGAAGCGGAATGCCCGGAGCACATTGAACCGCCCACTGAGCTCCACGGGCGGAAGGTAGAACAGCTTGGCCACAATGATCGCAATCAACGCACCGAACAGCAGGTTGCCCGGGCTGAAGTCCCGCCAGAGGGCACCCCACACGATGACGAGCCATACGAGCAGCGGCAGTTCGGTCCGGAAGGATATGGGTTTACGGCTCATTTGGCATCACCCGGCTGCGCCTGCGCGGGCACGGGAGCGGTGTCACCCAGGACGGAGTGGATGTACGCACCCCGGTCCAGCATGATTTCCGCAGACCCGCCGGCGAGTTTGAAGAGCGGTCCGGCGAAGACTGTCAGTGCCACGCCGAAGACCACCAGCGCTGCGGTAGAACCCACCATGCTTCGCGGGAGGACTCCGACGCTGCCGGGAGATTGAAGGACGGGGTCCGGGAAGTCGGCGTCCTCGGGCTTGCGCCAGAAGGCCCTGTTCCAGACGCGGGCGATCGCCAGCAGCGTCAAGAGGCTTGTGACAACCCCGCCCACTACAAGCGTGATGGCCAGCGGTGTTCCCAGGTCCACGCCGGCCTGCAGAAGGCCAAGTTTGCCCAGGAAGCCTGAGAAGGGCGGGATGCCGGCAAGGTTCATGGCCGGTACGAAGAACAGCAGGGCCAGCAGCGGGGAGAGCTTGGCCAGCCCGCCCAACCTGTCGATGGATGACGATCCACCGCGACGCTCAATGAGGCCAGTGACCAAGAACAGGCTCGTCTGCACCGTAATGTGGTGGGCCACGTAGAAGACCGCTGCTCCCAGCCCCGTCACGGAAGACATCGCCAGGCCGAACACCATGTAACCGATGTGGCTGACCAACGTGAAGGAGAGCAGACGTTTGATGTCGCTCTGCGCCAGAGCACCGAGGATGCCCACCACCATCGTCAGCAGGGCCACCACCATGAGCGGGGTGTTGAGCGTGTCCCCCGGGAACAGGAGCGTCTCCGTCCGGACCATGGCGTACACCCCCACTTTGGTCAACAGGCCGGCGAACACGGCCGTGACCGGCGCCGGGGCCGTCGGATAGGAGTCCGGCAGCCAGAACGACAACGGGAAGACAGCTGCCTTGATCCCAAAGGCGACCAGGAGCATCACGTGCAGGAGATTCCGGGTCCCGTCGTCCAGCTCGGCCAGTTTGATGGCCAGGTCCGCCATGGTGATGGTGCCGGTGGCGCCGTAAATCATGGCGATGGCGATCAGGAACAGGACCGAGGAGACAACGGAGACCACCACGTAGGTGACGCCGGCGCGGATGCGCGGTCCGGTACCTCCCAGGGTCATGAGAACGTAACTCGCGGTCAGGAGGATCTCGAAGCCCACGTAGAGGTTGAAAAGGTCACCGGTGAGGAAGGCATTGGACACACCGGCCACGAGGATCAAGTAGGTGGGGTGGAAGATCGAGACGGGAGCTTCCTGGTCGCCGTCGGCCATGCCCTGGCCGGTTGCGTAGATCAACACCGCCAGACTCACCACCGTGGAGACCACCAGCATGAGCGAGGAGAACTGATCCACCACCAGGACCACGCCCCACGGAGGCAGCCAACCGCCCAGCGTGACGGACGTCGTGCCGCCGTTCCAGACGGAGAAAAGGAGGAAGGATTCCAGAATCAGTGTGAGGCTCAGGATCCCGATGCTGACGGCACGCTGCGCCGCAGTGTGCCGGATCAACACGAACGCCAGCGCAGCGCCCAGGATGGGGAGAAGGACAGCGAGCGGTGACAGGTTAGCGAGATTCACGCGCTGCCTCCTTCCCGGCTCTTTGCCGTTTTGGGGGTTTCGGTTTCTTCCGGATCCAGGCGTTCCTCGGGGGTGGACGGCGTAATGGCGAACTCGGACGTTTCCAAGGGAACGATCGCATCGTCTTCAGCGTCATAGCTCGGTGTCTTGGCCACGCGGCGGTCTTCAACGTCATCCTGGATTTCGTCTTGCCGCGCCAGCGCCCAAGTGCGGTAGATGATGCCGAGCATGAACGCCGTGACAGCGAAGGAGATGACGATCGAGGTCAGGATCAAAGCCTGCGGCAGGGGGTCGTTGTAGGCTCCCGGATCTGTTTCCTTGCTGTACAAGGGAGCCAGGCCCGCGTAGCCGCCGGTCGCGAGGATGAGGATGTTGGTGGCATTTGCCAACAGCATCAGTCCCAGCAGGACGCGCGTGAGGCTGCGTTCCAGGATGAGGTAGATCCCGCAGGCGTAGAGAACGCCCATGACGATCAGCAAGGTCAGGTTGATGCTCATGCGTTGCCCTTCCCTGCAGAGGCGGTCTCGGCGGCGTCTTCCTCGGCGATGGGGGCTCCCTTTCCTTCAAAGTGCTCATCGATCTCGGCACCAAGGCTGCGGAGCACGTCCAAGGCCAGGCCCACCACCACGACGTACACGCCGATATCGAAGATGGTGGAGGTGACGAACTTGACGTCTCCGAACACCGGGAGCCAGAACTCGATGATGGCGCTCTGGAACACCTGGCCGCCAAGGAACAGCGGTACGACGCCGGACGCAGCCGCCGTGGCCAGGCCAGTTCCCAGGAGCGTACCGGCGCTGACTGTAGCTGCCTCACTGAGCTCGAACCGGCCGCCGGCCAGATAACGAATGGTGAGGGCCAGGCCTGCTGTCAGGCCTCCCGCAAAGCCGCCGCCGGGCAGGTTGTGTCCGGCCAAAAGCAGGTAGATCGAGAAAACAATCATGGAGTGGAAGATCAACCTGGTGACAACTTCGAAGATGATGGACCTGCGCTCGGGGGCCAGGGTACGGCCTGCCACAAGCCAGGCATCGCGTGTCACGTCGCTGAACTTCCGGGCGACGGCCAGCGTGGCACTGTCGCGGGAATCGCGCTCCACCCGCCGGCCCACACTGCCTTCAGGTACTGCCGCAGACGTGCGGATCCGGTCGCCCCGGCTGCGCACGAAGATCAAGCTGGCCACACCGGTGGCTGCAACGGCCAGCACCGAGATCTCACCGAACGTGTCCCATGCCCGTATGTCCACGAGGGTCACGTTGACGACGTTCAGTCCCCCCCCGCCTTCGTAGGCAAGCTTCGGGAATTCCAGGGAGACCGGCGTGGCCACCCGAGCACCCATCGCGAACATGGCAACGAAGATCATGGTGGCGCCAAAGGCTGCACCGATAATGACGCGGATAACCCGCAGCCTGCCGCCGGTGCGGTCCCGCAGCTCTGCAGGAAGGCTGCGCATGGCCAGCACGAAAGCAACCAGGACGATTGTTTCCACAAGCATCTGGGTCAAGGCGAGGTCAGGAGCGCCTTGGAGGGCGAAGACCAGGGCGATCCCGTAACCGGTGACGGACACCATGAGTACAGCGAGGAAACGTTTGTTGGCCCGGACGGCCGCCAACGCACCCACCACAATGCCGATTCCCACAATCAGCTGGAGCGGCGAATTGGGATCAATGAAGTACACGTTGCCGGGCAACGGCTTGTTGGAAACGAGCAGTGCCGTCAGGGGAACCGCGAAAGCGACACTGAGGATGACCGTCAGGTAGAAGTACAGGGAACCACGCTGCGTGCGGCCGGTGATCCAGACTGCGACGTCGTCCAACGCACCGATGGTGTGCTGGTAGGCGCGGTCGCCATCCACCCAGTCCGGTACCAGGGCCTGTGCCCGCGACACAAGGTTCCGGCCGTAGAACATGGCCGCGCCCACCGCGAAAGTCAGTGCTGTCAGACCTAACGCGGGAGTGACGCCATGCCACAAAGCCAGGTGCCCGGCGTCGACGGCGTTTTCCTTGCCTGCGAAGAGCGCGGCGTAAGGCTGGATCCATGCGTCCACAGGAACCGGCCAGAGGCCGTAGACGATCGACAGCGCGGCAAGGATAGCGGGGGCTGCGAGGAAGGCCGGCTTGATGGCCTTGAAGGGAGTGGGTTCCACACCGGGCTTGGTGGCGAAAGCACCCCACATGAACCGCGCACTGTAAGCGAATGTGAGGATGGAGCCGATCACCAGCCCCACCAGGATCCAGATGCCCCAGGCGGGCGCATCGGGCTCGGTGGCGTAATGCACGAACGTCTCGAACACAGACTCCTTGGCCACGAAACCCGCCAACGGCGGCACGCCGGCCATCGATGCCGCGGCGATGGCAGCCACTACGCCCAAAGCCCGGGAGGAACGGAATACGCCGGACAGCTTGCGGATATCTCGCGTACCCGACTGGTGATCGATGATGCCCACCACCAGGAACAGCGTGGCCTTGAACAAACCGTGGGCCAGCAACAGTGCCAGTCCGGCAAGGGCCGCGTCCGGCCTGCCCAAGCCAACCACCATGGTGAGGAAGCCGAGCTGGCTGACAGTGCCGTAGGCGAGGATGAGCTTGATATCGGTCTGCCGCAGCGCCCGGTAGCCGCCTATGAGCATGGTCGCCAGGCCCAATCCGAGGACCAGCGGCAGCCAGAACGCAGACTCGGCGAAGCCGGGAGCAAGCCTGGCAACAATGTAGATGCCGGCCTTCACCATCGCCGCAGCGTGGAGGTATGCACTCACTGGCGTGGGCGCCGCCATGGCACCGGGCAGCCAGAAGTGGAACGGGACGAGGGCCGATTTGGTGATGGCACCAACCAGGACAAGCACGACGGCGGCGGTCACGGCATCCTGCATGGGGCCGCCCATGAGCGCCCCGGCTTGCTCGAGGATCGCCGAGATCCGGTAGCTTCCGGCTGCCTGGCCGAGGATGATGAGGCCCACGAGCATCGCCAGCCCGCCTGCGGTGGTGACCATCAATGCCTGCAGGGCCGAGCGGCGGGCTGCCAGCCTGGTCCGCGCGTAGCCGATCAGGAGGTAGGAGAGGATGGTGGTCAGTTCCCAGAAGATGAACAGCATCAGCAGGTCATCGGACGTCACCAAACCGAACATCGCGCCTGCAAAAGCCAGCAGTTGGGCGCCGAATCCGCCAAGACTGTGGTCTGAGTCCTTGAAGTACCGCGCGCAATAAACCAGCACCAGCGTGCCCACGCCAAGGATCAACAGCGACATCACCCAGGACAGGGCGTCCATCCTGAACGCGAATTCCAGTTTCAGGTCCGGAATCCAGGGGACGATCTCTTCTATGCCACCGGCGGAATATACAGCGTCATGCTGAAGGACCAGCCAAGCGAACGCGCCGGCAGGTATGGCCGCCAGGGCATAAAAAGCGTTCCTACCAAGTTTGCTGAAGATCAAGGGCGCCACAGTTGCCGCTACAAAGGTGATGGCGAGAACTGTGATCAAAGGTGTCTCCGCAAAGTCAGGAATGAATTATCAAAAGTTGGAGCAGGCGGTACATACGTTGGGTTCAGTCTGTCTAGTTTATCAAGGCGAACCGACAGTTTTTCCCCTGCTCCGGATAGCATTCAGGCTATGAACGCGGCTGCAGTTCCCGAAACTTCCCCACCGTCGTCCGAGCTTGCCTCGGGTCCTGCCTCTTCCAAGAAAGGCCAAATACTGGCGTGGGCTGCATGGGACTGGGGTTCGGCTGCGTTCAACGCCGTGATGACCACTTTCGTGTTCACCGTGTACCTCACGTCGAATGCTTTCGGCGGGGAAGATACTGCATCTGCTGCCCTTGGCGCCGCCCTGGCCGTCGCCGGCCTCGCCATTGCCCTCCTTGCCCCGGTCACCGGCCAACGCTCGGATGCCGGAGGAAGCCGGAAGCTCTGGCTGGGCGTCAACACTGCAGCGACGGCAGTTCTGACCGCGTTGTGTTTCTTCGTGTTCCCGGAACCGGGTTTCCTTCTGCTGGGCGTCAGCCTGATCGCGCTGGGGAATGTCTTCTTCGAGTTCGCGGGGGTCAACTACAACGCGATGCTCGCCCAGATCTCCACGCCCAAAAACATCGGCAAGGTCAGTGGCTTCGGGTGGGGCATGGGGTACCTCGGCGGGATTGTCGCCCTCCTGCTGGTCCTGCAACTGTTTGTCCAGCCGTCTTTCGAGTGGTTCGGTTCGTCCACGGAAGACTCCCTTAATATCCGCCTGGTGGCTGTCTTCTCGGCTTTGTGGTTCTTTGTCTTTGCCCTGCCGGTCCTCTTGACGGTGCCGGAAGTGCGGATTCGCAAGGACACTGCCGCGCTGGGTTTCTTCGCCTCATATCGCTTGCTGCTGCGGCGCATCGCAGCCATCTACCGCACCAGCCCGCACACGATCTTCTTCCTTCTCTCCAGCGCGATCTTCCGGGACGGGCTGGCCGCCGTCTTTACTTTTGGCGGGGTGATTGCCGCAGGCACGTTCGGCTTTGAACTGAAGGACGTCATCTTCTTCGCAATCTTCGGCAACGTGGTCGCAGCCGCCGGCGCCATCGTGGGCGGCTTCCTGGATGACAGGATCGGGCCCAAGGCCGTCATCGTCCTGTCGTTGATCGGGTTGCTCATCGCCGGAACGGTCATCCTGGTCCTCGGCAACGGGGACTATGATTTCTTCGGATACCAATGGGCCGGCTCCACCACCTTCTGGGTTTTCGGACTCCTCCTCTGCCTGTTCGTAGGACCGGCGCAATCGTCATCCCGGGCTTACCTTGCCAGGCTGGCTCCGGAGGGCGAATCGGGCGAACTCTTTGGTCTTTACGCCACTACGGGCCGGGCTGTCAGCTTCCTCGCTCCCAGTCTTTTCACCTTGTGCATCACAATCGCCGCTCCGTTTGTTGAAGAAGGTGGGGCCCAACGTTGGGGCATCCTCGGGATCATGGTGGTCCTGCTGGCAGGCCTGCTGGTGATCCTGCCGGTGAGGCCGCCGAACAAGACCGCGATTGCCGTGGTCCCCAGCAAATAAAGGCCCGGCGGAAACCGGGTACGAATGCCGCTCCCCAGCGGACTATCGAAGATTTTCTACAGAGTTAAGGTTGAGAGATGAACGTGGAAGAGACCGAACTCCCGGGCCTCGGTGTCCGCAAGGACTTCGTCACAGCGTCGGGTCGTCGCATCGGCGTGGTTGAGCACCGTGAGGGTGAGACCGAACTATTCGTTTCCACATGGGACGATCCTGACACTTGCCAGGCTTCCATCCCGCTGACGGCCGATGAAGCTGCAACCTTGGGCAACCTCCTGGGCGGACAGCACATTGCCATGCGGCTTGCGGAAGATCACAAGGAACTTCCGGGCATCATCACGCGGCAGTTCTCCATCAAGTCCAGTTCCCCCTTTGCCAACCAGCCCATGGGGAAGGCACAGATCAGGACGCGAAGCGGGGTTTCCATCGTGGCCCTCATGCGCGAAGGCGAGGTGATCCCGTCACCGTCACCCGAAGACGTCCTTCATCCCGGTGATTTGCTCGTAGCGGTCGGCACGCAGGAAGGCCTTGACCTGGCCGCCGCCATCTTCCGTAACGGCTGACCCGCATGGATCCTTTAGCAGTGACCCTGGTGGAACTGGGCGCCGTAGTCTTCTGCCTGGGGCTGCTTGCCAGGTTGGCCGGCAGGATCGGCATGTCCCCGATTCCGCTGTACTTGGTTGGCGGACTGGCCTTTGGGGCAGGCGGACTGGTGGATTTGGATGGCCTGCATGAGTTCGCGCACCTGTCCGGCGAGATCGGGGTGATCCTGCTCCTGCTGATGCTCGGGCTGGAATACACCGCATCCGAACTTGTCACCGGGCTCAAGCGCTCATGGCAAGCCGGAATTATGGACCTTGTCCTCAACTTCATCCCCGGCGCGGGCATCGCCATGCTCCTGGGATGGGGACTCGTGGGGGCAATCGTGATGGGCGGCGTCACCTACATTTCGTCCTCGGGCATCGCCGCGAAGGTCATTACGGACCTTGGCCGGATCGGTAACCGTGAAACACCCGTAGTGTTGTCGATCCTTGTTTTCGAGGACCTCGCCATGGCCGTCTACCTCCCGATCCTCACCGCCATCCTTGCCGGCGTCGGCTTCCTCGGCGGGCTGCAAACCGTGGGCATAGCACTGGCCGTTGTCACGGTGGTCCTGGTGGTGGCGCTGCGGCACGGACATCGGGTGTCGAAGGCGATCCACAGCGAGAACTCCGAGGTGTTCCTGCTCAACGTCCTCGGCCTGGCGCTCCTGGTTGCGGGCCTTGCCTCGGCGTTGCAGGTCTCGGCCGCAGTGGGTGCCTTCATGCTGGGCATCGCCATCTCCGGTGCAACCGCCCACAACGCCACCCGCATCCTGGAACCCCTGCGGGACCTTTTCGCGGCTATTTTCTTCGTAGCGTTCGGGCTCAACACCGATCCGGCATCTATTCCGCCGGTCCTCGGCTGGGCGCTTGTCCTGGCGGTCCTCACAGCCGCAACCAAGGTGATTACCGGCGTCTGGGCAGCCAAGCGCGCGGGTATCGCAGTTCCCGGTCGTTTCAGGGCAGGGGCGGCCTTGATTGCCCGCGGCGAATTCTCGATCGTCATTGCCGGGCTTGCCCTTGCGTCCGGCGCCGTTCCGGGCGAGCTCGCGGCTCTCGCAACGGCTTACGTGCTCATCATGGCCATCCTTGGCCCACTCGCGGCCCGGTTCGTGGAGCCCTTGGTCAAGATGATCCGCAAGAGCCCCAAGGCCCCTCCCCGGAGAACCGAGCCCACCCCGGTCTAACGCCGCCCCGCTCGCCGAGGAGTGAGCTCCCGGCACTAACCCCTTGCCTAAGCCCAGAGAACTAACCCCTCGGCGACCAGCCTTTGCGGATCAGGGCATCCCGCACACGCCTTGCCGCGGCGTCATACCCACCGGACCGGATGTGCTTTGCCGTCACCGTTATGGACGTCCATCCGTTTTCGGCCAAGGCTTCGTCCCGGCGAATATCGGATTCCTTCTGCTCGGCAGTCAGGTGATGACCGCCGTCGTAGTGGACAGCCACCTTGAACTCCCGAAAGGCGAGGTCGGGCCACGCTATTTCCCGCCCCTCCGGAGTGCACACCACATAACTAAGCACCGGCTCGGGGAGGAATGCACGGTCCAGGGCCAGGCGAAGCTTGGTCTCGGGCACTGAGTCGGCACCTACCCTCGCGAGTTCCAAAGCGGCCCGTGCCTTGCGAATTCCCCGCTGACCAGCGTTTGCTTCGATCTGTGCAGCCAAGTCGGCGAGCGAACACAGGGCGGTGCTGTTGTGTCCAAAACTCCTGGTCTGGCTGCAGATAAAATGGTCGGCCGCCGCCACCAGGTCTTCGAACGGCAGCACGTTTGCCAGGTCCAACCACGTACGGGCCGGGGTGGTCAGCGGCACGCCGTCCAGCTCGCAGACATCCGCGTCGGGCAGGACCATACGATGTCCGCGGACTCCACGCCGTTGCGGCCGATGCGTTCCATCACGCCGGGAGAGGTGCACCAGGAAGTCGCGCTGGGTGGCCAAGGGCAACGGACACAGCCACAGCATTGCAGCGGTTTCACGAACGCAAACGGTCCCCTCACAGACCGACGTCAGAACACGTGCTGTGTGCCGGATGTCCTGGGCTTGGCCCCACGGAACCCGGATGCCCCGGCTGGGAACCAGCAAGTCACTGGCCCACGCGCGGTGCTCGGGAACGCCTGCATCCCTCTGCTGGGACAGCGTGAACGAACGTCCTTGGATGTCGAAAGGCAGGGCCGCAGGTTTCCTCATGAACTATTTTTGGCACGACCAAAGGGCCCCGATCGGGTTACCCACAGTGTGGAGGAGCAGTCCCGGTCAGAACCCTACGCCGAGGGGTGAGTTCCCGGCACTAAGCCCCCACCTAAGCCCAGAGAGCTAACCCCTCGGCGGGCAGAAAGTGCTAAATGGACGTCCTATGGAAGTTCAGGTGGCTGCGGCTGGCGGTCGGGCCACGCTGGCCTTGGTAGCGGTTGCCGTACTCGCCGGACCCATAGGGGTGCTCCGCTGCCGACGTGAGCCGGAAGAAGCACAACTGGCCGATCTTCATTCCGGGCCAGAGCTTGATGGGCAGGGTTGCCACGTTGGACAGCTCCAGCGTGACGTGGCCGGAGAATCCCGGGTCAATGAACCCGGCGGTGGAGTGGGTCAAAAGACCAAGCCGGCCAAGGGAAGATTTTCCCTCCAGCCGCGCCGCGATGTCATCCGGAAGGCTCACGGTTTCATACGTGGAACCGAGGACGAATTCACCCGGGTGCAGGATGAACGGCTCGTCGCCCTCGACCTCCACCAGCCGGGTCAGCTCGGGCTGCTCCTCGGCGGGGTCGATGTGGGCGTATTTGTGGTTGTCGAACAGCCGGAAAAAGCGGTCAATCCGCACGTCCACGGAAGACGGCTGAACCATCGCGGGATCGTACGGTTCAAGGACAATCCGTTGGGAGTCAATTTCGGCACGAATATCGCGGTCAGAGATCAGCACAGCATCAAAAATACAGTATTGATTGTTCCGGCTCCCGTGGGACGATAGTTCCCGGACAAGTTAAGCCGCGCCCGTGGTTTGGGGGCAACGAGCATTCGCGGGGTAATTGTGGGGAAATGGGCAGCGCCCGCGGCTATGGTCGTGGCCGGAACAGTGGCATTGGTCATAGTCGGATCCAGCCAGCTGCTTCCAGCGACGGAATCCACGCCGGGCGGCGGGACCACCCCCTCCAGCAGCGCACCTTCCGCTTTTCAGGCTCCCGAACCAAGTACGACGCCGGTACCCTCACCTGCGGTGGACACGCCCGCGGTTGGCGGGGATGCCACGTCCAGCCCGGCGACGGACCCGGGATCAATTCCGGCACCTGCAGGACCAACCCGGCCAGTCGCCGTCGAGCCGACCATTGAGAGCCCGCCGCCGGTGCCGACGATCGGACCGTCATGGGGTCCGGACGCCCCGGGCACGGTTGGTACGCCATCGGAAAGCGCAGGGGCTGGTGCTTCAGGACCGGCACCGAGCGAACCGTCAGCGTCCGCAGTCCCGACGCCGACTGCACCCGCCGCTGGACCCGCACCTTCCGCGCCGCCGTCGGAAGCGCCCACCGCAACGGTGACCCCGTCACCCAAGCCCACCGCAACAGCAATCCCAACGGCAACACCCACAGCCACCCCGACGGCCACAGCCACCCCGTCACCCAAGCCGACTGCAACGGCCACCCCGACCCCCACCAAGGCAACGGGACCCAGCGCAACTCCAACGCCGACGAGCCCTCCAACACCGTTCCCCGGCAAGACCCCCAGCGGCGACGCCAACGCTGACAACGGCGCCCTCGCCCTGCTTCCCGACAGCAACACGGCAGCGATCCTCACTGTTTTCAATTCCATCAACAGCTACCGGGCTTCCCTCGGCCTGGCCCCGGTGAAGTACCACGCAACCGTGGCAGGCCTCGCGCAGGAGTGGTCCAACAACATTGCCAGCCGGGAAGTGATCCAGCACAGGGCCAACTTCTGGACGGATCCCCGCGCTTTGAACCCGAACAACGGTGCCGGCGAGGTGATCGCAGTCCGTTGGGACCGCGACGCCGCACAGTTGGTGGAGTGGTGGAAGGGTTCTCCCGGCCACGATGCCGTATTGAGGGATCCCCGGTTCAACGTGATCGGCATCGGCATCACGTACACCGACGGTAACTGGCAGACCACGCCCAACCGCTTCACCATGTGGGGCGTGGTCAACTTCTTCGGCTACACCACCTTGCCGGCGGGAACGGTGACCAAACCGGGCGGAACAGTCACGCCTCCGGGAACGGTCACCCCTCCGGCTGATCCGGTGGCCGCCTGCGAGCCCGGCGACAAATACCAGCCGCCCACGGTGGACCTGAAGTCAGCCGCCATCCGCAGCGGAGCGGACCTCGTGTCCGTCGCAGCCGACGGTTCGGTGTACTCGTACCCTTCCCTGGGCAACGCCAAGTACGGGGCGGCCCGGAAGATCGCCCAGGGTTTCACCGGGCTCAAGGAACTCTTCGTTTCGGACTGGGACCGTGACGGGGTGTTCGACCTCATCGCCCAGCGAACGGATGGACAGCTCCTGGTGTACCCGGGCAGGGCTTCGGGCGGGTTTGGCTCGCCCGGCGTCCTGGGCCATGGGTGGCAATCGCTGACCCTGGCAGTGGGTCAGTGGTGCGCGACCAACCGCCTGCCGCAGATCGTGGCCATGGACGGTTCGGGCGGGTTATGGCTCTACAAGAACTCCGGCATGACGTACATCCGAAGCCAGGCCGCCATCGCCACAGGCAATCCTGCGGTGCGGCTCAGCATGGTGGACTACAACGCCGATGGTTTCCAGGACCTCCTCACGGTGGAGCCCAACGGTTACCTTCGCCTGTACCGCGGCAGCGGGCTTGCCACTCCGCGCCAGGAAGCACGGCCGATTGTCGGTGCGGCCTGGACCGACTACACCGGCTTGCGTTCCCTTCAGGGAGTGGACGGGCCCGGCAGCACGGGCGTCGCGGGCTTGGGCACCAACGGCGTTCTGGAGTACTGGGACCTCACCTCGGGACGACTCACAACGCCCGTGTCCGTGGGCGGCGGCTGGACCGGCTTCAAACTGGCGCAGTAGCAGGCCTGCGCAGTAGCAGACCGGCGCAGCCAGCCGGGGCCGGGCCGGCAACGAACGTCAGGCGGCAGGCCGCGATTCGATCACTGCCTTGAGCTGTTCCAGCTGGGCAACCTCGGCCTCCATGGTTTTTTGGACCATGCCAACCATCAGCTTTTGCAGGCCTTTGGGGTGGTATTCGAGGGCAAACCGTAGGCGCGTTGCAGGCCCCTCGGTGCTGAGGTAGTAGCCGCCCGTGGGGCGTGCGGGGCCGGCGATGACTTCGAAACGGACTTCCGCTCCGGGCCGCGCGTCAGTGATCCGGAAGTCTGCGGCGATCGACCGGCCGCCGGGGCCTGTCAGCGTCTGCTGGTACACGGCACCTTTTTGGCCGCGCTCCCCTGATTGCAGCGAAATGCTGCGCACGCCGGAACGCCAGAGGGAATTGTTAAGGCCATCCATGAGGAACCCGTAAACGGTCATGGCGTCCCTGTTGATCACCACTTCATAGGCTGCGAGTGCCACGGAAACTTCTTTCGGCGTACGGTCGAATGGTCGTAGCCCGGTTCCCCATACACTGCAGCTAACACCTTCAGAATAATCAGCCGGACCTGCCTCCAACACGCACTCGGGCGAGCCTTGATCGAATGGTTACCTGACATGGCACCCCGGGGCGCGGTAGAGTGCGTGCCGCTGGCAAAAACAGATGTTGGGGGAAACATGCAGCTTCACGATCACCGCGCTCGGGCGGCAAAAGTACGACGACGGCTGGTCGGGCTCGCTGCCGGCCTCGCCATGGTGACGGGCAGCGCAGCAGTCGCCGCACCGGCAAACGCAACAGCCGCCGCATCGGCAAGCGCAGCCCACATGACCCCGGCGCGGGTGGGTGCAACGCCCAACTCCGCACCGCCGTCGTCGGTTACCAAGGCGGCCCTGCCCGCCACCGTGAACCCGTTGCCGAGCGTGGACCCCATCAGCGACCCCGCAAGTTTCTCCGTGCTGGTGAACAAGTCCCGTCCGCTGAACCCCGCAAGCTACGCGCCGGCTGACCTCATCAATGCGCGCGGCTCAGGGCAGTACCTAAGGGCCGAAGCAGCGGCGTGGCTGAACGGCCTGTTCCAGGGGGCAGCGGACGCCGGTACGGGCGGGCTGTCGATCGTGAGCGGCTACCGGTCCTACGCCCAACAGCAGCAGGTCTATGCCTACTACGTCAGCATCTACGGCCAGGCATATGCGGACACCATTTCCGCGAGGCCGGGCTACAGCGAGCACCAGACCGGCCTGGCGGTGGACGTCGGCAACCAGAACGGTTCCTGCGGCCTGAGCACGTGCTTCGGGGACACTGTGGCCGGACGGTGGGTGGCTGCCAACGCGCACAAGTACGGGTTCATAGTGCGCTACCCCAACGGCTACACCGGAACCACGGGCTACAGCTACGAGCCGTGGCATTTGCGGTACGTGGGGGTGGCGCTGGCGACGGACATGAACCGCCGCGGCTACGCCACCATGGAGCAGTACTTTGCGGGCAACCCGGCCGCTGCGGCCAGCATCAAGTCCGGAGCGGACCTGGTGGCTGCCGATTCTTCCGGCCGTTTGCTGCGTTACCCGGCGACGGCGGTGGGCAGCTACGCGGCGCCGGTTCAGATCGGTTCGGGCTGGACGGGGCTGAAACAAGGCTTCGTGGTGGACTGGGATATTGACGGCGTGTACGACATCCTGGCCCAGTGGAACAACGGTGTCCTGGGCGTCTACCGGGGACTTCCCGGAGGTGGCTTCGCCGGGCAGGTTGTGGTGGGCAACGGCGGTTGGGACCGCATGACCATCACCGTGGGCAAGTGGTCGCACGCCCATCCCCGGCCTTCCGTGGTTGGGTACTTCCCCGACGGCGTCCTGCGCTATTACCCCAACACGTTCGGTGGAGCACTCAGCGGCCCGCAGGTCATCGGCACGGGGTGGAACGGCCTCGAACTCACCATGGCCGATTGGGAGGGCGATGGCGCCAACGACATCATTGCCCGCAGGTCATCGGGAGCACTCATCAACTATCGCGGTGATGGCTGGGCCGGGTTTTACGGGCCTGCGATGACGGTCGGCACCGGGTGGCAATACATGCGGGTTCTGACGCCGAGCTTTGGTCTGACAGGCGCGGGAACGCGGGGCATCACGGCCCAGACCATGGAAGGCAACCTGTACAACTACGGACTGGGCCGCGGGCAGTGGACGACGTATGCACAGGTCGGCTCCGGGTGGAACAGCCTGAAGCTCTTCAAGTAGCTCGCGCGTCTGTCCGGAACAGCTCTTGAACTGCGCTAAGCTGGGATTCGCTCCGGTCATCAACCGGGACGAATGCGGGCGTAGCTCAATGGTAGAGCGCTAGCTTCCCAAGCTCGATACGCGGGTTCGATTCCCGTCGCCCGCTCAGACGAAGACCCCTTGCCTGTGGTTCCACGGGCAAGGGGTCTTTTCTTGTGCCGCCCTGAGCCTAAAATCGTAGGTACATCACCTACCCGGGAGGTCCCCCATGACTCTCACCGACGATGCTGGGGCGGGTCCGCTCGCCGTCATCCACCGCCTGTTGGAAGCCACGAACAAACACGATCTGGAAAGCCTGGCGGAGTGTTTCGCTCCGGGCTACGTCAACGAAACCCCGGCCCACCCCACCCGCGGATTCACGGGCCGCGACACTATCCGCAGCAACTGGGAGCAGCTCTTCACCGGAGTTCCGGACATCAAGGTCCGCATGGTCTCGCACAGTGTTTCCGCAGACCAGGTGTGGACGGAACTGCACATGCAGGGTGCCTGGCGCGACGGAACACCCCACGAGCTGACGGGCGTAGTGATCTTCGGTGTGGAAGAGCATGCCAGCAACAGCGCCCGCTTCTACATGGAGCCTGTGGAGCATCTCCCCCGCGTCGTCGACACCGCGGACAGGGTCAGCCACCGGGTAACGCATGGCCGGCCGGCAACCCGGGAAGCACCGGCTGAAGCGGCACGGTAATCCACCGACGCCGGCCAGGCCTCAGGCGGTCTGTGTCCTCTCCACGATCCGCACCACGCGGCGACGGTCGCGCAGGTCCACTTTCAGCTGCAGGGAGGACCTGCGGGCGAGGACGACGGCGACCACCGCAGCTGCCGTTGCCGGAACGCCGCCTGCTATCAGGATGCCCAGCTGCGGTCCGAGGTGTTCGGCGAGCCAGCCCATCACCGGACCCCCAATTGCCTGCCCGCCAATGAGCACCACCAGGTAGAGGCTCATGACGCGACCACGGATGCCCATGTTCGAACTTGTCTGGACCATTTGGTTGGCGGCAGTGAGGAACATGAGGCACCAGAACCCTGCAAGGACCATGGCCACGCAGAACCACACCATGGAGGGCATGGCCGCCGACAGGACCAGCATCAGTCCGTAGAGGCCCGCGGATACCACCACCGAACGCAGCCGGAGCTGGCGACGGCGCGCTGACGCCACTGCCCCCGTCAGCGCACCGAGCGCAACCATGGCGTTCAGCAGGCCGTAGCCTCCGGCGCCGGCGTCGTACACGTGGTCCGCGAACGCGGCCAGCAGCACGGGCAGGCTCATCGCGAAAACTGCCACGAACCCGGCCATCAACCACGGCCAGTAAATGGTCGGCTTGCTGAGCGCGTAGTTCAATCCTTCGCGCAGCATGCCCTTCCGGCGGGGCGTGGGCTGGCTGATGTGGAGCTGGTCCTTGCGAAGGATGAAGAGCATGGTCACCGTGGAACAGCACGCCACGGCGTTCCCGGCGAAGGCCCAACCGGCTCCGACGGCGGTCAGGAGCCAGCCTGCCAGGGCCGGACCGATCAGCCCGCCCAATTGGAACGTTGTGGAGTTCACGCTGATGGCGTTGCGCAAGTACTTGGGACCGACCAGCTCGTTGACGAACACTTGGCGTGCGGGCTGGTCCAGCACGGTCACGAAGCCCAGCAGGAGAGCGATTACGTAGACGTGCCACACCTCCACCACGTGCGTCAGGGAGAGGACGGCCAGCGCTGCCGCCAGGATCGCGGCGGCGGACTGGCAGATGATCAGGATCTTCCGCTTTGCGAAGCGGTCGGCAATCATGCCGCCCCACGGTCCCAGGAACAGCGACGGCAGGAACTGCAGGGCCACGGTTATTCCGACGGCGGTGACGGAGCCGGAGAGCTGAAGCACCATCCAGTCCTGCGCGATGCGCTGCATCCATACGGCGATGACGGCAATGAAGTGGCCGATGGCGAAGATCCGGAAGTTCGGAACCTTCAGTGAAATGAATGTGTGGCGCCAGGGCAGCTTCTCGCTCACGACGGCGAGTGGCTGGGTGCTGGTGTCCGGCTGGTTCGTGGCCGGCTGGTTCGTGCCCGGCTGGTTCGTGCCCGGCTGGTTCGTGGCCGGCATGGGACCAGCAGAGAGGGAATCGACGACGGGCTGGCTGACGTTTGCCGCAGAAGGCGGAGGGGGTGCCAAAGGAAGTCCTCGGATCAGGGGTTTTAGTGGAATGCCATTAACGCTAGGGTTGCCAGCAGTAATTGTGGAAGCGTATTGCGGTGATAACTAAGATTGCGGATCGCAATGGAGCGGCCGCCACTCCGCCTTCCACCAGGCCTCGAGGAGATCCGTGTTTGAACCTGCCCAACTCCGTTCTTTCCTCGCCGTGGCGGAAACACTGAGCTTCACCAAGGCCGCAGAACGCTTGGGCCTGGCGCAACCCACCGTGAGCCAGCACGTCCGCAAGCTTGAGACCGCCGCGAAGCGAGTGCTGGTGGCCCGGGATACCCGCGAGGTCCGGCTGACCGACAACGGTGACGCCATGGCCGGGTTCGCACGCAACATTCTGGCAGCACACGACTCCGCTGCCCGCTACTTCTCAGGCTCCGCGATGAGGGGCCGCCTGCGTTTCGGAACTGCCGACGATCTGGCCATCACCGGCCTGCCCCGCATCCTCCGCGAGTTCAGGCAGCTTTACCCGCAAATCAACCTCGAACTCACCGTGAGCCAGAGCGACCAGCTGTACAAACGCCTCAACGCCGGGCAACTTGATCTGGTGTTCGTCAAATGGGTGGCAGGAGCCAAGGACGGAACGGTGGTCCGGCATGACAACTTCGCCTGGGTAGGCCTTGAGCAGACTGTCCTGGAACCGGGCGCTCCGGTGCCGCTGATCGCCTACCCCGCTCCGAGCCTGAGCCGGAAGCTTGCGATTGACGCATTGGAGGCGGCGGGCCGGACCTGGCGGATCACGTGCAGCACCAAGCAGATCAGCGGCGTCCTCGCAGCGGTGCGGGCCGGCATCGGAGTAGCCGTCATGCCCGCCTCCTTGGTTCCGGAAGACCTCAAAGTCATCACCCAGCGCTTCGGGCTGCCACCTGTGGGGGACGTCGACTTCACGTTGATCCGGAATCCCTTGGCCAACGCAGAAGTCATTGATGCGCTGACCCAGGCGATCATGGGCAGAACGCTGAACAAGTCCACATAGCAGTCAGGCCTATCCCGGTAAGCGCCTTCCCGGTAGCCTTGGCCGATGATCGACCTCACAACGCTGGCGGACCTCACGCCCGGCATCTGTTCCGTCACACTCCGCTCCGCGAGTATCGAAGAGGTGGTCAGCGTTGCCGCCGAGGCGGGACTGGCGGGCATTGAGTGGGGAACGGACGTGCATGTCACAGATACCGCTGCCGCGGAGAAAGCCCGGGAGGCCTCGGAGGAAGCCGGCCTGACCGCGCTTTCCCTCGGCTCCTACTATGGCGCGGGCTCCTTCGGGGACTTCGAGCAAGAGCTCAAGCTTGCGGAGATCCTGGGCGCACCGAGGATCCGGATCTGGGCAGGCGGGTCCAGCTCAGCCGACGCGGACGCCGAACTCCGGGACGCCGTCATCCGTGATGCCCGGCGGGTTGCAGGGCTCGCTGCCGAACGCGGAATCTCCATCGCTTTTGAGTACCACGCCAACACCCTCACCGACTCCCCCGAGGCCACCCTTGACCTCTTGGATCGCGTCGGCCAAGGCAACGTGGGCACTTACTGGCAGCCCGCCGTCGGGCTTTCCGACCAACAAGCCCTGGAGTCACTCCACAAGGTCCTGCCGCACGTGGCGGGCGTCCACTGCTTCTCCTGGGGCCCGGAAGCTGAACGCCAACCTCTGCGGTCGCGGAAGCAGCTGTGGCAGGCAGTCTCCGATGTGCTGAGGGGCAATGGGAAAGACATGGACGTGATGATCGAATTCGTCGCGGACGACCTCCCGGAAAACGTGCTCAACGACGCCATGTTCCTGCACAGCATCACCCTCGGCGAGGACTAAGCCCGGGCACAGCGGCCGAGTTAGCCGCAACGCTGCGGTTCGTGGGAAAGCTTGGGGTGTCATTGCAGGTTTCCGGCGAACGCGGTAAAAAGCATCGCCCGGCCGACCTCAGGCGGGGTCGCCGGCAGGGACCTCAGTGCTGCGTCGAAGCTTGACGGACCCTGTGACAGAACCGCCTTCCGTTGCACCGGCAGCCAGGCGTCCGATCTCCTCCAACGGCAGGAACACGGTGGACAGGGCCGGACGGAAGTCGCGGAGGGTTTCAATGTCGTCGAACCCGGCAATGGTGGCGTCCCTCGGGATCCACACCCCCTTGGAACGGAGGGCCGCGGTAACGCCAATGGCCATGACGTCGTTGACAGCGAAAATGCAGAGCCGGTCCTTGGCTGAGGTGATCCGTTCGGCCAACGCCAGCCCGGCGTCGTAACCACCTGCACGGTTGAAGCCGGTCCGGATAACCTCGGCGGCAGGCCTGCCGGCTTCCGCAAGTCCACGCTGAAATCCGCGGACACGGTCGTCCGAGGTAAAGAGCCCTTCCGGTCCCGCCACCACCACGAACCCAGCGTCGTGGGAGCCTGCAAGTTCCCGGGCCAGGTCGGCAGCGAGTTCTTCGTTGGGTACCTCCACTACGCGGTAGCCCTCGGTTGTTGAAGCACCCACCACGGGATGGCCCACCACCCCTACATGGCCACCATTGCGGCAATAGCGGTCCAATTCCGCGGCGAGCCCGGCATTGGCCAGAGCGTCTTCGTCCCGGGCAGAGCGTGAACCGGCGATCACGATCGAATCAGCCCGCCGCGCCGCAAACGCGGCCACTGCTTCACGTTCTTCTGCGGGCGATCCGGAGGTGCTGGCCAGCAGGACCATGCGGTTTTGCTCGCGGGCCGCGCCCTGTACTCCGCGGGCAATCGCCGAGAAATAGGGGTCGGCAATGTCGTGCACGATGAGGCCGATCAAACCCGAGCTGGACTTGGCCAGCGCCTGGGCCTGCGCGTTGGGGACATAACCGAGCTTGTCCGCAGCCTGGCGAACCCGGTCGGCGATGTCCTCCGCCGGCTTGCGGGAGGATCCGTTCAGGACGCGCGACGCCGTTGCCAGGGAAACCCCTGCCAGGCGCGCTACTTCGCTCAGTGTGCTGGCGGCCACGGCGGCCCTCCTTCTCTGCGTGCGCCCGGGACTGGCGCTAGGGAAATTATGGCAGCATTCCTCCAATTCCCGGAAAGCGCTTGCCAAGCAGCCGCGCCATAAGGCATTATCGATTCAGTGGGAATGCGCTTTCCCATCCTGCAGACATCCACTGCCCGCACCGTCGCGGCAGGCAACTTAAGGCACCTGGAGAAAACATGGGCTTCGAAACAAAGACGATCCGCATCGCCATGAACGGCATCACCGGCCGAATGGGATACCGCCAGCACTTGCTGCGTTCCATCCTCCCCATTCGTGACGCGGGCGGCTTCACCCTGGAGGACGGCACCAAGGTCCAGGTGGAGCCCATCCTGGTGGGCCGAAACGAAGCCAAGATCCGTGAACTCGCCGAGCTGCACAAGGTTTCCGAGTGGACAACGGACCTCGACGCCGTGATCAACGATCCCACCGTGGACATCATCTTCGATGCCTCCATGACCAGCCTCCGCGCAGCCACACTGAAGAAGGCCATGCAGGCTGGCAAGCACATCTTCACTGAAAAGCCCACGGCCGAAACGCTTGAAGAAGCCATCGAACTGGCCAGGATCGGCAAGGAAGCCGGCGTCACGGCAGGCGTTGTCCACGACAAGCTGTACCTCCCGGGACTGGTGAAGCTGCGCCGCCTGGTTGATGAAGGGTTCTTTGGCCGCATCCTCTCCATCCGCGGCGAGTTCGGCTACTGGGTCTTTGAAGGTGACGTTCAGGCAGCACAGCGCCCGTCCTGGAACTACCGCAAGGAAGACGGCGGTGGAATGACCACGGACATGTTCTGCCACTGGAACTACGTCCTTGAAGGCATCATCGGCAAGGTCAAGAGCGTCAACGCCAAGACCGCCACGCACATCCCCACCCGCTGGGACGAAGCCGGCAAGGAGTACAAGGCAACGGCTGATGACGCTTCTTACGGCATTTTCGAGCTGGAGACCCCGGGCGGCGACGACGTCATCGGCCAGATCAACTCTTCCTGGGCCGTGCGCGTGTACCGCGACGAACTGGTTGAGTTCCAGATCGACGGCACGCACGGTTCCGCCGTCGCAGGTTTGAACAAGTGCGTCGCGCAGCAGCGCGCCCACACCCCCAAGCCCGTCTGGAACCCGGACCTTCCCGTCACCGAATCCTTCCGCAGCCAGTGGCAGGAAGTCCCCGCCAACGCCGAACTGGACAACGGCTTCAAGTTGCAGTGGGAAGAGTTCCTGCGCGACGTCGTAGCGGGACGCGAGCACCGTTTCGGCCTGCTTTCCGCCGCCCGCGGAGTGCAGCTGGCCGAACTCGGCCTTCAGTCCTCGGCCGAGCGCCGCACCATCGACATCCCGGAGATCAGCCTCTAATGACGTCCCTTATCCTCCCCACCGACGACGGCGGTACCCGCGAATACCGCCTTCAGGCGGCCACCTCATGGGCCAAACCCGCTGCTCCCCTGACCGCACGGCGCGCTTATGCCGCAGCCCACGTCATCCCCGAGGTCGCTGCTGACAACACCCCCGGCGCCCCGGCCCAGCTCGACTGGGAAGCCACGCTTGCCTACCGGCATGAACTATGGTCCTACGGCCTGGGCGTTGCCGATGCCATGGACACCGCTCAACGCGGCATGGGCCTGGACTGGGCCGCAACCCAGCAACTGATCAAGCGCACCGGAGCCGAGGCCGCCTCGGTGGTGGGCGGCAACAACGCCGCAATCGCCGGAAAGTCCGTGCGTGACCTCGTGTCCTGCGGCGCGGGCACCGATCAGCTGGACATCGCCACCCTTCCGGACGGCGCAGCCGGCATCAAAGCCGTGATCGAGGCCTACCGCGAGCAGATCGCCGTCGTCAGCGAAGCCGGTCCCAAGGTGATCCTGATGGCATCCCGCGCGCTGGCCAAAGTGGCCACCAGCGCCGACGATTACCTGCACGTCTACTCCACGCTCCTCCAGGAAGTCGAACAGCCGGTCATCCTGCACTGGCTGGGCACCATGTTCGATCCCGCACTGGCCGGCTATTGGGGCTCGGACGACGTTTCCTTGGCTACCGAAACGTTCCTCAGCCTGATCCGCGAACACGCGGACAAGGTGGACGGCGTGAAGGTTTCCCTGCTGGATGCTTCCCATGAGGTTGGCCTCCGTGCAGCCCTTCCGGAAGGCGTGCGCCTCTACACGGGTGACGACTTCAACTACCCGGAATTGATCGACGGCGACGCCACCCACCACTCGGACGCCCTGCTGGGCATCTTCGCGGCCATCTATCCGGCCGCCTCGGTCGCCCTCCAGAAGTACGACGCCGGCAACGGTGCAGAGGGGCGCGCCATCCTTGACTCGACGCGCGAACTCGGCAAGCACATCTTCAGCGCACCGACGTTCTACTACAAGACCGGAATCGCCTTCCTGTCCTGGCTCAACGGCAAACAGCCCGGCTTCCAGATGGTGGGCGGACTGCACTCCGGACGTTCCGTGCTGCACCTCGCGAAGACCTTCGAGCTGGCAGACAAGGCCGGGCTCTTGAAGGACCCGTCCCTGGCAGCCTTCCGTATGTCCGATTACCTGCGGATCAACGGGGTGGCCGCATGAGCGACTTCTCGCGTCTTTCCCTCAACAGCGCCACCACCAAGAAGTGGACGCTCGCGGAAGCAGTCGACGGTTGCGCACGGGCGGGCATCCCGGCCATCGGCCCGTGGCGTGACCGCGTTGCGGAAGCGGGCCTGGACAAGGCAGCCAAGCTGATCAAAGACGCCGGTCTTCGGGTCTCATCACTGTGCCGCGGCGGTTTCCTCACGGCAGCCGATCCCGAGGGCCAGGCAGCAGCACTGGCCGACAACTTCGAGGCTGTCCGCGAGGCCGTGGCACTGGATACCCGGGAGCTGTTCCTGGTAGTCGGCGGGCTCGCACCCGGGGAGAAGGACGTGGTGGCTGCCCGCCAGCGCGTCGCGGACCGACTCGAGGAACTGGTTCCCTTCGCCTCGGAAAACGGCGTGCGCCTGGTGCTGGAACCCCTGCACCCCATGTACGCAGCGGACCGGGCACTCATTTCCACCCTCGGCCAGGCCTTGGATCTTGCCGCGCCATACGACGCTAAGGCGGTGGGCGTCGCCGTCGACACCTTCCATGTCTGGTGGGATCCGGAGCTGAAGGCGCAGATCGAACGCGCCGGCCGCGAAAACCGCATTGCTTCCTACCAGGTGTGCGACTTCAACCTGCCGATCGCCGCCGACGCGCTACTGTCGCGCGGAATGATGGGCGACGGCGTCATCGACTTCGCGACCATCGGCACCTGGGTCAGGGACGCCGGATACACGGGTGACATCGAGGTGGAAATCTTCAACCAGGAGATTTGGGATGCGGACGGGGACGAGGTCCTGGAAACCATGAAGCAGCGCTACGCGGAGCTCGTGCTTCCGTACGCGTAACCACGTGATCCTCCCGCGGATGCCCTAAGCCCCGCGGGAGGATCGCTCCAAAAGCCAGCGGGCTCCTGCCAAGGTCACGGCGGGGGCCCGCTCTTTCGCGCGCCCCGGATGCCGCCGCCGTTGGAGGTGTGCGGCCGCCACCCACTTTGAGTCGGAAACCAACAGACACACCGCAAAAGACGGCGTATCTGACGAGGCTGGGCTCCAAAGCAGGTGGCGACGGTACACACCCAACCCGGGCAACCACATGAAAAGCCCCGACGACGGCCCCCAGGAGAGTGCCGCCGTCGCGTACTGTTTGTGTCCGCTATGTTCCTTGGAACAGGCAGGTGAGGTAAGTGGTACATAGCTGAAACATTGCGTCGATGCGAGGAAACAATGGCCACCTACGCTGGTTCCATCTGGACAAAGACGTCCACGAAACCACTGAAAGGACACCACCATGATGCTCTTGAAGACCCTCAATTTCTTCCTCGATGCCAGCGGCAGCCACAGCGGGCCGTCCGACGATTCCACCAGCGAACCCGCTCCTGCCTTTACGACGGAACGCCTCACCTCCAGTGCCTGGGAGGGCTGGTGGGATGACGCTGATCAAGGTTTTCCCGCGGAAGCCTGATGCCGGGTTTACCTGGCGACGGCAAAGGCAGGAGACTTCGGTGTCAGCGGTATGAATTTGTGGGTCGAAAGGCTTCGGGACACGCGCACCAAGAAGGGTTGGGCCACACTCTTTGCCGATGACCATCGCCGCCGGCAGGCCCTGACGCAGGTCCAGGAATTTCTGGCCGGGGATGAATGGTCCGGTTCCGGAGCCCTTCGACCCCTCTACGCAGATTTCCTTGGGGAGGCAGCCACAGGATGCGGGCTCCCCTGTGAAGACGTAGCCCGGAAGTATCAGGCTTTGGGGGTGGTGTGGGACAGCTTCGCTGATTCCATCGATCCGAATTGCCCGTCGGAGTCAGTGAGGGAACTCTTCGGATCCATGGCTTCACAACTGGAGTATCTGGCGACGGATGAGTTCGCTGCCGCCGTATTGTTGCGGGGCGCAGCTGAGGGTACCTTACCGGTCCGCCGTGGTGACCGCGAGCCGAGCTCCCGGCACGCCAATGAAGGTGACCAGTCCGCCGTCGGACGCTTGTAACTCCACTTCGAAACTGCGGCCCTTATCCAGGGCGTGGACTTGAGCTTCCTATGCTCTGCGTTCATCGGATTCGTCGCTCTGGGTTTCACGGATTTCCTCACCGCTGCGCACCAATTCGTCTTCCTTTTCCTGCATCTTGTCGCTCTTCTTGGTGTCGCGCGGAGGCAGTTGAATGGTCTCTTCGGCTTCGATGCCGCCCTGCAACTGACGGCCCCGCTCCATCTCGGCGTCGAACTCGGCACCGAACAGGAGGGACATGTTCAGGATCCAGAGCCACAGCAGCATGATGATCACACCCGCCAGGGCGCCATAGGTCTTGTTGTAGTTGCTGAAGTTGGCAACATAGAACCCAAAGCCAAGCGAGGCCAGGGCAAAGATCACCAGGGCGATCAGGGAGCCCATGCTCATCCAGCGGAACTTGGGCTGCTTCACGTTGGGAGTGAAGTAGTAAAGCACCGCGATGATGGCAACGACGATCAGGATCAGGACCGGCCACTTGGCAATGTTCCAGATGGTCAGGAACGACTCCGACATTCCGATGGCCCCGCCCACGGCTTCAGCCACCGGGCCGCTGAGGACAAGCATGGCCGCCACCAGGGCAGCGCCAACCACGGCCACAACGGTCACGGCGAGCATGGTGCCGCGCAGCTTGACGAAGCCGCGGCCTTCGTCCACCTCGTACACGCGGTTCATAGCCCGGCTAAAGGCCGTGGTGTAGCCGGAGGCTGACCACAAGGCCACCAAGATACCGAAGACCAAGGCCAAGCCTGCGGTGTTGGATTTCGTCAGTTCTTCGATGGGCTGGCGCATCGCGTCCACCCCCGGACCCGGCGCGAATTGCTGGACGATGTCCAGAAGCGCCCCGGTGGTCTTCCCGGCATCGCCAAAGATGCCGATCAGGGAAACCAGGGCGAGCAGCGCCGGGAACATGGAAAGGACGGCGTAGTAGGTCAACCCTGCTGCCGCGTCGGGGCACTGGTCCTTGGTGAACTCACGCAGCGTGCGCTTGGCAATGTACTTCCAGGTGGGCTTCACGAGGTCGTTGGGACTGTCCGGCTTCCGGGAGTCCTCGGGAGAAGGGGCTGTAGCCGCCTTCGCGGTGCTGGTCTTATCGGTTTCGCTAGTACTCATGAGGCACCTGTCCGTGGGGGATAGCTTGCGCGAACAACTGACCTAATAATACTAAGCATGCTGATTATCAGAAGGGAAGTCCGTTGCCCCAATCAGGCCGGCGCCCACGGGCCGGCTTCCGCTGCACGGGCTGCGCCAAGCCGGCCGACCCACGCCGGCTGGCCCGCCCTCACGGGCCGACCTAAGCCTGCCGGGCCGTCCTATGCGGTGCGGTCCGCCACCACCAGGCCCAGTGGCGACGCGATGACGGAGCGGATCACCTGCCCGGCAGCTCCAAGCAAGGTACCGGCGTGCTTGAGACCGGACACTTTAAGGTCTTCGGGGCGTACAAGGCCCGGGGCGTGGCGCTCCACGCTGGCCAACACCGCGGGACGCAGCCACTCGGCGAGTTCGGCGAAGTGACCGCCCAGGACCACGGCTTCAATATCCATCAACCGGGCTGATGAGGCGAGCGCGACGCCCAAGTACTTTCCGGCGTCGTCCACTGCTTTGACGGCGCGCGGCTCCTTGTCCGCCAAGGCGGCCAGCAAAGCTGCCGTCCGTCCGGAGAGTGGACCGGGGGCAATCCCGGCAGCCTCGAACACAGCCTCCTGGCCCGCGAAAGTTTCCAGGCATCCCACGCCGCCGCAGGAACAGCCGGACCCCTCCGGGTGCACCACAATATGGCCGAGCTCCCCGGCCGAACCGCCGGGGCCCGTGTAGAGCCCGGAGCCGATGATGACGCCGCCACCTACGCCTACTTCGCCGGAGACGTAGAGGAAATCAGACTGGCCCGCTCCGTACCAAAGCTCGCCCAAGGCAGCGCTGTTGGCCTCATTGGACAACCGGACACCCAGCGGCACATCACCCAGCAGCGTGTCCACGTTCAATTGCTCATGCTCCCAATGCAAGTTGGGAGCGGACAGGACAACACTGCGGGCCTCATCCACGAGGCCCGGAACGGCAAGCCCGCCACCCAGGATGGCTATGTCCTGGGCAGCCGCGGCATCCTTCGCCTCGCCGGCAAGTTCCGCGAGCTTGGCCATGACCTCGCCGGGTTTGAGATCGCGGTTGTGCGACTCCACAGTGGTGGTGAAGCGGAGGTTTCCCCCGAGGTCCACCAGCCCCACCGCGAGATAGTCCACGTTGATTTCCATGCCCACCACGCCCCGCCTGGGGCTGAGCTCCAGGCCCTGGCCTGGCCGGCCGCGTTCGCCGTCCCGGTAGAGGCCCACCACGGAAACAAGCCCGGATTCCACCAACTCCGCGACCAGGCTGGACACGGCCGCCTTGGTGAGGCCGGTTGCCGCAGCCAACTGCGCCCGGCTTGGCTTGGCGTCTCCCGTCCGGGCTATGGAGTCCAGGACCAGCGAAAGATTACGACGGCGGACGTCACCCACCCGCCCTGGCGCGGCGTTCTCATTCACTGGCATGGGACTTCCTCGCGGCTTGAAAGTTTCTCGTCGGACTCCATTGACCATGATCCATCATCACCCATATAGTTCAGATTGAAAACTAATTGGAGTGCTTTTCTCAGATGCCTCCGTCCACGCATTGCAAAGGAGCAAGAATGTCCCCGCAACCCACACCCCAGGATCGTTTTACCTTTGGCCTCTGGACTGTTGGCTGGACAGGCAATGATCCATTCGGTGTTCCCACCCGCGAGGCGCTGGACCCGGTGGAAGCCGTCCACAAGCTGAGTGAGCTTGGCGCCTATGGCATTACGTTCCATGACAACGATCTGGTCCCGTTCGACGCCACCGCGTCGGAACGCGACCTCATCCTCAAGAACTTCAAGGGTGCCCTCGCAGAAACGGGACTCAAGGTGCCCATGGTCACCACCAACCTGTTCAGCCACCCTGTCTTCAAGGACGGCGGCTTCACGTCAAACGACCGCTCCATCCGCCGCTACGCCCTGAGCAAGGTCCTGCGGAACATCGATCTCGCCGCTGAGCTCGGCGCAGAAACGTTCGTCATGTGGGGCGGCCGCGAAGGCAGCGAGTACGACGGCTCCAAGGACCTTTCCGCAGCGCTGGACCGCATGAAGGAAGGCGTGGACACCGCTGCGGGCTACATCAAGGAGAAGGGCTATGGCCTGCGCATCGCGCTGGAACCCAAGCCGAACGAGCCCCGGGGCGACATTTTCCTCCCGACCGTAGGCCACGCCCTGGCATTTATTGCCCAGCTGGAACACGGCGACATTGTCGGCCTCAACCCGGAGACCGGCCACGAGCAAATGGCAGGCCTGAACTTCACCCACGGAATCGCCCAGGCACTGTGGGCCGGCAAGCTCTTCCACATTGACCTCAACGGCCAGCGCGGCATCAAGTACGACCAGGACCTGGTGTTCGGCCACGGCGACCTCACCAGCGCCTTCTTCACCGTCGACCTCCTGGAGAACGGCTTCCCGAACGGCGGACCCAAGTACGACGGCCCCCGTCACTTTGATTACAAGCCCTCACGCACCGACGGTTACGACGGCGTCTGGGAGTCGGCCAAGTCCAACATGGCCATGTACCTGCTCCTCAAGGAACGTGCCGTCGCCTTCCGCGCGGACCCCGAAGTCCAGGAAGCACTCGCAACCTCCGGCGTGTTCGAACTCGGCGAATCCACCCTGGCCGCCGGCGAGACCACCGCGGACCTCCTGGCTGACGCATCAGCCTTCGAGTCCTTCGACGCCAACAAGGCTGCGGAGCGTTCCTTCGCCTTCATCAGGCTGAACCAGTTGGCCATCGAGCACCTCCTCGGCGCCCGCTGATTCATTCCATAGTGAAGGTGCGGTGGCCGGTCCGGCTTTGACCCCGGCGCCGGCCGCCGCACCCGATCCATTTACACGAAAGATAAGAGAGCCATGCCCCTCGTCGCCGGGATCGACAGTTCCACACAGTCCTGCAAGGTGGTCATCAGGGACGCAGCAACCGGCGCCCTGGTGCGCCAGGGCCGCGCAGCCCACCCGGAAGGCACCGAAGTCCACCCCGACCATTGGTGGAACGCGCTGCAGGAAGCCATTGCCCAAGCGGGCTGCTTGGACGACGTCGATGCCGTTTCCGTAGGCGGCCAGCAACACGGCATGGTGTGCCTCGACGAGTCCGGCGAGGTGGTGCGGCCGGCGCTTCTGTGGAATGACACGCGCTCCGCTCCCGACGCCGAAGCCATGGTTATGGAGGCAGGCGAAGGAGATCCGGTTGGCGGCGCAGCGCAGTGGGCCGCGCTCACCGGAACTGTCCCGGTAGCATCCCTGACAGCCACCAAGCTGCGCTGGCTTGCACGCATCGAGCCGGAAAATGCCCGACGCACCGCTGCGGTTTGCCTGCCGCATGACTGGTTGTCGTGGCGGCTTGCCGGTCACGGTCCGGGATCGGGTCTCGAGTCGCTGCGCCTGCTCCGCACAGACCGCTCCGATGCTTCCGGGACAGGCTACTTCTGCACCGAACGCAATGAATACCTGCCGCAGGTCCTTGAGAACACGCTGGGTCATGTGCCCCTGCTGCCCGTAGTCCTTGGACCACTGGAAGCGGGCGGCAAGACTCCCGCCGGCGCCCTGATCGGACCCGGCGCCGGGGACAACGCCGCAGCGGGACTCGGCGTCAGCGCCGCCGTCGGAGATGTTGTGGTGTCGATCGGCACCTCCGGGACAGTCTTTGCCGTATCCGATGTTCCGGCCAAGGACGCCAGCGGCCTGGTGGCGGGGTTCGCCGACGCCTCAGGCAACTACCTACCCCTCGCCTGCACCCTCAACGCCACCAGGATCTTCGATGTCACCGCATCGTTGCTCGGGGTCAACCTTGCCGAACTGGGCCGGCTGGCAATGTCCGCTCCGGAGGGTGCCGGCGGCCTGACGCTCATTCCTTATTTTCAGGGTGAACGCACTCCGAACCTTCCCAATGCCACCGGCTCCCTCCATGGGCTTACGGTGTCCAACTACACGCCCGCGAACCTGGCGCGCGCCGCCGTCGAGGGTGTCCTGTGTTCGCTGGCGGACGGCCTTGCCGCGCTTCAGACGCAAGGCGTGGCCGCCCGGCGGGTCATCTTGGTGGGCGGAGGCGCGCAATCCGAGGCCGTGCAGCAGGTGGCCGCCGCGGCGTTCGGGCTGCCGGTGTCCGTGCCGGAACCGGGAGAGTACGTCGCCGACGGCGCAGCACGTCAGGCCGCCGGAGTCCTCACCGGAGAGCTTCCGGACTGGCAAATGAAGGGAACCAACGTTGCCGCCGGTTCCCCGGACCCGGAGTTCCTGGCCAGGTACCGTCATTACGCCGCGAAGGCAGCCAACCACTGATCGGCGTTGCCGGTGCTCTATCGTGACAGGGTGAGCCCCGAACAATCCGCCCCCAGTCGGCCTCCGGTCATGGAAGACGTCGCCCGCGTGGCCGGCGTTTCCCACCAAACAGTTTCCCGGGTCCTGAACAACCACCCGAACGTCAGCGCGAAAACCAAAGAGCGCGTCGAGCAGGCGATCACCGAGCTCGGGTACCGGCGGAACACCGCTGCCCGCAGTTTGGTGACACGCCGGTCCCAGACCATTGGTGTGTTGGGCAGCGAACTTGCCCAGTACGGGCCGTCGCACACACTGCTCGGCCTCCAGCAGGCGGCAAGGGATGCGGGCTACTTCGTCAGTGTCGCCGGGCTGCGGGACGTGACCCCGGAGTCCATCAAGGACGCCGTAGCCCACTTCATGGACCAAGGCGTGGATGGCATCGTAGTCACCGTCCCCCATCCCGGAACATTCGATGTCCTCAAGGACATCACCACGCAGGTCCCTTTGGTGGCCGTGGGAGCAGCGGGCGATGAACAGCTCACGGGAGCTGCGGTGGATCAGCAGGAGGGCGCGCGCCTGGTGGTGGAACACCTCGTGAGCCTCGGACACCGAAAAATCGGCCACCTCTCCGGGCCTGCCGGTTGGATTGATGCGGCGGCCCGCATCGAGGGTTGGCGTGATGCGGTAGCCGCAGCCGGACTGGACCCTGCACCGTTGATCGAGGGCGACTGGACAGCCGAATGCGGCTACCGGCAGGGCCTCGAAATCGCTGCGGAACGCTCCATCACGGCCCTCTTCGTCGCCAACGACCAAATGGCTCTGGGCGTGCTGCGCGCTTTCCACGAAGCCGGAGTGCGGGTACCGGAGGACATCAGCGTGGTGGGCTTTGACGACCAGCCCGAGGCCGCCTATTTCATCCCGCCACTGACCACCGTGGCGCAGGACTTCGAAGAACTCGGCCAGCGTTGCATCTCGCTGCTGCTTGACCGGTTGGAGACGGGCCAACCCGGCGCCCCGGTCACGGTCAGGCCCCGCCTGGTGGTGCGCAACACGACGTCCACCCCTCCCCCTCCCAACTGAGTCGCAGCACTGCGCGTTTTGAGCCGTGAAAACGCGCACTGCTGCGACCTAGATGGGGGCGGTGGTCGGTGGGGTCTTGACTTGCTTGTTGTTAGCGCTAACAATTGCAGCAGACCCTTTGTCCGCCCCTTCACCCCTCCCCACTTCACCCGACCCCCGGCACCGAGGCCTTGGCCAGCCGGATGGAGAATCCCATGAATCCCGCAGAAAACTCACCCTTGGATCAGCAGTACGTCATCGGCGTCGATTTCGGGACGCTGTCCGGACGCGCAGTAGTAGTCCGCGTCTTAGACGGGCTGGAACTCGGCAGCGGCGTCTTCGAGTATCCGCACGCCGTGGTGTCCGAGGTACTCCCCGCTACCGGCGAGCGCCTCCCCGCCGATTGGGCCCTCCAGGTGCCCAACGACTATCGCGACGTCCTGCGCAACGCAGTACCTGCCGCCGTCGCCGACGCGGGCATCGATCCAAAAAACGTGGTGGGCATCGCCACTGACTTCACGGCCTGCACCATGGTCCCGACGACGGCGGACGGCACTCCGCTGAACGAACTGGACCGCTTCGCGAACCGGCCGCACGCCTACGTCAAGCTCTGGCGTCACCATGCCGCGCAGCCCCAGGCGGACCGCATAAACCAGCTTGCGGAAGAGCGGGCGGAAGCATGGCTTCCCCGGTACGGCGGGCTGATTTCCTCCGAATGGGAGTTCGCCAAGGGCCTGCAGTTGCTGGAAGAAGATCCGGAGCTCTACGCCGTGATGGACCACTGGGTGGAGGCTGCGGATTGGATCGTCTGGCAGCTGTGCGGCACCTACGTTCGGAACGCCTGCACGGCCGGGTACAAGGGCATTCTCCAGGACGGGCAATACCCGTCCGAAGACTTCCTCACGGCACTCAACCCTGAATTCCGCGACTTTGTGTCAGCGAAGCTGGAACACCGGATCGGGCGCCTTGGCGAAGCGGCGGGAACCCTGACGGAGGAAGCTGCAGCCTGGACCGGATTACCCGCCGGGATCGCCGTGGCTGTTGGCAACGTGGATGCCCATGTCTGTGCCCCAGCGGCGAATGCGGTCGAACCTGGCCAGTTGGTGGCCATCATGGGCACGTCGACGTGCCACGTCATGAACGGGGATGCCTTGTGTGAGGTCCCCGGCATGTGCGGAGTCGTCGACGGCGGAATCGTGGATGGGCTGTGGGGTTACGAAGCCGGGCAGTCCGGTGTGGGGGACATCTTCGGCTGGTTCACCAAGAACGGCGTTCCACCGGAATACCACCAAGCTGCCTCGGCTCAAGGCGTCAGCGTCCACGAGTACTTGACCGAACTCGCAGGAAGGCAGGAAATCGGCCAGCACGGCCTGATTGCGTTGGACTGGCACTCCGGTAACCGCTCGGTGCTGGTGGATCACGAACTGTCCGGCGTTGTTGTGGGCCAAACGTTGGCCACCAAGCCGGAGGACACCTACCGGGCGCTGCTCGAAGCCACGGCATTCGGCACCCGGACAATCGTGGACGCCTTCCGTGACTCCGGCGTTCCGGTAAAGGAGTTCATCGTGGCAGGCGGGCTCCTCAAGAACAAGCTCCTCATGCAGATCTACGCCGACGTCACCGGACTGCAGCTCTCCACGATCGGTTCGGAACAAGGCCCGGCCCTGGGCTCGGCCATCCACGCGGCAGTGGCTGCGGGCAAGTACAAGGACATCCGTGAAGCCGCCGCGGCCATGGCTGCAGCCCCGGGTGCCGTGTACACGCCCATCCCCGAGAACGTCGAGGCCTACCAGGCACTGTTCAACGAGTACCGGACCCTCCATGACTACTTCGGTCGCGGCACCAATGACGTGATGCATCGGCTCAAGGCCATCCAACGGAAAGCCGCATCCAAGGGCGGAGCATCAGCGAGGGCCGGCGACGCACCGCCGTCGAACACCGCAGCCCATGCAAGCCAAGCACTGGAAGGTGCCACCGCATGAGCTCCCTTTTGGACACCATAGCCGCAGTCCGGCAGGAAGTCTGCGGGCTGCACACCGAACTGACCCGCTACCAACTGGTGGTGTGGACAGCTGGCAACGTCTCGGGCAGGATTCCCGGCCACGAGCTCATGGTCATCAAACCGTCCGGCGTTTCCTATGATGAGCTCACCCCTGAACAGATGGTGGTCACCGACCTCCATGGCGTGCCGGTCAACAGCATCACCACCGGCACCGGTGAAACGATCACCTGGCACAATCCGGCCCTGTCGCCGTCCTCCGATACCGCCGCACATGCTTACGTGTACCGGAACATGCCCGAGGTGGGCGGGGTTGTCCACACGCATTCCACCTACGCCACGGCGTGGGCTGCCCGCGGGGAGGACATCCCCTGCGTGCTGACCATGATGGGGGACGAATTCGGTGGTCCCATCCCCGTGGGGCCGTTTGCGCTGATCGGTGACGACTCCATTGGCAAGGGAATCGTGGAGACGCTCAAGAATTCGAACTCCCCCGCGGTGCTGATGCAGAACCACGGGCCTTTCACCATCGGCAAGGACGCCCGTGCGGCGGTGAAGGCAGCCGTGATGTGCGAGGAAGTGGCCAAGACCGTCCACGTTTCGCGCCAACTTGGCGAGCCGCTGCCGATTGATGAAGCCAAGATCGCCTCGCTGTTCGACCGCTACCAGAACGTCTACGGCCGCTGACGCGGCATCCTTCACACCGGAGCCGCACGCCGGCCCGACGAACCGTCAAACCCAGGAGCCCACCATGCCCGCAGCCACCAACATCACGTCGGCCAACAGCACTTCCCTCGACCAGTACGAAGTCTGGTTCCTCACCGGCAGCCAGCACCTCTACGGGGAGGACGTCCTCAAGCAGGTCGCAGCCCAGTCCCGGGACATTGCCGACGCCCTGAATGCCAACGTTCCGGTCAAGCTCGTGTGGAAGCCCGTCCTCACCGACTCGGACGCCATCCGCCGGACAGCCCTTGAAGCCAACTCGGACGACTCCGTGATCGGCGTGACCGCGTGGATGCACACGTTCAGCCCGGCCAAGATGTGGATCCAAGGCTTGGATGCCCTCCGCAAGCCCCTCCTTCACCTGCACACTCAGGCCAACCGGGACCTGCCGTGGGCGGATATCGACTTTGACTTCATGAACCTCAACCAGGCAGCCCACGGCGACCGCGAATTCGGGTATATCCAGTCCCGTCTCGGCGTGCCGCGGAAGACCGTCGTCGGGCATGTCTCCAACCCTGAGGTGGCACGCCAGGTAGCCGCGTGGCAGCGCGCCTCCGCTGGTTGGGCCGCGGTCCGGAACCTGAAGCTGACGAGGTTCGGCGACAACATGCGCAACGTGGCTGTCACCGAGGGGGACAAGACCGAGGCCGAGCTCCGCTTCGGCGTCTCGGTCAACACCTGGTCTGTCAACGAACTCGCCGACGCTGTCCACACCGCGGAAGAGTCCGACGTCGACGCCCTGGTTGCGGAGTATGCGCGCCTTTATGAGGTGGCCGCCGAACTGCAGGAGGGCGGTGCCCGTCACGAGTCGCTGCGCTACAGCGCCCGCATTGAACTTGGCCTGCGGAGCTTCCTGGAAGCCAACGGCTCGGCCGCGTTCACCACTTCCTTCGAGGATCTGGGCGAACTCCGCCAGCTGCCGGGCATGGCAGTCCAGCGGCTCATGGCCGACGGCTACGGGTTCGGGGCAGAGGGCGACTGGAAGACCGCCATCCTGGTCCGCGCCGCGAAGGTCATGGGATCCGGGCTTCCCGGCGGCGCCTCGCTGATGGAGGACTACACCTACCACCTGGAACCGGGCAGCGAAAAGATCCTCGGCGCGCACATGCTTGAAGTTTGCCCCTCGTTGACGGCCAGGAAGCCGCGGGTGGAGATCCACCCGCTGGGGATCGGCGGCAAGGAAGACCCCGTCCGGATGGTGTTCGACACCAATGCCTCGTCCGGCGTCGTCGTTGCGCTGTCCGACATGCGCGACCGGTTCCGCCTGGTCGCGAACGCCGTGGACGTCGTCGACCTTGACCAGCCGCTGCCCAACCTCCCGGTGGCCCGCGCGCTGTGGGAGCCCAAGCCGGACTTCGCCACCTCGGCCGCCGCGTGGCTCACCGCCGGAGCGGCGCACCACACGGTATTGTCCACGCAGGTAGGTATGGACGTGTTCGAGGACTTCGCCGAAATCGCCCAAACCGAACTCCTCACCATCGACGAAGGCACCACCATCAAACAGTTCAAGAAGGAACTCGCTTGGAACGCGGCGTACTACAAACTGGCAGGCGGCCTGTGAGCACGGAATTCATCCTCGAAGCCGGCGGTTACAAAGCGGTCGTAACGGAACGCGCCGCGGCTCTGCGCGTCCTGCAGTTCCGTGGCCGGGATTTGGTGGTTCCGTTCCCGCAGGGTGGTCCCATCCCCGATTACCGCGGGATCATCGCTGCGCCGTGGCCCAACAGGATCGAAGACGGCCGGTACTCCTTCGACGGCGTCGCCCACCAGCTCCCCGTCAATGAACCCGAGCGTGGCGCTTCTTTGCATGGCCTCGCCTTCCCGCTCGACTGGGCTGCGAAGGAGCACGACGCCGGTTCGGTCACCCTGACGTGTGTGGTGGGACCAAGCGAGGGCTACCCCTTCGTGCTGGAGCTCACGGCCCAGTACGCCTTGGATGAAAACGGGCTGCACAGCACGGTCAGCGCCGCGAACATCGGGGAGTCCGCAGCCCCCTACGGCGTGTGTCCGCATCCGTACCTGGTGGCCGGCAGATCGCCACTGGACGAATGGATCCTGGAGGTACCTGCCGCCACGTTCCTTGAGGTGACGCCGGACCGGCTCCTCCCCGTCGAGCTGGCATCGGTGGAGGGTCATGAGTTCGACTTCCGCTCGCCGCGCGCGATCGGCGCTACCGAAATTGACCACGCGTTCACGGACATAGCGTTCGACGGCGGGTCGGCGCGCCTGTCGCTACGGGACCCGGCGGGCACCGGCGTCGGAATGGCGTGGGACGAACGCTGCCCGTGGCTGCAGATTCACACGGCGGACAAGCCGGCTCCCCTGCCCAACCGGATCGGACTGGCCGTGGAGCCCATGACGTGCCCGCCGGATGCCGTCAACAGCGGCACGGACCTGATCCGTCTGGAACCCGGCGCAACGCATGAGGCGTCCTGGAGCATCTACTCCCTATAGCTACCCAACTGGGTCGCATTTGTGCGCGTTTTGAACGTTCAAAACGCGCACAAATGCGACCTAATACGAAAGTAGGGGCGGGTTAGGCTGCGGTGA